>NZ_CP025815.1:1853010-2161845 GCF_003352045.1 Sulfitobacter sp. JL08
GTCTCCTTGAGGACGGGGTCGAGACAACCACTGTGACATCGCCTGAAGGTTTGAAAAGACGGGCGTTTTCCGCCGATTGGTCCCGATGGGCCTTTTTCGGCGACACGGCGCGCATCCCAGCGGACCGGATCGGCAGCGTTTTGCAGATTTCCGCCCGCCTGCGCCCCGCAAGGAACGCAAAACCGATCTGACGCGTCTAGAGGGGTGAGGGCCAACAAAACGGCGCCTCGCAACACATCATAAACGGAGAGTCCCAATGAAAACGACACTGATCACCCTGCTGAGCGCTGCAACACTGGCCGCGCCGCTTTGGGCTGCGACAGATGTAGATGCCAATGCCGATGGCGTGCTGACCATTGACGAGGTACAGGCCGCCTATCCCGACATCACGGCGGAAACCTTTTCAGCGATGGATGTGAATGCTGACGGCGCGCTGGACAGCGACGAAGTTGTTGCCGCGCAGGCCGCTGGCATGATGCCCGCACCCAGCGAAGGGTAAAGGCACAAGCAGCATCCGGTGCCCCAAACACCGGATGCTGCACCTTTTTCAATGCATCAGGCTGGCAGGTGGATCTTGAACGCCGCGCGGATCTGCGCATCGACGATGGGATCAAACCGCGCTTCTGATCGTTTTCCAAGGATTTCGTCCTTGCGTGCGATCGCCTTTGCAATCAAATCGGGCTTGCCAATCTCGGCCCATTCCTTGGGCGAAGTACGATCGCCAAGCCTGGGGTAGACATAATCAGACTGCATCCGCCCCAATGTCTGATCGGTTCCCAGATAATGCCCCGAACCACCCAGACAGACCTCGGCAATCTGATCGACCGCAACGGTTTCATCGGTCACTTCGATGCCGCGCACGCAGCGCATGGCGTGACCGATCAGGTCATCGCCAAGGATCAGCGATTCATGGCAAAACCCCAGCAGGGACGCGTGCATGCCCGCAGCCTCATAAACCATGTTCAGACCGGACAGACCGGCCATCACATTGGAACACATCTGTTCCCATCCGGCCTGCATATCAGGCAGTTTCGCATCCGCGATGCCCGCCGCAGCCCCGCCGGGAACGCCGTAAAACTGGTGCATCTGCGCGCATCCCGCGCTTAGCAGGGCCTGTTCGCCCGATCCGCCGGTCATCGCGCCGGTGCGCAGATCAAGCCCGAAGGGCCAGGTGCCGAAGATTGCCGCATGGCCCGGTTTGACCGCGTTGACATAGACCAGACCGGCCAGACATTCGGCCACCGCCTGAACGATTGCGCCCGCCACGGTCGACGGGGCGGTTGCGCCCGCCATGCCAGCCGACAGCAACAGGACCGGCATGCCGCCCTTGATGCATTCTTCCATCACCTGACAGGCTTCGGTCGCGAATTTCATTGGCGGTACGACAAAACAGTTGGAATTGGACATGAAGGGGCGTTCGCGCCACTTGTCTTCGCCCCCCGCGATCATGTGCAGCATCTTGAGCGCGTCCGGCACAAAGGACGGTTCGGTAAAGGATGTGCCGATATGTTTGCGTGTTCCCGCCGCGCAGGCATAGACGGTGTTCAGGTCCATTTCCCGATTGTCGGTGATATCGCGGCACACCATCGGGCGTTGCAGAAAGTGGATATTGTCCAGCACATCGGTGATGCGGGCCGCATCGTGCAGATCCTGCACCGTGCATTCGCGGTAATTGCGACCTTCGACATCGACCAGATGCACCGCCGCACCTGCGGTGCCGTAATGGACCCGTGTTCCGCTCAGTTCCAGATCATGGGCCGGATCACGGGCGAACAGGGTGATCGACCGGTTGGCTTTTGCGATCGTGTCTTCGACCAGGGCCCGGGGGAAACGGATGCGTCCGTCATCGCCCAGAATGGCGCCCGCGCCTGTCAGATATGCGATGCCCGACGGGGGCGCATCGGCCAGCCCGATCTGCTCCAGCGCATCAAGGGCGGCGCGGTGGATGCGTTCCATTCCGGCTTGGGTCAGCGGTTTGTAGGTGCCCCCCGACATTCCGGCGCGGATCGGGCGCAGGTGATCGGCAAGAGGTGCTGCACGCGCGGCACGGCGCGCAGCGCGCCCGCCGCTGCGTGCGGAAGTGGAAGGGGGGACAGAAGTGTCAACTGTATCGGTCATGTGCATGGCCTTGGACAAAATGCATTGAAAACGGTGTGCGGGATCAGCGCAGGTGAGGTCGTCCGCGTGCAGCGCGGCCGCGTTCCGCACCGATCGTGCGGATCACCAAACTGATTTTGCACGTGTCCGCCTGCATTCGTGTCCTCGCGTTGCCAGCCCTTTATGAAGCGACTGCGCCGACCTCTCTGTCTTGTTTGCGACCAATGTCGTTTTTGGCCCTTCACCCCGGAAATTTGTTCAAGAGGGGCGCGACAGTCTGTCCGGACAAAACGTGCGGATGGGTCATTTTTTGCCCAGAGATTTGGGAACCAAGCGGAAAATGGCGTGTTAATTCAGTGGGAAACGGGCCGCAGCCGTCAATCACGCCGATGTGTAAAAGGCGGGCTTGAAGGTTTGGGGCCGCACAATATGTGCCATGTCAGGTGGAGGACCCATCTCTGGCACAACACGAGACAGAGTTTAGAAATAGGAGTAATCGAGATGAAAAAAACAATAGCAGCAGGCCTGATCACTGTCATGGCGTCACCGGTATTCGCCGGCTCTTTGGCCGATCCGGTGCCCGAACCGGTTGCGGTTGCCCCGGTTGCCGTGGTCAACACAGGCGGTGACTGGACAGGATTTTACGCGGGTGCGCAATTGGGATGGCTGGATGCCAACCCCGATCTGGTACCGGGCGGAGATGATTTCATTTACGGTTTGCATGCCGGTTACGACTATGACTTTGGTCTGTTCGTACTGGGCGCCGAACTTGATTACGATGCCGGCGATATCGACATCGCAGGCGGCACCGCGTCAATCGACGATGTGTGGCGTGCCAAACTGCGTGCCGGTTACGATCTGGGCAACACGCTGATCTACGCAACAGGCGGCTATGCCGAAGTTGACACTTCGATCGGTGACGGCGACGGATATTTCGGCGGTATCGGTGTTGCATACAGAGTGTCGGACAATTTCACCGTCGGTGGTGAAATTCTGGGCCACAAATTCGACAGCATCGGCGGCGTGACAGATGCCGACGCGACAACGGCGACATTGCGGGCATCGTTCCGCTTCTGATCCGGACGATCAAACAATCAGAAACGTGTCAGGGCTTTGCCTTGGCACGTTTTTTCGTTTCAGCCTGCGTGTTTTTCGGCAAATCCGCACAGGTCTTTCAGGGCTTTGGCAAATGCCCCGTCTTCGATGGTCATTGCGACGCGGATATGGCCCGCGGCCGATGTGCCGAAACTTTCGCCCGGCATCACCGCAATCTGGCATTCATCCAGCAACCCGTTCGCAAACGCCTCACCGCTCAGGCCGGTCGCGCGCACATCCAGCATCATATACATCGCCCCTTGCGCCGGGATCAGCGTGACAGTGTTCTGCGCCGCGATGATTTCGGCTGCCAGTGCGCGGCGGCGGCGGAACGGTTCGGCCACCGCGTCTTCAAAGGCCGGCCCCTGATGCAGGGCGAAATTGGCAGCGTCCTGAATGAAACCGGGCACGCCGTAAGTGGTGTTTGTGGCCAGATCGATCAGGCGGTCGATCACCTCTTCTGGCCCGACAATCCAGCCGCAGCGCGATCCGGTCATGGCGTGGGATTTCGACATGGACCCCACCACAAGCGTCCGCTCGGCCATATCGGGCAGGCTGCGCGGTGATATGTGGCTGCCATCCCAGACCTGGGTGTCATACACCTCGTCCGAGATCAGCCAGAGATCATGCGCCTTGCACACATCCGCAATGCCGCCCAGCGTGGCGCGTGAATAGACGGTGCCTGTCGGATTGTTGGGCGAATTGATCAGCAGGGATACCGCGCCCTGCGCCTGCGCCGCGATATCTTCGCCGCGGGGCTGGAAAGCATCCTCGGCACGGGTATGCACCACGCGCGGGATCGCCCCGGCCGCGCGCAGCGTGCCAGGGTAGGTGGCGTAATAGGGATCAAGATACAGTGCGGCATCGCCGGGATTGCACACCGCGTAATGCGATGAAAAAAGCGCGGATTGCCCGCCCGGTGTGATCATCACGTTTTCCGGACCGGTGGGCACGCCTGTCCGCTCCTGAATGCGATTTGCAACGGTTTCACGCAACGATTTTACGCCAGGAACCATCGCATAGCCGGTGTGACCGCCGATGGCAGACGCGTTCATCGCCGCCAGAATATCGCCATGCGTGCGAATATCATGTTCACCGATGGTCAGTTCCACAATCGGCGCGCCTGCCGCCTTTAAAGCGCGGGCACGGTAAAACACGCTCCAGCCGTCATCACCTTCGCCGTTCAGTTTGGTGATCCTTTGGGACAGCTTCATGACAGGCTCCTTCGCGCGCAGATTTCAATGCGGCGGAGGGGGCACAGAATCAGCAAGCTTGTCAATCAGCGGAACGCCCGCTATCACAACGTCATGACCGATCTGACGCCCATTTGCTGCTGCATTACCATCTGAGATATCTCAGCGGGCCGGTTTCTTTCGTTTTCACAACAGACAAGAGGTGCTAGGTCCGCGTGACCCGCGCGACAAGGACCTTTGTTATGACGACCAAACCCGTGATCAGGCTGCGCAATTCGATGACGCGCAAAACAGAAGATTTCACGCCTATCGATGAAAACGATGTGCGGATGTATCTGTGCGGCCCCACGGTTTATGACCGCGCCCATCTGGGAAATGCGCGCAATGTCATCATGTTTGACGTGCTGTTCCGTCTGCTGCGCCATGTCTATGGCCAAGATCACGTGACCTATGTGCGCAACTTCACCGACGTGGATGACAAGATCAACGCGCGCGCGGCTGAAACCGGACGGTCGATTTCAGACATCACCGAAGAAACCATTGGCTGGTATCTTGAGGATATGGCGGCACTGGGCAATCTGGAACCGACCCACATGCCGCGCGCGACACAGTACATTCCCGAAATGATCGCAATGATCGAGGATCTGATCGCCAAGGGCCACGCCTATGCCGCCGAAGGCCATGTGCTGTTCGATGTGCGGTCTTATGAAGAGTATGGCAAACTGTCGGGCCGGTCGGTCGACGACATGATCGCCGGCGCGCGGGTCGAGGTGGCGCCTTATAAACGCGACCCGATGGATTTTGTCCTGTGGAAACCGTCAGGGGACGATCTGCCCGGCTGGGACAGCCCGTGGGGTCGGGGGCGGCCCGGCTGGCATATCGAATGTTCAGCGATGTCTTATGCGTTGCTGGGCGAAAGCTTTGACATTCATGGTGGTGGCAACGATCTGATGTTTCCGCATCACGAAAACGAAGTGGCGCAAAGCTGCTGCGCGCACCCCAAAGGCGATTTCGCCCGCATCTGGATGCACAACGAAATGCTGCTGGTCGAGGGCAAGAAAATGTCCAAGTCGCTGGGCAATTTCTTTACCGTGCGCGACCTGCTGGATCAGGGCGTGCCGGGCGAGGTGATCCGCTTTGTGTTCCTGAGCACCCATTACGGCAAGCCGATAGACTGGACGCAGAAGAAGGCGGATGAGGCTGAGAAGACGCTTTTGACATGGAAGCACATCGTGGACCAAGAACGCGATTTAGTCACCAGAGAGTTCACGGCAAACACGCCACCGAAAGAGATTGTCGAAGCTTTAGCTGACGACTTAAACACATCTTTGGCCCTGACCAGAACAGGACAATTGGCAAAGCAAGCCAAAGCGTCTGGTGGTGCCAAATGCGTAGAACTTGCAGAGGCACTTCACTTTTTGGGTTTTGAGCACGATAAGGACTGGTCTGTATCCTATGGATATTCCTTAGAAAAAACTCTTGGCCAGCCTGTCAATTTAGAAGACTACGAAACAGTCTTGTTCAATGAATGGAAGACGGCAAAGAAATCCAAGGATTTTTCCAAGGTCGATGAATTGAAAGCGATGTTGGTGGCGGCGGGTGTTGAAATCCGCATGAACCAAGATGGCGTAACGCTGGAGTTTTCAAAAGACTTCGACCCGTCCAAACTGGAGGCTCTGAAATGACAAACCTCCCTTGCAACAATTCCAGCGCCCGACACGAGTGTGGGGGCAAAGCGCCCGCCCTTGGTGGCGGGTCGGGCGCTGTTCGGGCAAAAGGCCCGAACGGGAGCATGATATGAAAGAACGTCTTTCCCTCTATGACACCACCCTGCGCGATGGGCAGCAAACCCAGGGCGTGCAGTTTTCCACCGCTGAAAAGCAACAGATCGCCCGGATGCTGGATGATCTGGGTGTGGATTACATCGAAGGCGGCTGGCCCGGTGCCAACCCGACGGATTCGGCGTTTTTTGATGACGCGCCGCACACCCGCGCCACCCTGGCTGCCTTTGGCATGACCAAACGGGCAGGGCGGTCGGCCCAGAATGACGATGTGCTGGCAGCGGTGATGAACGCCGGCACCAGCGCGGTGTGTCTGGTGGGTAAATCGCACGTCTACCACGTCAAGGCGGCCCTTGGGATCAGTCGCGCGGAAAACACCGAAAACATTGCGCAATCCATCGCCTACATCACCGCGCAGGGGCGCGAGGCGCTGTTTGACGCGGAACATTTCTTTGACGGATACGCCGCCAACCCGGCCTATGCGCTGGAAGCGGCGCGCGCGGCCTATGATGCGGGCGCGCGCTGGGTGGTGCTGTGTGACACCAATGGCGGCACCTTGCCTGCCGATATCGCCCGCATCACCGCCGATGTGATCGCCTCGGGCATCCCCGGATCGCATATTGGCATCCATACCCACAACGATACCGAAAACGCCGTGGCGGGCACGCTTGCCGCCGTGGATGCGGGCGCGCGCCAGATACAGGGCACGCTGAACGGGCTGGGCGAACGCTGTGGCAATGCCAACCTGACGACGCTGATCCCGACGCTTCTGCTCAAGGAACCTTATGCCAGCCGGTTTGAAACCGGCGTCACGCTGGACGCATTGCGCGGCCTGACCCGCGCCAGCCGCAAACTGGATGAAATCCTGAACCGCGTGCCGATGAAACAGGCGGCTTATGTCGGATCGTCCGCCTTTGCCCACAAGGCCGGATTGCACGCCAGCGCCATCGCCAAAGACCCCGCCACATACGAACATATCGATCCCGCCAGCGTCGGCAACGCGCGCATCATTCCGATGTCAAATCAGGCGGGGCAATCCAATCTGCGCAAACGTTTGGAAGAGGCCGGATTGAACGTGCCCGCCAAAGACCCCGCACTGGCCCGCATTCTGGAAAGGGTCAAGGAACGGGAGGCCGAAGGTTATTCCTATGACACCGCGCAAGCCTCGTTCGAATTGCTTGCCCGCGAGGAACTGGGGCAACTGCCCGAGTTTTTCGAGGTCAAACGCTACAAGGTCACGATCGAGCGGCGCAAGAACAAGTATGACCGCATGGTCAGCCTGTCCGAAGCCGTGGTCGTGGTGAAAGTGGATGGCGAGAAAAAGCTGTCCGTCTCGGAAAGTATGGACGAAACCGGCAGTGATCGCGGCCCGGTCAACGCGCTGTCCAAGGCGCTGGCCAAGGATCTGGGCCGCTATCAGGACATGATTGATGATATGCGGCTGGTCGATTTCAAGGTGCGCATCACCCAGGGCGGAACCGAGGCGGTGACCCGCGTGATCATCGACAGCGAAGACCGCACCGGGCGGCGCTGGTCAACGGTGGGTGTGTCCGCCAACATAGTCGACGCCTCGTTTCAGGCGCTGATTGATGCGATCCGCTGGAAGCTGATCCGTGACCTTAAGTGAGGACATCACCGCCTGCGCCGCCATCGTCGAGCGCGGCGATCCCGACAGGTTCATGGTGGCGATGGCCGCCCCGGTGGCCGCGCGCCGCGTTCTGTTTCCACTTTACGCTTTCAACGTCGAAGTTTCGCGCGCGCCCTGGGTGACAGAAGAAACCATGATCGCGGAAATGCGCCTGCAATGGTGGCGAGACGCGATCGAGGAGATTGCCAAGGGTGGCACCGTGCGCCGCCACGAGGTGGTGACCCCGCTGGCGGACATCCTGACACCCGACATGGCCGCCGGAATGGATGAGATGATCGCGGTAAGGCGTTGGGATATATACAAAGATCCGTTCGAAGATGCCGCGCATTTCGACCGCTATATTGATCAAAGTGCCGGCACGCTGATGTGGGTTGCAGCCCGTATTCTGGGCGCCGCCGACGAAGCCGTAGTGCGTGACGTTGGCTATGCCGGCGGTGTGGCCGCGTGGCTGCGCGCCATTCCCGATCTTGAGGCGCGCAAGCGTGTGCCGCTTCTGGATGGTACAGCAGACGGGGTGCGCGCGCTGGCCCGGGGTGCGCTGGACAGATTGCAGAGGGCGCGCAGCAATCGGCGGGCCATCTCGCGCGCGGCAGCGCCTGCCTTGCTGTCCGGATGGCAAAGCGGCGCGATCCTGAAACAGGCGGTGGCAGACCCGCAGGCCGTGGCAAACGGCACCTTGGGCCAAAGCGAGGCGAAAAAGCGGTTTACCCTGATGTGGGGCGCGGCAACAGGGCGCTGGTAAAGCGCGCGGCGCGTCAGGCGGTTTGTTCGCGCGGGCGCAGCATCAACCAGATCAGCGCGCCACCCGCCAGCGCCAGAAACGGGATCATCGCGATATTGACGGCATACCAGCCCTGAACCGCATCGCCACCCGAACAGTTCATCAATCCACCCGATGCAAGTGACGCGAAGGTGACACCGCCAAAGACCAGCAAATCGTTCAGGCCCTGCATCCGGCCGCGTTCATGCGGCTCGTGTGAGGTGGTCAGCATCGTTGTCGCGCCGATGAAACCGAAATTCCACCCGATCCCCAGCAGGATCAGCGCGATGAAGAAATGCCCCAGTTCCACACCGCTCAGCGCCACGCCCCCCGCAACCCCAAGGATCAGCAGGCCCAGCCCCATGATCTTTTCCACGCCAAAGCGCGCAATCAGATGACCGGTGAAAAACGACGGCGCAAACATCGCCAGCACATGCCCCGTCACCACGTCAGACGCATCCGCCACGCCGAACCCGCAGCCGACAACCGCCAGCGGCGTCGACGTCATGACAAGGTTCATCAGCGCATAGGACACCATGGCGCAGATCACCGCGACGGCGATACGCGGTGTTGTCAGCAATTCCCAACGCGTGCGGCCCCGCGGGCTGTCCAGCGTGGGGGCAGGGGGCTTGGGAATGCGCAAGAACAGGAAAAACACCATGCCCAACAGGTTCATACCGATGGCCGCCATATAGACAGGAAAGAACCGCATTACGGTGGCGTCGGCGGTATGACTGCTCAGATAGCCTACCAGTTGCGGGCCGATCACGGCCGAAATCAGACCGCCCGCCATGACATAGGAAATCGCCTTGGGTTTGAACGCATCCGATGCGGTATCGGCTGCGGCAAAGCGGAAAAAACCCTGCGATGACATGTAGATGCCCGTCAGGTAACTGCCGGCAAGGAAAATCCAGAAATTCGACAAGGTCAGCGCATAGGCAGACACTGCGGCCCCGATCAACCCGCCCAATGCGCCAACATAGAAACCGCTTTTGCGGCCAAAGCGCTGCATCAGCGGGCTAAGCCACGGCGCGGTGGTCATCGATCCGAACACGATCAGCGATATGGGCAGGGTGGCCAGACACGCATTGGGGGCAAGCTGTTGCCCGGCCAGACCGCCGATGACGAAAATCATCGTGATCTGACTGCCTAGAAACGCCTGCGCCGCCACCAGAACGGCCACGTTGCGTTTCGCCAGCGAGTCATTGGAAGGTGTCATGGCGATGGCGTATATAGGAATTCGGGGGGGTTCAAGCGGCTTGCAACATCCCCGGCAGGTTCTAAGGTGCGCGGAATGAACACGCCCCACCATCTTCTGTTATTGGCCGGTGCAAGCGAAGCGCGCGGTATTGCGGATGCGCTGCGGTCCTGCGACCAAATGCGCGTGACAGCATCGCTGCATTTTGCGGAACGCACTGCAGGGCCGCTTGCGGTGCCCACCCGCATCGGCGGCTTTGGTGGCGGTAACAGGTTTGCCGCGTTTCTGGCCGAAAACCGGATCACCGCCGTTCTTGATGCCACGCACCCGTTCGCGGCAGAGATCACACAGCGCAGCCGCCGGATATGCAGGGACCTGAACCTGCCCTATGCGCAGGTTCTGCGCCCCGAATGGCAAGCGGTTAAAGGTGATATCTGGCACGATGTTGGCGACGAAACAGAAGCGGCGCAGATCATTCCGCCAGAGGCACGCGTGTTCACCACCACGGGCCGTGCCACAATTGAAAAATTCGCAGGGCTGCGCGCGCAACACCTGTTCGTGCGCCAGCTGCGCGACGGGGCCCAACCCAGACCTGTGGACAGAATGACTTATGTGCGCGGCGTCGGTCCGTTCTCTGTTACCGACGAAATCGCCCTGTTTCAAAAGCTGAACATCACCTGGCTGGTGGCGCGCAATGCGGGCGGCGTGATCAATTACACCAAGATCGAGGCGGCGCGCGCTTTGGGGATCGACGTGGCGATGATCCGGCGGCCCTCGCAATCCGGTGCATCGGAACTGCAAACCGTTACAGACGCGCTGGAGTGGGTGGCAACGTTATGAGTGTCGGACCAAAGACGCAGCCAGAAATCGGGCGCGTGATCCATTGCGATGCCTGTGTTGCCGAAGGGGCGGCGTGGCTGGCCCAACGCGATGCCCGGTTTGCGCACGCGCTGGCACAAACGGGTCCGTTGCCGCTGCGTCTGAAACCTGACGGGTTTGGCCCGTTGCTGAACGCGATTGTCAGCCAGCAGGTCAGCGTGGCGTCGGCCAATGCGATCTGGGCGCGGCTGGAAAATGCGGGTCTGACGGACGCCGCAGCCATTCTGGGCGTCGATGATGAAACGTTGCGCGCCGTTGGGATGAGCCGCCAGAAAGCGCGCTATGCCCGCGCGCTGGCAGAGGCGGATATCGATTACGCCGCGTTGCGCGAAGTGCCATCAGAACAGGTGATCAAGACGCTGGTTACTGTTCCGGGCATCGGGGTATGGACGGCAGAAATCTACACCATGTTCAGCCTTGGGCGCGCCGACATTTTTGCCCCCGGTGATCTGGCCCTGCAGGAATCCGCGCGGATATTGTTTGATCTGCCCGCGCGCCCCAAAGATCGTGCCTTGCGTGATATGGCGCGGGATTGGGCCCCCTGGCGGTCAGTCGCGGCCCGCGCGCTGTGGGCCTATTACCGCGTGGCGACAAAGAACAAGGGCCTGTCAGACTGACAGGCCCCGTTGTGGTTGCACTCTGATCGTAAGCAGGTGATTGGATTACTCGACCGGCGTCCAATCCTCTGTCGGGTCATAGGCCGTCATGCCCGCAGCTATTTCCAGCGTGTCTTCGCCCAGAATCGCTTCAAGCACCACACCGTTTTCGGACACCATAAAGCTGTGGATGCCGGTTTCGCCGAACACGGCGGGCACCGCCAGCAGGGCGTGCCCACCAACCATGTTGTCATTGACAAGATAGCTCATTTCGCCGCCCGGCGCGGCGGCGGATTGTTCGGTCAGAATGCGGAAATAATACCCGGAATAGGGTTCGGGGTCATAATCCTGCTCACCATCGCTAAAGCCGGTGGCCGATGCACGGGCGAACAGTTCGCCCAGCGGGCTGTCGGGATCGGCCCAGAACAGGCCGTCCCGTTCGGTTTCGGACGTTGAAATGATCTGGCTGGCAAATTCCATCACGCCATCGCCATCATGATCGTTCAGCCGGAACGTCGCCTGAATATCGACATAGGCGTCCATCAGTTCCAGGATCTCCAGCTCGTTCAGGCCGACCTCGCGCAGTGCCACTTCTTCGCGGCCTGTTTCATTGTCAAACGCCCAACCGTCGCCGGTTTTGGCCAGAGGTACGGGAAACGGCCAGCCTTCGGCGCCCAGTGCAATAACAACCGATCCGTCTTCTTGCGGGACCATCCGGTAGCCTTCGTTGTAAAGCGCCAGCAGAACAAATCGGTTTGCCGCGTCTTCATCAGGATCGCCATCAGACAGATAATCTTCGGCCTCTGCGCCGAAAACCGTCAGGACCGCATCGCGATCGCCTGTCTTCAAGGCCGACATCATCGCGTCCAGTGCATCCTGTGGCGACGCATAAGTGGCAGGGTCGGCCGCAAGCGGGGACGCAAGAAACAGCATCAGGGCCAATGGTTTGAGAAATTTGGTTTTCATGATCTTATCTCCGACCTTTGGCTTTGCGTCCGCTGGCCTTGCCGCGGCTGGAGGCCTTACGGGCCTTGGGGGCAGAGGCGCGCTTGGCCGTCGCCTTAGGTTTCTTATGTGGCTTCGCCTGTTTCACAGGCGGCCGCTTGGCAGCGGGTTTCTTGACCGCAGGTTTGGCCGCCGGTTTTTTCGCCGCAGGTCTTTGGGCGGCAGGTTTCGCCGCTTTCGGGCGGTTTACTTGTGGTTTCTTCGCGGTTTTGTTGATTGCATTCCGCTTGGCGCCATCCGGTGTTCTGGACGGGCGGTTCACTTGCGGGCGTTTGTTGTCAACGCCGGGCCGGCTGATATCGGCGGCACCGGATTTGTTTGACAATTGCGTGCGCAAACTGTCCCCGCGGGTCTCTTTCTTGTTGACCGGCAGCTTGGTTTTACCGTTCGGGTCGCGCTTGGCCGCGATCTTGTCCTTGGCATCCTTCTGACGGTCCGGATCGGGTTTCCAACTGCCATCCGGGTTGCGATCGGGGCGTTCCGGACGGTTATTGCCGACATTAACGTTGTTGCCGATGTTCACATTTCCGTCGACATCAATATCCACGTCCGGACGTGGATAGATCGGGCCACCGCCCCAGCCACCGCAATTGCGACAGCCCCAGTAATCGTTCCAGTCGTCATCATCGTCGAATATGGCATCGATCAGGGCAAATGTGCCAAAGGCCACCGCGCCGGTGACAAGCGCATCACCGACCACGTTGTCATTATTGTAGACCACCTGCGGGTCATATTGCGGCACATAGACCACTTCGGGATTGGTGGGCTGGATCACCACTGTTTCCGCCTGCGTCACCTCGTCCTGGGTGACTTCGACGGTTTGTTCTTCGCCGCTGATCAGCGCACCGGAATTAACGGCTTGCGCCCGCATGGTTTGCACAGCCGCCATGACGTCATCGCTTTGCGCAAGCATCGCGTTGCCCATTGTTTCGGTCCATTCCACATGTGACGCCATGTCGGACAACACGTCAGGAAAGGCTGTGGCCAGAACCTCGACGCTGGGATCCCATTCTTCGGCCTCGATCAGGGCATTCATCGTTTCGGGATCCGCGCCATCATTCATGGCCAGCAGACGATCGCCCTTGATCACTTCCAGCGGATAGGTAGAGGCCACCAGAATCTGGATCAGCAACGTATCAGGATAAAGCGCAACCGGCGCGACAAGGTTTTCAAGTTCGGCCTGAGTCAACAGGTCCGCGTCGTCGCTTTCGGTGTCGGTTTGGGCGGCATCCTCCGATGCCGTATCTGTGGATTGCGCATAGGCCGCCGGCGCGCCAGCCAGCAACAGGGCAATCCATAAGGCTTTGACAGACTGTGGCACGAAACAAGGCTCCCCGATGATGTTTGATTATCAAAAGGTTATTGATTGGTATCCAAAGTGCAACCGGTTTAACGCCTGCCCGCCAAGATATTGTGTGCTGCCTGAGGCGCGGCCGCTGTTGCTCTGCGGGCTTGTTTCCGGCGATGGCAAGTGTCAGACACATCCACAGTCGGGAGCAAACAGAGGGTAAGGCACGCATGACACGGGTTTTAAAAGCGGGGCGTCGCGCGTCCCTGTCAGGGGATGTGCGATCAGTTGTGGTGTTTCTGCATGGCTACGGCGCCAACGGCGCTGATCTGCTTGGGCTGGCCGATCCGCTGGCCGAACATCTGCCCGATACGTTGTTCGTGGCGCCCGACGCCCCCGAAGACTGTGCCGGTGCGCCGATGGGTTTTCAGTGGTTTCCGATCCCGTGGATTGACGGATCGTCCGAAGAAGAGGCCGAACGTGGCATGCGCGCGGCGGTGGATGATCTGAATGCGTTTCTGGACGCGCTGATGGTGGACGAAGATGTTATGCCCGAACAGGTCGTCCTGTTCGGGTTTTCCCAGGGCACGATGATGGCGCTGCACGTGGCGCCGCGCCGCGAAGATGAAGTGGCGGGTGTGGTGGCCTTTTCGGGCCGTTTGGTATCACCCGAAACACTTGAGGACGAAGTGGTCGTGCGCCCGCCGGTTCTGCTGGTTCATGGTGACGCGGATGATGTGGTGCCGCCGCAATCTCTGCCGCAGGCTGCCGAAGCCCTGCAAGCGGCCGGTTTCAAAGAGGTTTACGCCCATGTCATGAAAGGCACCGGCCACGGTATCGCACCCGACGGTCTGAGCGTGGCGCTTGCGTTCATGCGAGACAAGCTGGGGCTTTAGCGGGTTTCGCGCCCACCGTATGTGGGCCCGACACCGCGCGCGGCCCCGCCTGTGGATAAGTGTCATCGCGGCGTTACGGAATCATACTATCCAATCTGCGACATGTTGTGGATAAACGGGGGCTTGCCAGCTTCGAACCACGATATATAGTCAGTCACAAGACCGGGGACAGAGTCTTTGCCCCGGTGGATGTTTAAAGGCAGACCCGGCGAGGTATGAGTCTGAGATGGACGGCGATTTTAGAACTGAGTTTGTGCGGGCACCGGGGGCGTTGAAACAGCATCCGGCATTGGTGTTGAATGCGGATTACCGGCCATTGTCCTATTATCCGCTGTCGCTGTGGCCCTGGCAGGAGGCGGTCAAGGCGGCCTGGCTCGACAGGGTCGATATCGTGGCGGAATATGACACCGTGGTCAGAAGCCCCAGTACCGAGATCAGGATACCATCGGTTGTTGTCCTCAAAGATTATGTCAAACCTCAAAAGCGCGTGGCCTTCACGCGCTTTAATTTATTTCTGAGGGACGAATTCCGCTGCCAGTACTGTGGCGCCAAGGGCGATCTGACCTTTGATCATGTTGTACCGCGCGCCAGTGGCGGTGTGACAAGCTGGCAGAATGTGGTGGCCGCATGCAGCCCGTGCAACCTGCGCAAGGGATCAAAGCCGCTGCACCGCACCGGCATGAACCTGCGCAAACCACCACGCCAGCCCGCATCCGAAGAACTGCGCAACATGGGCCGCAAATTTCCGCCGGGCCACCTGCACGAAAGCTGGATGGATTTCCTCTACTGGGATGCCGAACTGGAAGCCTAGGGTCTGGACCCTGACAGGGGTTAAGCGGCCATTAGGTGCGTTTGTTTTGTGGGACTTGGGGGCGGGACAAAGTTGCTGTTCGTTGTTTCCAACGCCCATGAGCCAAATCTGGTATAATAACTAGACAACTACCGTTCTTGCATCCGTTCCATCTTGATCGACTTGATTAATGAACAAATACACTTTTCGCAATGCGGCACCTTCAGATGCTATCCGTTGTTTTGATATCGAAACCGCTGCTTATGAGGGAGATGAAGCTGCAACGCTTGAAAAAATTTCAAAGCGCATCGCCATTTACCCCCAAGGATTTCTGGTCGTTGAGGTCAACAATGAAGTTGTTGGCTTCGTCAACAGCGGATGCGCTTATTCTGTTGAAATGTCTGACGAAGATTTCAAAGAATTGATTGGGCATGATCAGGCTGCGCCGAACGTCGTTATCATGTCGGTCGTGGTTGATCCTGAATACCAAGGACAAGGTCTATCCACCGCTTTAATGAGTGAATTCGCAAAACGTATGGTTCACAAGGAAAAAACCTCAATCCATTTGATGTGCAAAGAGGACCACGTGCCACTTTATGAAAAATTTGGCTATCGGTATATACAGCCTTCGGCATCCGATCATGGAGGGATGCAATGGCACGAGATGATTATGGAATTAGGTTCACTGTAAAACGCCCGTTCCGAAATCCAAGAAACTATTCGCTGTAAATCCCTTCAACACCCGCTCGTGTGCCAAAGACAGGATTCAAGTATTTTTGAAAAGATGAAGACGGGCCGTATTTTGATATACGACCTGCTTCTTGCTGCTTCAGGGCTGGGCGCGTTGCACCATGCCAAACAGATCGCGCGGATCATCGGGATCGGCCAGCAGATCAAGATCATGGTAATAATCTGTGCCGACGATCTTGTTGCGGACATAACGCAGGGCGCTGAAATCCTCGATCGCGAAACCGACGCTGTCAAACAAGGTGATCTGGCGATCGGATGTGCGGCCCTTGGCGGTGCCGGAAATCACCTGCCACAATTCAGTGACCGGATGATCGGGGTCAAGCTGCTGGATTTCGCCTTCGATCCGGGTCTGGGGCGGGAATTCGACAAAGATGTCGGAGCGGCGCAGAATATCGGCGTGCAGTTCGGTTTTGCCGGGGCAGTCGCCGCCAATGGCGTTGATGTGCACGCCCGCGCCGACCATGTTGTCGGTCAGGATGGTGGCGTTCTGTTTGTCCGCCGTGCAGGTTGTGATGATCTGCGCGCCTTCCATTGACGCCTCGGCACTGTCGCAGGGCACCACTTTTAATCCGTGGCCCGCCAGATTGGCGGCGCATTTTGCCGTGGCCGCCGGATCAATGTCATAAAGACGCACGGTATCGATGCCACAGATCGCCTTCATCGCAAGGCTCTGGAATTCGGATTGCGCGCCGTTGCCGATCATGGCCATCGTGGTGCTGCCCTTGGGCGCCAGATGTTTGGCCACCATGGCAGATGTGGCCGCCGTGCGCAGCGCTGTCAGGATCGTCATTTCCGACAACAGGACGGGGTAGCCGTTGCTGACATCAGCCAAAAGACCAAAGGCTGTAACGGTTTGCAGGCCTTCCTTCATGTTCTTGGGGTGGCCGTTCACATATTTGAAGCCATAAACCTCGCCATCCGAGGTCGGCATCAGTTCAATCACGCCTTCGGCAGAATGACTGGCGACGCGGGGCGTTTTGTCAAACAACTCCCAGCGGATGAAATCCTGTTCGATGTAATCAGCCAGATCGCGCAACATCGGTTCGATACCGATATGGTGGATCAACTGCATCATGTGATCGACAGAAACGAACGGAACAAGGGCTTTGTCAGAAGGAAGCATCGGGAATATCCTAAATCAGCTGTAGGCGCGGGTGGGGCGATCGAACACGCGGCGCCCGAGGGCGGACGCGGCCAGATCGACCATGACTTGTGCGGTGCGGCCACGTTCATCCAGAAACGGGTTCAGTTCGACCAGATCCAGCGATGTCATCAAGCCGCTGTCATGCAGCATTTCCATCACCAGATGGCCTTCGCGGATGGTTGCGCCACCCGGAACCGTGGTGCCGACCGCAGGGGCAATCGAGGGATCAAGGAAATCCACATCCAGCGAAACGTGCAGGAACCCGTTGGCCTCTGCGACCCGGTCCAGAAACGCGGCCAGCGGTTTGCCAACACCGATTTCATCGATTTCGCGCATGTCGTGGCGATGGATCGCGGTTTGCTGCAACGCATCACGTTCGGGCAGATCGACCGACCGCAGGCCAATGATGCAGATATTTTCCTGCGGGATCGGATTTGTGATCTTTGGAAAACCGCCAAAGCCTTCGCGCCCCGTGACATAGCCCAGCGGCGTACCGTGCAGATTGCCCGATGCGGTGGATTGCGGCGTGTGAAAATCGCTGTGCGCATCCAGCCACAACACGAATTGCGGGCGGTTCTGACTGGCGGCATGGTTAGCCACGCCGGCGACACTGCCCAGAGACAGGCTGTGATCGCCGCCCAGAAAGATCGGCAAACCGCGCGACATGGCGTTCTCCGCCGCCCGGATCAGACGGTTGGTCCAGCCGATGGTTTCCTGCAAGGCATAAATCCTGTCGTCTTCGGCATCGGGGTTGTAGCTGGCCGGGCTCAGATTGCCCTGATCCTCGATCTTGTGGCCAAGATCGCGCAAGGCCCCCGCCAGACCGGCTGTGCGGTAGGCATCGGGGCCCATCAGGCAGCCCTTGCGGCGTTTTCCACTGTCGACCGGCGCGCCGATCAAAATGCAGGTCTTGCGTGACATATCCAACCTCGTGTCGTTATCTGCCCCTAAATAGGTGCCGTTTCGGGTTGAGTGAAAGCGTGCATTCTGTCCATAATGGGGATTAGATGTTCAAAACGGAGCCTGTTATGGACGAAACGGACCAGAAACTGATTGCCGCCCTGCGCCATGATGCCCGCGCCTCCCTGTCTGATCTGGCGTTGCTGCTGGGTGTGTCACGCACAACCATTCGCGGACGGATCGAACGGTTGCGCCAGCGCGGCGATATCCTTGGGTTTTCCGTCGTCCTGAAAGAAGACGCGCTGCGCGATCCGGTGCGTGGCCTGATGATGATCGGGATCGAAGGGCGCGGCACCGACCGTATCATTCGCCAGTTACAGGGGTTCAGCGAAGTGCGCGCGGTGCATTCCACCAATGGGCGCTGGGATGTGATCGCCGAAATTGGCACGCGCACACTGGAATCCTTTGATGCGGTGCTGTCGAAAATCCGGCGGTTGGACGGCGTGGCGACCAGCGAAACCAGCCTGTTGCTGGCGACACGCAAATCGGCCTAGCTGCGACGGCGGGCGGCCATCAGCCACAAGGCAGCAAGCAGAAGCGACACGACCACATTCCAACTGGCCATGCTGAGACCGAACATCTGCCACGCCACCTCGTCACAGCGCACCAGCGGGGCGGCCATGATCTGATCCAGCAATTCTGACGCGCTAAGCCCGCCGACAGGGCCGGATGTGCACGTATCGGGGCCTTCCCACCATGTCTTTTCCACGCCGGTGTGGTAGAATCCGATTGCGGCACTGGTAAACGCTGCCAGCGCGCCCAGACGGGGCAGGGCGCGCCCCGGCACCATCAGGGCAAACAGCCCGATGAAAACGGCCGCCATATGTGGATAGCGCTGCCAGTAGCACAGTTTGCAGGGGGCCATTTCGCCCAGATACTGAAACCCGTAAGCGCCCATCAGAACCGCCAGCGACCCAAGTGCGGCCAATATGATCATCGTGTGTCTGGTCATAGATATCTAAGCAAGGCAAATCCGCCGATCAGCATGATGACAAACAGGGTGAACATAAGCCCAAGTCGTTTCTCGATAAAGTCCCGCATCGGTGCGCCATATTTCCACAGCAATCCGGCCAGAATGAAAAAACGCAAGCCCCGCGCCAGAATGGATGTGGCGATAAAGGTTGTCAGTGACATGCCGGTCCAGCCGGACATGATCGTAATGACCTTGTAAGGAAACGGGGTGACCCCGGCGGTCAGAACCGCCCAAAAGCCCAGATCGTTGAACCGCGTGTTGAATTCGGCCATCGCGTCAGCCTTGCCCAGCGAGGCAAGGATCGGCTGGCCGATGGTTTCAAAGGCCAGCGCCCCGATTGCGTAGCCCAGCAATCCGCCCAGTACCGACGCCACCAGCGCCACAGCGGCAATCAGCCATGCGCGCGACGGCTGGGCAAGGATCATCGGGATCATGATGACATCGGGCGGGATCGGAAAGACCGAGCTTTCGATGAACGCGACCACCGCCAGCACCCACAACGCGCGGGGATGATCGGCCATGCCCATCGTCCAGTCGTACAAGCCTTTGATCATCCGGTCTGCCCTGTGATTGTGTAAGATCAACTGCCTAGCCAAGTTGACGGGCGGTGCAAGGCCAAAAACGCGGCAGCAGCGATGCCTGCGGTACTGGACTCTGCGAAAAACCGGTGTTTTGTCGGGAATTTCAATCAAGGGGGGTTGATGGTTACAATGACCTGTGGATTGGTACGCCATGGAGAAAAGGCCGCCTGAACGGCCATAAGGGAGGAACTTATGAAATTCGCTTTGAAAACCGCATTTGCGGGCGCTTTGGCCATCGGGTTGGGTGCCGGGGGCGCAATGGCTCAGGAAGTGACGCTGCGCTGCCAGCATTTTCTGCCGGCAAAAGGGTCTGTGCCCGCCTTTTTCATGGCCCCCTGGGCCGAAAAGATCGAAGCCGACAGCGGCGGACGGATCAAGGTGGAACTCTACCCAGGCATGCAACTGGGCGGCAAACCACCGGCTTTGTATGATCAGATCCGCGACGGCGTGATCGATTGCGGCTGGGCACTGCCCGCCTACACGCCGGGCCGGTTTCCCGAAAGTGAAGTGTTCGAACTGCCGTTCATGACCTCGATGAGCGCCGAGGCGTCTTCGAAAGCAGCCTGGGAATTCACTGAAAAATATATGGGCGAGCGGTTCGGCGACATTCATGTGATTGCGGTGCACGTGCATGGACCGGGCATTATTCACAAAAAGGGCGGCCCTATCGAATCGACGGCTGATCTGAACGGATTGAAACTGCGCGGCCCGTCACGTCAGGCCAATGCGCTGCTGGAAACGCTGGGCGCAACCCCCGTGGGGATGCCGGTGCCCGCCTTTCCCGAGGCGCTGAGCAAGGGCGTTGTGGATGGCGGCGTGATCCCGTTCGAAGTGGTGCCGGGCCTGAAGGTGCACGAGCTGACAGACAGCCACACCGGCATTTCCGGTGATCGCGCGCTTTACAACACGTTTTTCATCTGGGGCATGAACAAAGCCAAATATGACAGCCTTCCCGATGACTTGAAGGCCGTTATTGATGCGAATTCGGGGCTGGAAACATCCGGTCTGGCCGGCGCTGCGATGGATAAGGGCGACGAGATTGCCGAGAAACTGATCGGGGAACGCGGCAACACGATCAACTATCTGGGCGAGGATGTCGTGGCCGAACTGCGTGTTATCGGTGATGCGCAAACTGCGGCTTGGATTGTGGAGGCCACCGAAAAAGGTCTGGACGGACAGGCAATGGTCGATGATGCGGCAGCGATGGTCGAAAAATACTCGAACTGAGCGGCGCAGAATGCAATAAGGCTCCGGCGCGGGTGCGCGCCGGGGCTTTTTCTTTATCCGGTACAGGCAGATCCTTGGGCAGGGGCAAACCATGGCGCTAGCAATCAACGCTGAACGGCGCGCGGGCCGCGTGATCGACATGATCGCACGCCTGTTTGCCTATATCGGCGGCTTTATTCTGGTGGCGATGGCGCTGGTCACGGTCGTTTCGATTGTCGGGCGGGCGCTTTTGTCGTTCGGATTGTCACCTGTACGGGGCGACTACGAACTGGTGGCCAATGGCTGCGCGCTGGCCGTTTTCTGTTTTCTGCCATACTGCCAGTTGAAACGGGGCCATGTGACGGTGGATATCGTCACCTCAATGTTTCCGCCACGCGCGCAGGCCATATTCGGCCTGATCGGCGATCTGCTGATCACGCTGGCCGCAATCATCATGATGCGCCAGTTGTGGTTCGGTTTCGGCGAAAAATTCCCCTATGGCAGCGATGCTCTGCGCGACACTTTGGGAATGGGGTACAAACCGTTCTTTGCCGAAACGACCTATGAACTCGAAATTTCGGTGTGGATTCCCTATGGTCTGGCGCTGATCGGGGCCGGCCTGTTCGTGATCGTGTCGCTTTACACGGTGTGGCGCAGCCTGAACTGGGTCAGCGCCGGACGCGAGGGCGCGGTATGATGGAACTGTCTGGTCTACCGCTGGCGCTGACGGCGTTCGGCTTTATGTTGCTGGGCATCTTTTTGCGGGTGCCGATTGCTCTGGCGATGGCCCTGACCGGATTTTTCGGAAGCTGGTACGTGCTGGGCACCGCCAATGCGCCGATGGCACAGCTGAAAACGCTGTCCTACGAAACATTTTCCAATCAGGGGCTGTCGATCGTGCCCCTTTTCCTGCTGATGGGGCAGTTTGCCACCCGCACCGGAATGAGCGCGGCGCTGTTTCGCGCGGCTTCGGATTTCCTTGGCCACCGCAAAGGTGGCATCGCCATGGCATCGGTCGGGGCCTGTGCGGGGTTTGGCGCGATCTGCGGATCATCGCTGGCCACCGCCAGCACGATGGGGCAGGTGGCCCTGCCCGAAATGCGCCGCCGCGGTTATTCCGACGCGCTGAGCACCGGTGTGCTGGCCGCCGGGGGCACCCTGGGCATCTTGATCCCGCCGTCGATCATTCTGGTGATCTATGCCATCATGGCCGAACAGAACATCGTCAAGATGTTCATGGCAGCCCTGATCCCCGGTATTCTGGCGGCTCTGGGGTACATGATCACCGTCGCGATCTATGTGCGCATCAAACCGGACAGCGCCAGCGTGGCCGAACGCGTGCCCTACCGCGAACGCCTGCGAACACTGGGCGCGACATGGCCGGTGATCGTGATTTTCGGGCTGACCATGGGCGGCATTGTCGGCGACTGGAACTGGGCGCGACCCGGACCGCAGGCCCTGTTCACCCCGAACGAGGCAGCGGCCTTTGGCGCGGTGGCGACAGGGTTTTACGGCATCGTTATGGGGCGTCTGGACTGCGCTGGCCTGCTGGGGGCGTTTCTGGAAACCGCCAAGGCAACGGCGATGATTTTCCTGATTCTGCTTGGGGCCGAGGTTTTGAAAGGTTTTCTGGCATTGACCCGCGCACCCGATATGCTGGCCGACTGGGTACTGAGCGCCGGATACAGCCCGATCATGGTGCTGAGCATCATGTTGATCTGTTACCTGATTTTCGGCTGTGTCATGGACAGCCTGTCGATGATATTACTGACCATTCCGATTTTCCTGCCGGTGATCGAAGTGCTGGATTTCGGCATGAGCGCGGAAGAAACCGCGATCTGGTTCGGCATTCTGGCCCTGATCGTCGTCGAGGTCGGGCTGATCACGCCACCTGTGGGTATGAACCTGTTTATTATCAACGGGGTGGCGCGCGATATTCCAATCTCGCACACCTATCGCGGAGTGGCGCCGTTTGTGATGTCCGATCTGGTGCGGGTGGTGATCCTTGTGGCGTTTCCCCCGATTACTCTGTGGCTGGTAAAGGTGATGTTCTGACGCTTGGGGCATGCATGGTCCGGTCATCTGACGGCGCGTACGCAGGGGCGTTGCGCGGCAAGTATTTTTGAAAAGATGAAACGCGGGGCGATATTTTGCCTCTGGACGTGGCGGGTTCCAAGAGTTAGGAAAACACCGTTGCCCGAGTGGTGGAATGGTAGACACGACGGATTCAAAATCCGTTGCTTTACGGCGTGCCGGTTCAAGTCCGGCCTCGGGTACCACTTTCTGGAAAAATCTTTGTATCAGGCTGTTGCTTCAAGCAGGTGCCTTTTGTGTTTCCAGTTCCAGTTCCGATATCAGCAAACGGGCCATGCGGCGCCCTACTTTACGCCCGTCAAAAAAGGCCGGGTTGGGGTGCTTGTCGGCAATCGGCTTCATCAGGAAGCGGTAATTCCCGTCATAGAATTTGAAGTTCGTCTCGCATAACAAAAGGCGGCCGGTTTTCTTGCAGGGAAGTATGTCATGGGCGAAAAAACCAACCCCCAGCGCATCTTTTACCCGCTGTGAAATAGTCTTGATCTGATCCATGTTGGGCCGGATCAGCAGGTCGTGAAAATGCCGGATCAGATCCGCATCGACCGGGGTGTCGCGGGTGTGGACGCTTGCGTCTTTTCCTGCGCGTACCCAGGCAAACAACACTTGCGCACCAACCACTTGCGCCCGAAGACATACGTTCCACATCTCGCCCTGAAATTCATACCGGCAATCTACGTAATCCGTGTTATAGCGGCTCTCATCCAGTGCGCCGCCACCGTCGATCAATTGCGTTGGAACATGTGCATCGTTGACCGCATTGGAAAACGCGACCTCGAACTGATCCTGATCTTTCAGTTCCCTCGGCATCGGAACTTCAGCGGATTTGAGAGTTTTGTTTTGCCTTGATTTATGTCCGACAATGCGACCTGTGTCCGCGGAGTGCAGAATCTTGTACCCCAAAGCCTTGATCTCCGACTCGCGGGATCGCAACCAGCTTACCTTTCGATCACGGATGAAAAACAGCTCGTTGTAATGTAACAGAACAAAAGCCTGAGGGTCAGTGGTTTTTCCGCGATGCAGGAGTTCCTCAAACGTCAGCACCTCGGCTTGAATGCCCATATTCGTAAGTGATTGAGAAAACCGCTTGATGATGTTCGCAGATCCCTTGCCCTTTGCGATGACGCCCGGTTCTGTAAAGGAAACGATGAAAACCTGGGCCATATGAGATCCTATTCCTTGTGAGCTGTCGTAAGACTGGTCAGCAGTTGTGCCGTTTCCGGTTCCTTACGCAATTCTGCAATACGCTGTGTGTGCAGTTCACAGCATGCGGCATGCAGGCGGGCCACCTCGGGGTCGGCCATCAGCGCCGCGAACTTCTTTGCCTTGCGCGGTTGAACGGCATCCAGAGAACTGTCTTCTTCGGCGTTGTGGTTCATCATCGTCCAGTAATCCAACCCCAGAGTGTCACCGGTATGATGCGCGCGTCCGCGCATTTTCTTCACCAGATAGCTTTCGCAGGACTTCAGTGCGTAATGGTTGATCTGCACCAGATCATATCCGACTGAATCGCGCATCGAGCGCCATTGACCGGTAAAATAACGTTCGGGCATCGGCTGCCCTGATCCGTTCACCCAATGCGCGTCCTCCATACCGGAAATGCGTGGGCGTTTGGGTCTGTGCACCCCGATGAAATCCCACAGGCCGCGTTTGAACATGGTCTTGAAACCCCACGCCTGCGGCGGGCGCGGCATCCATTCCGGCGCGGCGCGGCGGAACTGATCGGTAATAAAGCTGTCGCGATAGGTTTCGACCCCAGCATTTCCAAACAAACGCCATGTCATCGAGATCATGCGCGCATCAGGCACGGCATCCACCAGCGCCTGAAGACTGTGATCCCCGGTTTTCACATTGATATGTTCATCGGCATCGATGGGGATAACCCAGTCTTCATCGGTGGCGATGTTCATTTTCAAAAACCGCTTATAGGCACGTTTCTGCGGGCTTACGGGGCGTGTACTTGTGTTGTCGACATGGGTAATCGCGCCGATCTGGTCCAGACGGTCCAGAAGTGCATCAGATCCGTCAGAGCAGTCGTTGGAAAAGACGACAATCCTGTCGGCCCCGATTGCCTGATTATGCGCCACCCATTCCAGAATATAGGGGCCTTCGTCTTTCATCGGCGTGACAATTACAAAGCGCGGCGTATGCGGGGCCAAAGTGTTTTCCTGTCTTCCCAACGCATGAACGGTTTGCGCTGTCTGCTGCCTGTGCGCGGGTCTATGGCGCGCTAAGCGCCATGCCCGTCATCGTGTTTATAAAGTCCAATATCAGACGGATTGCACGATTTGGCAACGCCAATGCAACGGTTCGGGCCATGTTCGCGTGGCACTGCGCCGAAAAGTGCACAAAAGAATTCATTGCAATCCAAAACGGCGCGCGCGTACATCTTGGAAAAACAACACAAGGTCGAGCAGATGGGCAAAGACGCATTGGCGCCCGTGGAAAACGGGTTACGCGCCGCCGAGCAGATCAAGCTGCGCTTCAAACGGGTGCCGCGCGGCATGATCCAGGTGGGTGCGCATAACGGTCGGGAAGTGCGCCATCTGGCCCGTTCCGGTGTTGAACGCGGGGTTTTCATTGATCCGCTGGATGAAACTTTCCCGATGTTGCAGAAACGCGTGGATCAGCACAGCGGGTATCGTGCCATTCAGGCGCTTGTGGGCGATGTAGATGGGCAGGAGGTCGATTTTCGGATCGCATCCAATTCCGGCGAAAGTTCAAGCATTCTAGAACCAGGAAGCCACACAACCGTCAAACCCAAGATCGCGTTTGAAACCACGCGTAGGATGACACTGCGCACGCTGGATGTTCTGCTGCCGGAACACGGGCTAGATGCATCCGATTACGATCTGTTGTTTGTCGATACCCAAGGGGCCGAAGTGCACGTGCTGCGCGGGGCCATGGCGACATTGGCGAAGATGGATTTTGTATTTCTCGAAGTCAATATTGGTGGCATGTATAAAGGCGATACGCCGTTGCCGGAACTGTCGATCTTCATGAAAACGCTGGGTTTTGAAATTGCATGGTGCGACGTAAAGCATCTGGGCTGGGGAGATGCCCTGTTCGTAAGACGCAACTTGTTCGCGGTCTGAACCGCGGCTCTAACCGGCAAGGGGTGTTTGTGCCTCGCGTGCCGCGCGTTTCCTGCGACGTTTTTCGCGCAACGCCACTTTGGCCATTTTTGCTTTGCCGATGGGGTCTTGCGGTGGTGTGCGCTCGTCCAGCATACCGGGCGTATCAAGAGCGGCGGAAAATACCAGTTCGCACGCCTGTTGCAGCGCCAAGTTTTCTTCGGCGCTGTCGCGGCGATAGTTGATGTCGGTTTCCGACAATGGCGCCGCATCAAAGAGCGCGGCACGATCGCCAAAAAACTCTTCTCTAAAATCCGCGTCCGAGTCAGCCAGAACCTGCACAAGGGCTTCCCGTTCCTGCGGTTCCAGTACGTCGTTCTTGCGCTGCATCACCGGGTGCGCGGGCATGTCACGGCGCAGGCGGCGCACGCTCTTTTTGCCGATCAAGCGGGTCAGAACACCGAACGCATCGCTGCCCGCGCGGGACAGCGACGGGTTGGATTGGCCTTGCGTGTCCACATCAATGGGGACTTCGGCGCCCAGAAGATCAAAGAAATCATCGATGACATTGCCGTTTACCAGCGTTGAACGATCATAAAGCCGCGGGATGATCCGCGCCTTTGGGAAGGCCGCGCGCAAATTCGCAACCACACCGGAAAAATTGTAAGCCATCGGATTGGCGTGAATATCAGCCAGACGCTGTTGAACAAATGCCGTTGTACCCTGGGTGATCTTGCCGTTCTTTGCGCGCTGCTTGTAATCGGCTTCGAAAAAGCCGTCATAGCGGCGGCAAAAGAAGGTGATGCAGATATCCTCGGCCGGGATACCCGACAACAACGGCGCGTAATCCGCTGGTTTTGCAGTATAAAGCATTTCCGAGGACACAAGACACACCTTGTCCGCGTTTGCCGCGTATTCGGCGGTAAAATCGGCCTGTGTTGCGCTTTGATTGGGACCGCCCTGCGCGATATCGAACACGATCGGGTTATGGCTGATCGGCATGTTGCCTTTGCCATCGGCACGGCGACGGCCCGCTTGCATGTAGTGAACACCGGTTTCGGACAACGCATCCGAATGGGCACGCAGAAAGTTCTGCAAAGCCGTGGTGCCTGTTTTCGGCATCCCGATATGAAGATAGATCATTTCATGCCTCGCGTTCCAATCGGTGTATTGCTGGTTCTCGCCGGATCAGTTGAAAACAGCAAGTATCTGTTCCATTTCGCGCGCCACGGCTGCAGGAGAAGACTTCTCGCGCACATCCGCCATAACGTTCAGGCCTCGCTGCCAGTCAGGTCCGCCATAACTGCTGCGCGCAAAGTCAATCCGTTCTCCGATGGACTGTTCGGTCAGATCGTCGACAAGATAGGGGTAATCATCGCCCAGATAATGGATCGCGTCATCCACTTGTCGATTGACCAGTATGTTTGCGCCAACTGCTGCGGCATTGAACCCTTTGGTAAACGGTTTCGCCATACGGCGTTCGATAGCAGGGCGCGCAGACGCGCCGCGAACACCATAATGCAGTCGGGACTCCTGAAAATGACGAAGGACAGATGAGAATTCGTCAGTCTTGGTAAACGGGTAAACGTGAACGTCGTTTTCGTACTGGGCAGGCAAAAGCGTGTTGCCGATATTGCCGAAATACCCGATTTCCAGTTTGTCCGGGGTGTCGGATGCCGCGACAAGGCGCAGGTCGGCATGGTGGCACAGATGTGCCACAGTGATCCCGGACCGGATGGCTTTATTGTCTTCCAGTCTCTTTTTCAAAAGCATTTCGCTTTTACGCGATGCCGCTATGTGGACATCGGGCAGGCCAAGCGTTTCGGAATTTATCGGGGCATCGACATGATCGATACAGACACCGCGCGCGCTGCGCCGCAAAATATCCAGCGCTTCGGGCGTGAATGACTGGGCGGCGTTTTTCAGCAGGATAACAATGGCATCGCTGCACCCTTTGGCAAAACGACGCTGGCGCACGGCAAATTTCTTTTTCGGAGGCGATGCAATTTCAAAGGTGTATTTGTCGCCCAGATACCGCGATGATATTTGCGCCATCTGATCGCAGCGCATCACCTTGGCGCCGAAATGCACGTGCCCCTGTTTGTGCACGAACACAACACGAGTCTTTTCCATTTGCCTGCCTTTCCGTACTGCTCGTTTAGCGGCAACACACTGAAACTGCTATTTTTATTATGATGTACGGCCCTGTGCCAACCCTGTCGAGGGTGGTGTGGCATATGGAACAAATGGAACGGAACATGCGGCATAAATGCAGCGCAACCGGCTTCCCAAGATCGCTCGTGGCTGTTAGCGTGCTGGAAAAAAGAAAGCGGGCACGAGCGATGGACGACAAGATCGTCATTTTTACCACGATGAAGAACGAAGGCCCCTATATTCTTGAGTGGGTTGCCTTTCACCGGGCACTGGGCGCGGGTCACTTTGTGATTTTCACCAATGATTGCGAAGACGGAACCGATGCCATCGCGGCGCGGCTTGAAGAATTGGGAATAGCCAGCCACGTGCCCAACGCCGTCAAGGAAGGCGGCAACCCGCAGCATCAGATGCTGCGCCGCGCCCGACGCCATCCAAAGGTAAAAGAGGCCGACTGGCTGATGTGTCTGGATGTCGATGAATTCTGGAACATCCGGATCGGAAACGGCACCTTTCCCGAACTGGTCGACGCGGTCGAGGCTAAAGCGGGCCAGCCTGTCGATGCGATTTCATTTGCGTGGAAACTGTTCGGGTCGTCCGGCAATCTGACATTCGAAGATTTGCTGGTGACACAGCGCTTTACCCTGGCCGATATTGATTTCCCGTATCATTCCGGCCGTGCCTCGGGGTTGAAGACCCTGTTTCGCAACAACGGCAAATTTACCCGTTTTGGCCCGCACAGACCAAAAGGGATGGAAGAAGGCAAGGAAGATCAGGTCGCGTGGTCAGATGCCGGTGGAAACCTTTTTCCGGCCGCTTCGGTCGGGTGGCGCGCGTGGAAAAGCTTTGATCATAGCTTTGGCCGGTTGCACCATTATTCGGTGCGCGCACTCGACAGTTTCCTGATCAAACGTGATCGTGGCCGCACCAATCATGTGAACGTCGATCAGGCCGAAAGCTACTGGCGCGACATGAACGTCAACAAGGCCGCCGATGTTTCGATCCTGCCGCAAAGCGAACGGGCAGAGCCCGCGCGACAGGAATTGTTGCAGGACAAAATGCTTGGTACGCTGCACAGCACGGCGTGCGACTGGCACCGCGACAAGGTTGCAGAACTGAAGGCCCGCCCCGACTGGACGGAATTTCGCACCTGGCTTTATGAAAACGTCGTTTAGCCATGGCCGAATTTCTTTCCAAAGCCGAACAGAAGCCAGATCATCCGGATCGCAAAACCGGATACGAACGCATACTTAACGATCCGCCGCCGCCATGGTTTGTCGATCTTTATCCCGGCGGGGACGGCATCGGATTCATGCACAAGATGGCGCGCCATGCGGTTACATTTCATGATCGTGGCCCGCAGGTTCTGATGGTCAGTTTCGATAACATAGCCAATGTGAATGACCGGTCGTTCGCGCGCGAGCCGTGGGGGTGGAAATTTTTCCGCGATCAGGGCTATTCCCATATGGGTATCTTTGCCCGCACCAAGGCATGGTACCGCGACCGCGAAATCATAGATTATATGGAAGCCCGCGCCGCCGAAGGGTTTTTCAGCAAATTCGACAAGGTCGTGTTCACCGGCTCGTCAATGGGCGCATTCGGGGCGCTGGTGTTCGCCCCCCTTGCACCCAACGCCAACGTGATCGCGTTCAACCCGCAATCCACGCTGGATGCGCGTCTGGTGCCATGGGAAGAACGCTACAAGTTCGGGCAGGTGCAGGATTGGGATCTGCCTTACGGTGACGCCGCGCAATCGGTTTCGGATATTGGCAAGGCCTACGTAATCTATGATCATTTTTTTGATCCCGACAGAACCCATGCGCACCGTCTGACAGGGCCGAACGTGATCCTTTTGAAAAGCTGGTTTTCCAACCATTTTGCCGCCCCGATGCTGCGCAAGATCGATTTGCTGAAACCCGTCATGCTGGGCGGAATTGACGGAACGCTGGACGAACAGACGTTTTACAGGATGTTTCGTGCGCGCCGGTCTTTGCCCTGGTACATGCGCGGGCTTGGTGAACGGGCCGAGGCCAAAGGGCACGAGGCGTTACTTGGGCCGGCGCGCGCACGGTTCCGCAAACTACGCCGGGCAGAAAAAGAGCAACAGGCAGAAGAACCGGCCGATGTTGCCGAAAGCGCGCAACCGTGACACCGGCCCGCCAACGCGGAGTGTTCATCGGCCAGCGCAAGGATCGGCTGGGCGCGCGATTACTGATGATGCTGACCTGCATCCGCCTGTCCGAAGACTTCAAGACCGAATACCGCGTGAACTGGTTCCCGAAAGGGGTCGACGCGCCGGAACTGGATAGTCCGTCAGAATTGTTTGATCCGGCATGGATGGAAACTCATTTTTTGTCGGCAGATGCGTTTGATGAAACCGAACAGAATGCATTGCCACTGGCGGCCTTTGCGGACGATGCCGATGCGACGCGTCTGAACGCACATCTTGGGGCAGGGCGCGCAGTGATTGTCGAAGAAGGGTTCGAAGTCTTCGCCTTTCCCTGGGAAAACCCCGAAGAAATCCGCACCCGATACAGCGGTTTCATCGACAAGATCGCCTTTATCCCGGTTATCGAACAGCATATGCGCCAGATCGAGGCCGCATTGGTGGGCAAGGGATCATCAGCCTATCACATACGGCGCGGAGATATTCTGAACGGGTTGCCGTGGAAACATTCGACATGGCCCGCCAAGATCGAACCCGAAGAATTATATGAACGTCATCTGGAAAAACACGCGGGCCAGCCGGCCATCATGTTTTCCGACCAGCCGGAAATCATCGCATCGTTCTGCAAAAGATATCCGTGGCTGAAACAGATGTCAGACATTGCCGATCTGTCTGGCCTGACACGGTCACAAAGGGATTTTCTGGAACTGTTCGCCATGTCACGCGCGGACCAGATTGTCGCCCCGATCATTTCTGCCTTTTCCTCGGCTGCGGCGCGCCTGTCTGGGCGTCAGCGGCTGGTGTTCCGCGATGTTCTGGACGAAGACGACATTACACAGGCCAATGAAAACCTGCTGGCCCGCGCCAACCGGGGGGCAGCTGCGTTTCTGAACCTGTCCGAAGCGGCGCATCTTTATTCAAAGCTTGAACAATATCTGAATGCCAACGACCGCTCGCAAGAGGCCTGTGATCTGGTGCAATCGCTGGTCGATGCGGGGGCGGACAATGCGTTTCTGCCGATCTATCTGGCGTTGAACCATTTTTATCTGGGCAAGTGGCCCGATGCGATGCAGGTGGCGCGCGCTGGTCTGCAAAACCCGCATCTGTGGCCCGAGGATTTCGCGGTTCTGTCGGCATTGCTGGGGGCCACACATGGCGCACGCAAACAACGCTGGGCGGCAGGTCAGCATTTTTCACGCGCGTTCTGGGCCAAACCGATGCGCCCCGATGTTGTGGTGCTTGGATCGCGCATGGTCTATCGCAAGCAATTGCCCAAACGCCTGTTCCCGCCGATTGATTGGGACTTGCTGAAGTTTTCGCGCCAGCCGTGGTTTATCCCGTTCAACAACCTGTATCTTGTGCAGTGGAAGATCATCCGCCGCCGTCCGTGCAATTTTGATATGGTCCTGCTGGACTGGGCCGATTTTGTGTTGGATCAGAAGGGCCGCCAGTTGCAGGGCAGCCGCCCCCGGCTTGAGACATTGAAACGCTCGGTAGAAGCTGCGTCTTCGTTTGAAGCGGATGCGCCCGAACGGCAAAGCGTGTTGGCATTGATCGATTTCTGGATGGGCGCACCGGTTGCCGATTGCATGGCGCGCAACGATGCGGCGCTGGCCAAAACGCCGGATCATCCGCTGTATTTCAAACGGCAGGCCGATATGCTTGAGGCCAGCCATGACATCGCCGGCGCGCGTATGGCGCTGACCGAGGCACTGGCCCAGCAGACCGACAACCCTTATCTGCTGTATACACTCGGTCGGTTTCTGGAGCGTCACAACGCGGCGGAACAGGGGCAGGATCTCATCCTGCGTGCGGCAGAGCTGGATCATGGTACGGCGGCAATTCAAGGTGAAGCCGGGCGTATCCTGATGCGCAACGGCCAGTTGGATGCGGCGCATCAAACATTACTCAAGGCGCAGGATCTGTGCCCGACTTACAAGCGGTTCGGGAACCAGATCGAACGCATCGAAAGCAGGGCCGCCACCGGCTAGCCGCCTATGGCGCGTTGCGCCCCGCGCAAAACCAACGCCGATTCGAATTTGAATTATGACATCAAGAACCAGTCGGCGAAAATCCGCCCCATTGGTGCATGTTGGGCGACATTCAGAACAAACCAGACGCGATTGCATCTTGAAGCTGCCATATTTCCGCCACGATCGAACTATCACGGATATCGAAACAATCTTTGAAACCGATTTCTGCGCGACTTCAAGGAATGGCCCGTTTTAACCGTTTCCAAACAAAGCTTGTGGATCGCACGCTGCATATCGGGAAACAATAAACAATTTGAGACAAAGTGATTTTTCGAAATACTCGCTTAACGTGTCGCGCAAATCATAATTTTGCTGCCGTTTTGCCATTTTTTCCTTTGTCGCACCGAGGCAGACAGATAAGACTGAACGTGCCCAACTGGGGGGTAATGTTTGTAGGCCACGGGGGCGGCCGCACGAGAACGCATCTTTTAGGTGCGGGAGGTGCGTGGTCGCTGTGTTGCGTTTGTAACAAGTGATTAACGAGTGCGCCTGACAGCATGTTGCTGTTGGTGTGTCATGGCAAGGGCGTCAGCCTGCGACCACGACATCTCTCCTCAAGATGCGGACAACGTGCAAACACGTTGCGTTTGGCATGATTGCCGAACGAAACGGTGGCGCGTTTTGGTTCCCGCCATGTGGCGGGTGCGTACCTTGGGGTACGGGTAGGAGGTAACGATGGTGGTGAGTAACGAGGATCCCAATGCGGCCCATCTGATCGGCTTTTGGGACTTTCTGAAACCGGACGCAGGCAAAGACACCGGTCTTGCCGATGGCATCGCGCAAAATGGCAAATTCGAAGGCGGCGCACGGGCATCCGGCGGGCAGTTGAAAACCGATGGCTACGGCGACTATTTTGATGTCGACGGCGAAACCGTTTCGGCAGGGAACGACACACCGTTCGATCTGGCCAAGGGCACGATTGCGCTGCAATTCACGCAGGATTGCCATATCGGATCCTCGCCCGATACGCTGGTCAACCGCGGCGAATATGCCGATCGCGCCACCGAAGGTTATTTCCAGATGCGTGTCACGCGCGACGGCCGTGTCGAGGTGATGCACTGCGCCGATGGCGAAGATGTGCTGCTCAAGACCGACGCGGGTTTCTTTGACGAAGGCGATACGGTCAAGGCAACTTATGCGTGGGATGACACCAAGGGTGTTGTTCTGCAGGTCGAAAACCTGACCAAAGGCACGACACAGACGATCGAAGCGGCGACCACCGGCTTGACGCTGGACATTGGCGATAATGATGACGAAGTGTTTACATTCGGCGCCCGTGAATCCGACGACGGCCAGTACAATCAGTTCTTTGACGGATCGATCGATTTTGTTGCCGTCTACAACATTGACACAATCAATTCCGGCACAACCCCGCCTCAGGGCAACGGCATAGTGTCGGGCACTGATGGCGATGATGTCATCGATCTGGCCTACACCGGCGACCCCGAAGGCGACCGTGTCGATGCCAATGACGCGATCCTGCCGGGGCAAGGGCCAAACGACGATATCATCGTGGCCGGCGCCGGCAACGATATCGTGCGCGGCGAACAGGGCGATGATACGATATTCGCCGGCACCGGAAACGACACGGTCTTTGGGGGTGACGGAGACGATACCATTTCGGGCGGGTCGGGCGATGACACGCTGAACGGCGGCGACGGCACCGATATCATTTCCGGCGATATTGGCAACGACACGATCAATGGTGGCGCCGGAGCGGACGCAATGGCTGGCGGCGCGGACCGCGACACGTTTCTCGGGGCGACCGCAGGTGACATTATCGATGGCGGGGAAAGCACATCATCGGGCAATGTGCTGGATGATTTCGATACACTGGATTTGACCGGCGCGGGCGAGGCGAACAACCCCGGCGGGCGCGCCGTGGTGGAATACGACACCAACCCTGAAAACGGCATCGTCCGGTTTCTGGATGCCAATGGCAACGAAACCGGATCGCTGCAATTTACCAACATCGAAAACGTGATCGAAGATGTAATCTGTTTTACGCCCGGAACGCTGATCGCAACGCCCAAGGGCGAACGGCTTGTCGAAACACTTAAGGCGGGCGACCGCGTAATCACTCGCGACAACGGAATTCAGGAAATTCAGTGGTTGGGCCAAAGGGGCGTTCTGGGCACCGAACTGCTGCGCAAGCCGCACCTGAAACCGGTCATGATCAAGGCCGGCGCCCTTGGCAACGGGTTGCCCGAACATGATACAATGGTCAGCCCAAACCACCGCGTTCTGGTGGCCAGTGACAAGACAGCGCTGTATTTCGAAGAACGCGAAGTGCTGGTTGCGGCCAAGCACCTGACCGGATTGAAGGGGGTCGATGTGGTGAACGTGACGCAGACCAGCTATATCCACATGATGTTTGCCCAACACGAAGTGATCCTGTCCAACGGATCATGGACGGAAAGCTTTCAGCCCGGTGATTATTCACTGCAGGGCATCGGAAACGCGCAACGCAATGAAATAATGGAACTTTTCCCTGAACTGAAAACCCGTAAGGGGCTTGACGGCTATGTGTCCGCGCGCCGGTCTCTGAAAAAGCACGAGGCCCGTATCCTCACGAAATAGGCGGTTAAAACCGTCAACGGCTTATGCAGCCAGCCTGTCGGGAGAGCCTGACAGGCGCAGGAAACGGAGCAGTCTACTGTTCCGTTTCTTTGTTTTTGGCGGTCAGGTTTTTTTCGATTTCCGCCAGTCTGCCCAGTCACTTGGCGTATCCAGATCGGTTGTGGCGCGCTGGCCGGGCAGATCGATAAAGATGCACCGCCCCTGATGGGCCTGAACGATGCCGGCGGCCCCACGATCGCCCGACAGGCGTTGCAGATCGCCCAACAGATCGGACGGAAACACCACCGGATGGCCGTGCCGCCCGTTTGCGTCACGCGCGCGCAGGATCGCCATGGGGTTCCGTTCGTGGGCCTCTGCCAGTGCCGTGAAATCTTCGCTGCATAATTCGGGCATATCCGCAGGCACAACCATCACCGCAGAACTGCCGTGGGGCAGGGATGCGACACCTGCGCCAATCGAATGGCCCATCCCAAGATTCGCTTCGGGAACCGCGAGTACATCAACATCCAGATCGACCAGCACCCTGGCGCGCGGATGATCGGGCGCGGGAACGGTGACAGTGACAGGCAGGCCCGCCGCGTATGCCCGCAGTGCGAGTGTCCGCAGACAGGGTTGCCCATCCACATCCATCAGCAATTTGTCAGCCCCGCTCATGCGCGAAGACTGCCCAGCGGCCAGCAGTAATACCCGAACTGTCATGTCCTGCCTTTGGTGGCGTCGGGCCGTTGCGCCAGCCCTGACAATGTTCTAGCCGCGCATGCGCGCGCCGTCAGCATCAAACAGCGGTTCGGTGATCAGACGGGCAGGGCGCATCTGGCCCAGTATCTCGATCTCGACAGCCAAGCCTTCGGCCACACGGTCTGTCGGGACAAAGCCCAGCGCAATGGATTTGCCTGCATAATGCGAATATCCGCCCGAGGTGCAGAACCCCTGAACCGACCCGTCCAGCCAGATCGGTTCATAGGCATTCACATCGGCATCGTCGGCATCCACCTCAAAGGCGCAAAGCTGGCGGGCGGGGCCGCTGGCTTTTTCCGCCTCGGCGGCGGCGCGGCCGATGAAATCAGTGTTTTTCTTGAAACTGATGAACCGGTCCAGCCCGGTTTCGGCGGCAGTGTAATCGGGCGAAAATTCGGACAGCCAGCTGCCAAAGAACTTGTCCAGTCGCAACGACATCATCGCACGCATCCCGAATGGCACCATGGCGTGATCCTGCCCCGCAGCCCACAGCACATTCCAGAGCGCGCGCTGGCCCATCGGGTCGCAGTAAATCTCAAACCCCAGATCACCGGTATAGCTGACCCGCTGCACGATGCAGTCAGTCATGCCGACGGTCATTTTGCGCACATCCAGGAATTTCATATCCGAAATATCGCTGCGGGTGCAGGCGGCCAGAACCTTGGCCGCGTTCGGCCCCGCGATCTGGAAACCGTTGCGCCTGTCGCTGATGTTTTCGACGCTGACACCTTCATCAAGGTTTTGCAGGAACCAGCGATAGTGGAACGCCTGTGATCCGTAAGACGCGGTCAGTTGGAATTCATCCTCGGCCAGACAGGACATGGTGAAATCGCCGATCAGCTTGCCCTTGGGCGACAGCATCGGGGTCAGCGACAGGCGGCCCGGTTGCGGCACACGGCCCGCCATGATCCGGTCAAGCCATGCACGCGCTCCGGCGCCTTTGACCAGATATTTGCCAAAATTGTGCAGCTCGTTGATACCCACACCGCTGCGCACCGCGTTCACCTCGCGCGCCGTGGCCTCAAACGCATCCGAGCGGCGGAAGGATGGTGTTTCATAAACCGGTTCATCGCCCTGCGCGAAATAGTTCGCAACTTCCAGCCCGTATTGCTGGCCCCAGACTGCGCCCATTTCGGTGAATATGTCATACATCGGCGTTGTGCGGTTGGGCCGTGCGGCGGGCAGTTCTTCGTTCGGGTAGGCGACACTGAACCGTTTCTGATAGTTTTCGATGACCTTGGGCAGCGTATAGCCCGGAGAAATCCAGTCTCCGAACCGGGCAACGTCCATTGCGAACGTATCGCGTTCTGTTTCGCCCTCGACCATCCATTGCGCCAGCATCAGTCCGACACCGCCGCCCTGGGAAAAGCCCGCCATAACGCCGCAGGCCGCCCAGTAATTGCGTACGCCGGGCACCGGGCCGACCAGCGGGTTTCCATCCGGCGCAAAGGTGAAGGGACCGTGGATGACAGTCTTGACGCCCGCGCGTTCCAGATCGGGAAAGCGCTTGTAGGCAAAGGCGATGCTGTCTTCAATCTTGTCAAAATCGTCTTGCAGAAGGTCCTGCCCGAAACTCCAAGGCGTTCCCTCAACCGCCCATGGGCGACATTTCTGTTCGTAAAACCCGATGCACAGCCCCTTGCCCTCTTGGCGCAGATAGCTTTCACCGGCAGGGTCCATGACGTGGGGATGTTCCACCCCGTCCTTCATCATCTCGACGATCATGGGAACATCTTCTGTCACCAGATATTGATGTTCCATCGGGTGCAGCGGAAAATAAAGACCCGCCATCGCGCCCACTTCACGCGCCCAGAGGCCACCGGCGTTGACCAGATGTTCGGTGTGGATCGTGCCCTTGTCGGTCACAACATCCCATGTGCCGTCAGCGCGCTGGTTGGTTTCGCGCACCATGCAATGGGTTTCAATCGTTGCGCCACCCATGCGCGCGGCCTTGGCATAGGCGTGGGTGGTGCCCGACGGATCAAGATGCCCGTCCAGCGGATCGAATAATCCGCCGACAATGCCGTCGATATTGGTGACGGGCGCGATCTTCTTGATCTCTTCCGGGGTGACGATTTCGGTTTCCAGCCCCATGAAACGGTGCTTGGCCCGCTCTGCGACCAGCATATCGAACCGGTCCTGATCTTCGGCCAGTGTGATGCCGCCCACATGGTGCAACCCGCAGGACATGCCGGTGATTTCTTCCAGTTCCTTGTAAAGACGGATCGTATACCCCTGCAGGGCCGCCATGTTCGTATCACCGTTCAGCGTGTGAAACCCGCCCGCCGCATGCCAAGTGGACCCCGATGTCAGTTCGGAACGTTCCAGCAGCATCACATCGGACCACCCGAGCTTTGTGAGATGATAAAGAACAGACGCACCGACGACTCCGCCGCCAATGACAACAACACGAGAGGTGGTTTTCATATTGGAATTCCTTTAGGTTTCGGCGCAATATAGCCATGTGAAAACCCCGGCGGAACGTCCGAATGCGACACCGCCTGTCGTGCATTTTTTAATCACGGGCCTGGCCCTGAAGAAAGCGTTCTGTTCTGACCGGATTGATCACAAGCCTGCCCGCAACCGCCCTGCGAAAACTGCGCCAATTCACCCGCAAACTGTGGGTGCGCGTGGTGCTGATGGGCCTGTTGGCGATTGCATCACTGGGTCTAACCCAGTTGTTCAATCCTGTCATTCCCGCGCGGTTTTCTGTTTATCTGCACGAGATATCGGCAGACCGCCTGCTTGATATCATTGCAAACGCAATGCTGGCGGTCACAACATTTGCGCTGACCGTGATGGTGTCTGTCTATCGCTCGTCCGCCTCGCAATGGACACCGCGGGTGCACAGCCTGATCATGGAAGACACGACAACGCAAAACACGCTGGCCGTCTTCATCGGCGCCTATGTCTATGCGCTAACGGCCATCATCATGCAGGAACTGGGCGTGTATTCCGACGAACACGGCGTTGTTCTGTTTGGTGTGACCGTTCTGGTGTTGCTGCTGATCGTGATTTATCTGATCCGCTGGACCCTGCATTTGCAGACCCTTGGCAGCCTGTTGGATACCAGCCGCGATCTTGAAAGCCAGACCCGCGCCCTGCTGGAAGACCGACGAGAAATGCCCTGTCTCGGCGCCAACCCGCTGACCAGGAATACCGTGATCTCGGAAGCTGCACGCGATGTTCTGGCCACGGAAACCGGGTATATCCGTCATATCTATCCCGAAGCGCTGAACGAAGCGGCGGAAAAGACGGGCATGAACGTCTATCTGGTGCGCGCCGTGGGCAGCTTTGTGTTTCGCGGCGATATTCTGGCCCATGTCAGCGGGACAAGCGAAACAGACAGCGACACCACCGATTTCGACAAGACCCTGCTGGATCACATTACGATCGGCGACCAGCGATCCTATGATCAGGACCCGCGGTTCGGTCTGCTGGCGATGGGTGAGATTGCCTCAAAGGCGCTGTCGCCCGGTGTGAACGATCCCGGCACCGCGATCGATATCATCACGCGTCTGGGGCGTATCCTGATGGTTTGCAAAAGCGCATATGACAGTGACGAAACCATCCGTCACCCGTTTCTTTGGTCCAGACCGATGGATCCGGCAGATCTGCTGGAAGACGCGTTTGGCGCACTTGCGCGCGACGGGGCAAACAACATTGAAGTGCAGCAAAGGTTGCAACACACGCTGACCGGTTTGATCGAACATGCGGAACCGGGCATTCGCACCGCCGCCGCCGACATGGCCGCTCTGGCCTATCGCCGCGCGCAAGAGACCCTGGCCTTCGAAGATGACCGGACACGCCTGACATCCAGCACGTGCCGGACAGTTCTGGATCAGGCTGGCTGATACCGCCCCGAAATGGCTTGACCGGCGAATATGTCGTCGCAGCATTAATCTTGATCAATGTAGGCAATCGCTGATTGATGCTACACTCAAATCAAGAGGATGCGGCGTTAGTGTGGTAAAGGGTGAGGGGTTGGCCGCATCCTCGGCCGCGCTGGCTGCATTAGTCGGCGCGGCGCTGGTGGACAGGCCGATGATTCATTAGTACAGGTCGCGTTTGTGACGACAATCCATCCTGGCACGCCTGAGCGCGTGTAATTTCCCCCACAGTTTGTATCACTGCGACCCGATATGTCGGGAAAGGGCAACCGGAACGCCGTAATGGGCGTCAGGTTGCCCGTCAGCACGTCATCAACAAAGGACAACGCCAGATGCGCACCCATGCCCAAGCCGTAGTGATCGGAGGCGGCGTGATCGGCTGCTCGATCCTGTACCACCTGACCAAACTGGGCTGGTCGGATGTTGTTCTGCTGGAACGCGACGAGTTGACCAGCGGCAGCACATGGCACGCAGCGGCAAACATTCACGGATTGCACGACAGCACCAATATCAGCCGCATCCAGCACTACACGATGAACCTATACAACGCGCTTGAGGAAGAAACCGGCCAAAGCTGCGGCGTGTTCCAACCCGGAAGCCTGTATCTGGCCCAGACCGAAGCCCGCGAACATCAATTGCGCCTGCAGGCGGCCAAGGCCAAGCTTTATGGCATGAATTTTCACGAAGTGACCCGTGACGAGGCCGAACGCCTGCACCCGCTGGTAAACTTTGACGGCATCCGCTGTATCATGTGGGAACCCGATGGCGGCAATGTGGACCCCAGCGGCGTGACCAACGCCTATGCAGCCGGCGCGCGCCAGAATGGCGCGGAAATCATGCGGTTCACGCCGGTCACGGCCACCACGCCGCAGCCAGATGGCACATGGATCGTGGAAACGCCCAAAGGAAATATTCGCACCGAATGGGTGATCAACGCGGCGGGCCTGTGGGGGCGCGAAGTGGCGGCGCTTGCCGGGATCGAATTGCCCCTGCAACCTACGGAACACCAGTATTTCGTGACCGAAACTATCGATGAAATCGCCGCGCTGGACCGCCGTCTGCCATCAGTGGCCGACCGCGACGGCGAATATTACCTGCGTCAGGAAGGCAAGGGGCTGCTGGTCGGCGCCTATGAAAAGAACCTGAAATTCTGGGCCGAAAACGGCACCCCGCTGGATTTCGCCCATGATCTGTTTCCCGACGATCTGGAACGGATCGAAGACAACATGATGCGCGCGATCGATCGTGTGCCCGCTGTGGGCAGCGCCGGCGTCAAGCGGGTGATCAACGGTCCGATGATCTGGTCGCCCGACAGCAACGTGATCCTTGGGCCGGTGCCCGAACTGCAAGGCTATTTCTGCTGCAACGGCATCATTCCGGGCTTCAGCCAGTCGGGCGGCATGGGCCTGATGGTTGCGCAATGGATCATCGAAGGCGAAATGAAATACGATATGTTCGCCTGGGACATGGCGCGTTTTGGTCTTTGGGCAGGCAAGGAATTCACCAAGGCCAAGGTGGGCGATCAATACGCCAACCGCTTTGCCATCCATTTCCCCAACGAAGAACGCAGCGCAGGCCGCCCGTGCCGCACCCGCCCGATCTACCAGATGCAAAAGGACATGGGCGCGGTGTTCGGGCTGAACTATGGTTGGGAACACCCGCTGTGGTTTGCCGATGCACCAGGTGTGAAAGACACCAACGGTTTTACCCGCCAGAACTGGTGGGAACCGGTGGGTGCGGAATGCAAAATGCTGCGTGACCGCGCAGGCATCATCGATATTTCGAACTTTGCCAAATATATCTGCAAGGGTCCGGACGCCGAAAGCTGGCTGAACGCGGTCTTTGCCAATAACATGCCCAAAGCTGTCGGGCGGTCGTGCCTGACGCCGCTGATTGGCAAACGGGGCGGCATTGCAGGTGATTTCACCGTGACGCGCCTTGCCGAAGACGAATTCTGGGTCATCGGCTCAGGCATCGCCGAACGCTACCATTCGCGCTTCTTCAAGGAAGTCCCCTTGCCCGAAGGCACCACATTCGAAAGCCGGACAGAAGCGATGTGCGGATTCAACGTGGCCGGCCCGCAAAGCCGCGCAATGTTGCAGCGGCTGACCAATGCCTCGCTCGCGACCCAGGATTTTCCGTTCATGCGCTCAAAGCGGATCGAACTTGCCGGGGTTGAAGTGCTGGCCCTGCGCGTATCTTTTACCGGCGATCTGGGATGGGAGTTGCACTGCGCGGCGCAGGATCAGGAACGGCTTTACACTGCCCTGATCGAGGCTGGCAAAGCCGTCGGCGCAGGCCCCGTGGGCGGGCGCGCACTGATGAGCTTGCGGGTCGAAAAAGGCTATGGCAGCTGGTCGCGTGAATATTCACCCGAGTACTGGCCACAGGAAGTTGGCCTGGACCGGTTATGCAAGCTGGACAAGGATTTTCTCAACAAGGACGCGGTGGCCGCCAACCTGCAAAAAGAGGCGCGCGAACATCTGGTTCTGCTGGCTCTGGATAGCGGCGAAACCGATGCCTCCAACGCCGATGCCACGGGTGGGGAGCCCATTTTCAAGAACGGCAAGGGGATCGGGCGCGTAACATCGGGCACCTATGGCTATACGGTCGGGCAATCGCTGGCGCTTGGCTATGTCAACGGGGCGCAAGCTGGCGACAGTGTCGAGGTGATGGTTCTGGGAAAACCGCACAAGGCGACAATCCTGCACGAGCCGCCCTTTGACCCCAAAGGCGAAAAACTGCGCGCTTAGGCGCGGGCAGGCGAGGGTGGAATAAGTATTGAAGAAAAGATGAAGCACAGCACCCGCCTTCATCTTTTCAAAAATACTTGAAACCCAGCACTCCGCCGCACGCGCCGAGAGGCGCGTGATCAGAGCGCACGTATCTTAAGTTTGGATATGCGATTGCCATCGCGCGCGGTCACTTCGAACCGGAAGCCATGGAACGAAAATACCTGTCCGACGCTGGGGATCATCTGGGCTTCGTGAATGACAAGCCCGGCCACCGTGTTGGCCTCGTCATCGGGCAGGGTCCAGTCGGTGGCGCGGTTCAGATCGCGAATCGTCATGGCCCCGTCCACGGTAAAGGTACCATTGTCCATCTTGCGGATCGGATGTTCGGCATCGGGGTCGAATTCGTCGGTGATTTCACCCACGATTTCTTCCAGAATATCTTCCAGCGTGATCAGGCCCTGCAGCGAGCCGTATTCATCCACCACCAGCGCGAAATGGGTGCGCATGCGCAGAAACTGGCGCATCTGGTCGTCCAGCGTTGTGGTTTCGGGCACAAAATAGGGCGGCATTGCCACGTCCTGAATTTTGAAATCCTTCAGACCGTCTGCGCCCGGTTTGCCCCGCACCAGTTTGTGCATCGCGCGCAGCAGATCCTTGGCGTGCACGACGCCGATGATGTTTTCCTGATCGCCCTGAAACACCGGCAGGCGGGTGTGGTTGCTTTCCAGACACTGGTTCAGGATCTGTTCGGGCGCATGGGTGGCATCAATCATTTCGATGCCCGAGCGGTGCAACATGATCTCTTCCACCATGCGTTCGGCAAGATCCAGCGCCCCCAGAATGCGATCCCGGTCTTCTTTTTCGACAACCCCTTCGGAATGGCCCAGTTGAAGCGCACCGGCGATTTCCTCGCGCACGGCCAGAATGTTGCGATCAGGATCGATCTGGACGCCAAACAGGCGCAGCACACCGCGCACGAACAGGCGCACCACCGCGACAATCGGCGAAAAAACCCAGATCACCACCTGAATAAGCGGCGATACCAATGCCGCGGCGCGTTCCGCATTTGTGATCGCATAGGTCTTGGGCAACACTTCCGCAAAGATCAGAACCAGCAGGGTCATCACCAGCGTCGCCAGGGCCACACCGCTTTCGCCAAAGGCGCGTGTGAAAATAACAGTGGCCAGTGACGCTGCAAGAATGTTCACCAGATTGTTGCCCAGCAACACCGACCCGATCAGGCGTTCGTTGTCTTCGGTGATATCCAGCGCGCGACGCGCCCCCTTGTTGCCCTTGTCGGCCTGAGCGCGCAATTTCCCGCGCGACGCTGCCGTCAAAGCCGTTTCCGACCCCGAAAAAAATCCGGACAGGACAAGCAGAAACAGGATCACCCCCGTTGTGATCCAGAACGCACTATCCAAAGCCGATGCAGGAGTGTCCATTTCGAAATTCATCCTTCTTTCTGAAAGAGGGTTATGGGCACAGCGTGCGGTTCAATCAAGAGAGCGTTTGCCATAGATCGCCAATACCGGTGTTTCGGGCACAGGGCGCGCGCATGATCATGTCTGCGGCAGCGCACAACGCATATCGTTCAGGTGTCTTCGGTCGGTTTGCGGGCACCAGTCTTGGTCAGCGGATGATGCTCCAGAACCAGTTCGCTCAGGCGTTCATCCAGAACGTGCGTGTAAATTTCCGTTGTCGCCACATCCGCATGCCCCAGCAATGTCTGGATCACCCGCAAATCCGCACCGTTGGCCAGAAGATGGGTGGCAAAGGCATGGCGCAAAGTATGGGGTGTTACCTTGTCGGGCGCGACCCCACCGGCAACAGCCAGTTCCTTGATCAGCAGATAGAACCTGTGTCGCGTCAGGTGGCCTGATTTGCCGCGCGACGGAAACAGATGGCGCGGCGGCGGGATGCCCCTGGCCCTTTCGGTTTCTCGCTGGCGATCCCATTCGGCCAGCCATGCCGCCAGCGCGTCACGGGCCGGCGGGGACAAGGGAACCATGCGTTCCTTGCCGCCCTTACCTAAAACCAGCAACATGCGCGGATCTCCCCGCGCTGCGCTGACCGGCAGCGCGACAAGCTCACTCACGCGCATGCCAGTCGCATAAAGCAGTTCCATCAGGCAGGTGTTGCGCAACCTGTCAGCAGGGCTGCGGCCAACGGTGCGGGCCGCGGCCAGCAGGCCGTCAACCTCGGGGATATCCAGCGTTTTGGGCAGGCGCTGCGCACGGCCCGGCCCCTTGATCTGGATCGCCGGATTGTCTGTTCGCCAGCTTTCTTCAAAGGCAAAGCGGTAAATCTGTTTGATCGCAGACAGCCGCCGTGCGCGGGTTGCCCGGGACAGGCCCTGCGCATCACATGCGATCAGATAGGCTTCGATATCCTCCCGGGACGCCTTGCCAAAATCGCTGCCGTGCTGATCAAGCCATGCCGCGCAATCCTTCAGATCGCGCCCGTAGGCCAGTAATGTATTCATGGCGGCCCCCAACTCGGCGGCCTGCGCTTCCAAAAATGTCGATATCCAGTGATAATCGTCCGTCGGGCGCATTTCAGGCCTCGGGCGAGCGCAGCAAAAGTTGCAGGCTGGCGCGACGTGCGGCGTCTTCCAGCCCAAAGGCGCGCAAGGCCGCAAGGGATTGCGTCAGACTGTTAAGATCACCGCGCGATCCGTCATCAAACAACCGCATGGCGCGCAGGATCGCTTCGCCCAGCTGGCCCGCTGCCGCCAGATCAACAAGGTTTTGCGGGGCAGGATCAGGGCCGAACGCATCCGCGATCGCCGCCGCAGTCGGATTGGGTGGGCGAAACCCTGTCAGATCGCCCTTGGCCAGACCGGTCAGAAACGACATCCGGTCGCTGCGCGGACTATACAATTGCGCTGCGCGTTCATAATCGGGTGACAGCAATGCAATTTCATAGGCCAGTTCTCTGGCTTGTCCGGTCAGGGGTATCTCTGCCAGATCGGTGGCAAACAGCTGGGCAAAGGACACATCCAGACCCGCCGATTGCATGGCCTGCCATGCGGGCGGTAGTGTTTTGGCCACGGCTGTCGGGCTTTTGCTGTTCAACGCTGTATCGAACCGTTGCAGCGCCTCAACCCGGTCCCAGATCCCGCCCGACGCGGCAGGTAGACGGGCGGTGTAGATGCCCAGCAACCGGTTGGCGGGCAGCGCGCCGCTTCGGCTTAGCCGTTCGGCGGCTTCCAGTTGCGCCTTCCATCCCGCGACCTCGCGCAGATCGGCGCTGGCAAAGGTGCGGGGCAGGGATGCCGCGTTCAGCGGTTCTCCGATTGCTTCATGAAGCCGAAAGACCAAAGGCGTGACCGGGCCGCTTAAGGTTAAAGGTGGCGCATCCTCAAACGCTTCGAGTTCTACGAACCGTTCCAGCAGCGCCTCGGAATGCGGATCGATCAGCGACAGGGCATGCGCAGTGTCCAGCATAAGCGCCGCGTTCTGCCAATCGCCTGCACGCACAGCGCAAAACACCCGCGCCCCGTAACCCGGCGCCAGATGCGGCGCGCGGTTCATCACGGCACAGGCACGATCTTCGTCCCCGGTCAGCAGGGTGACATCAAACCAGCGCCCGAACAGCGCCTTGGACCGTTCCGGCCCGACCTGTTCGATCAGCGCCTGTGCCGCATCCAGCGCACCCAGTTCGACCAGCTTGTCAATCCGCGCCAGCAGCAGGGTTTGCGTGGCGGGCGCATCGGGATCCTGATCCGCCTCGGCCAGCAACAGTTTGTACAAAAGCGACTGCATGGCTGGCAATTCCTCGACCGGAAGATCGGAAATCAGCCGTATCAGAACCCGCGTCTCGCTGTTGTTCCACAATGTGGGCGGCAATCCCGTCACCGATGCGGGCACCAGACCAATGGCGCGGTTGGCTGACCCTTCCAGCGGGGCCACGGAAATTTCCGGCTGTGCCGCGCTTTGTGCAATCGGTGGTTCAGCCGGCAACGCCGCCGCCGTTGAAGGCGGGTTTTTGTTCAACCATTCAATGGCTGACAGTGGCTGTTGCGCGCCTGCTTGCGCGCCGATCAGGGTAAATCCAAGAACAATTCCGGCGCACCGGCCTTTAATCCGCATTCAGAATCACCGGTTCCCGCATCTCGGTTTGCGGCGCTGAGAAATCGGCCCCAAAAAACGGCCCGATATATGCATATCCGACAATTCCAAGAAATCCGAAAAAACACAGGTACACCAGAAATTTCAAAAAACGTACCATGTCACCCTCGATTCTGCGGTTTGACCGCGGTCTTTGCCTGCCTGTTAAACTTATATATGGCCTTTTTGCCAAGATCACGTCATTCACAACATAATGAGCGGAATTAAGCAAAATATGTCGGATAAAAGCCAACCGGACACCAATTATCACCTGCACAAGACCGTTGTTCTGGTTGGCATGATGGGGGCCGGAAAAACGGCCGTGGGGCGCGCATTGGCCGCACGGCTTGATGTGCCGTTTCTGGACAGCGATCACGAAATAGAACTTGCCGCCGCGCGCACGATACCGGAAATTTTCGAACGCGACGGCGAAGGTTTTTTTCGCGCCAAGGAAAGCCAGGTTATCGCGCGCCTGCTGACGGAAACACCGGGAATCCTGTCGACCGGGGGCGGCGCGTTTCTGGCACCACAGAACCGCCAGCAGATTTCACAACAGGGCGTTTCCGTGTGGTTGAACGCGAACCTTGATCTGCTTTGGTCGCGGGTGCGCCACAAGGACACGCGCCCGTTGCTGCGCACGCCTGATCCGCTGGGAAAACTGACCGAATTGTATGAAGCGCGTGTGCCGATTTACCGGCAGGCCGACCTGATGGTGCAGGCCGACAAGAAGTTTTCCATCGATGATATGGTGGATCGCGTGATCGACGCGTTGTTGCACCGATCCGACGTACTGGAGCGTTCGAAATGACAGTTACCGTATCTGTTCCCTTGCCCGGGCGGGCCTATGACGTGGTGATCGGCCCCGGACTTGTGGATCGTGCAGGCACATATGTGGCCCCGTTATTGCGCCGCCCGCGCGTCGCGGTTCTGACCGATGAAAACGTGGCGGCCCTGCATCTGGAACGGTTGCGCGCCGGTCTTTCTGCCGAAGGGATCGACATGGTCGCGCTGACACTGCCCGCCGGCGAAAGCACCAAAAGCTGGGCGCATCTAACCCAAAGCGTTGACTGGCTGCTGGATCAAAAGGTGGAAAGATCCGATGTTGTGGTGGCGTTTGGCGGCGGGGTGATAGGTGATCTGGCCGGGTTTGCCGCCGCGATCTTGCGCCGCGGCGTGCGGTTTGTGCAGATGCCGACATCGCTTCTGGCCCAGGTTGACAGTTCGGTCGGTGGCAAAACCGGTATCAACGCGACCCAGGGCAAGAACCTGATCGGCGTATTTCATCAGCCCAGCATGGTTCTGGCTGACATTGATATTCTGGGTACGCTGCACGCCCGCGATTTTCTGGCGGGTTATGGCGAGGTGGTCAAATACGGATTACTGGGCGATGCGGCATTTTTTGAATGGCTGGAACGGAACGGTGCGGCCTTAAGCGCCGGTGATCAGGCCACCCGCATCGAGGCCGTGCGCCATTCCGTACAGATGAAGGCGGATATTGTCGTTCGCGATGAAACCGAACAGGGCGATCGCGCCTTGCTGAACCTTGGGCACACATTCTGTCACGCGCTTGAGGCCGCAACCGGATACGGCAACCGCCTGCTGCATGGTGAAGGCGTTGCTATCGGCTGCGCGCTGGCCTTTGAATTGTCTGCCCGTCTGGGGCTGTGTTCGCAAGAAGACCCAAGCCGCGTGCGCGCCCATTTGCGCAGCATGGGCATGAAAACCGATCTGGCCGACATCGCGGGCGACCTGCCGGATGCCGCCACCTTGCTGGAATTGATGGGGCAGGACAAGAAAGTGGTGGATGGCCAGTTACGGTTTGTTCTGGCGCGCGGCATCGGTCAGGCTTTTGTCACCGGCGATGTGCCGGCATCAACAGTTCTGGATGTATTGACCGACGCGCTGGCCCTGCGCGCCCAGATGTCTTGACGGCAGCGGCACGTCACCCCGCACCGCGCCATTGTTCCACCTCTTAAAACGGGATTTCGTCGTCCAGATCGCGCGAGGATGATCCACCGCCTTGTGATCCACCCTGTGACCCGCCGCCATAGCCGCTGTCTTGCGAACCACTGTCGTATCCGCCGCCCTGGCCACCGCCATAAGACGATCCGCCACCACCGCCGCCGTCGCGGCCATCCAGCATCGTCAACGTACCGCCAAAGCCTTGCAACACAACTTCGGTTGAATATTTGTCCTGACCGGACTGGTCCTGCCACTTGCGGGTCTGCAACTGGCCTTCGATATAAACCTTGGACCCTTTTTTCAGGTATTGTTCGGCAATACGCACCAGACCTTCGTTAAAAATCGCCACCGAATGCCATTCGGTCCGTTCTTTGCGCTCTCCGGTATTCTTGTCTTTCCAGGTCTCGGATGTAGCGATGCGCAGGTTGCACACCTTGCCGCCGTTCTGGAATGTGCGCACTTCGGGATCACGCCCCAGATTGCCGATAAGAATGACTTTGTTAACCGATCCGGCCATGTCGTTTTGCCCCCGCTAGGTCTTGTTGCGCATGACGTTTCGAATCTGTCACGCCGTTTCTCTGGCGACGTTACACTTCCTGCAACTTGGTTTAAACACGGTTAACGACGACAATATGCCGACATGCGCGCCCGGACTGGCGAAAGCCGATAAAACCGCTATAGTGCGCGCAGGGATTGGTGCTGGGAAAAACCGTATGCGCAGACAAGTATCGGCCTGTTTGATCATGGCCATGGTGGGTGGAACCGCGGCAGGGGCGGATGTTTTTTCGTCCAAGAACCGCGCAGCCCTGTTCAGTTCGCAAACTAGAATCCTCGATTCGCGTGCGTCCAAGCAATACAACAATTCGGTCCGTCTTCAGCCCCCTACGGTCAACACCCCGACCAAATGGGGCACGCTGGGCTATGACGGAAAGTACAAGGGCAAATACCTGACAATGGCGCGCGATGCGGCGCGGCGCAACAATGTGCCCGAAGACCTTTTCGTGCGACTGGTTCAGCAGGAAAGCAACTGGAATCCGCGCGCGAAATCGCACAAAGGTGCGTTCGGACTGGCCCAGTTGATGCCCCAAACCGCGCGCATGTTGCGCGTTGATCCGTCAGACCCCTACGAAAACCTCGATGGCGGTGCGCGTTATCTTTTTGAACAATATCGCGAATTCGGATCGTGGCGTCTGGCCCTTGCAGCCTATAATGCAGGTCCGGAGGCCGTCAAAAAGCACGGCGGTGTTCCACCCTATAAAGAAACCCGCGATTACGTGAAAATCATCTGGGGCAGCTAGCGCCAGTCCCGGATTGTTTCCAACCTTTCCGCAAAACAGTGTCTTGAACAATGATTGCACGCTCTGGCTGTGTTCAGATTGCGGCAGGCGCGTCTGCCGATACCTTAACCATTCCAAATCCCGGCCCCATTGCAGCCATTTTTATCCGCCAAACCTGTATTCAAGACATCAACACCAAGCGGAGCAACCACGATGGCCTCGACAGAATTTCATGATCGGATCAACCGGATCAATCAGGCCAATGCAGTACGCATGAAGGCGCAACGCACGCCCATGCGCGGCAAAAGCCATGCAATCACTGCCTACGCGAAAAACCCGCGTGCTGCCAAGCTGCGTGCCAAGGATGGCGCCGCCAGCGGACAGTACTTTGTGCCCAGCGGTGTGGGCCTTGCCATCGGTCTGCTGGTCGCCATTCTTAATCTGGGTGCAGTTCAGGCCGGATCACCCTGGGGGCCAGGCACGGCACTGGCCGCGTCCTTTGGCCTTATCGGATCCACCGGTGTGGTTCTGACCCTGCCGATGTTGCTGGTTTCGCTGGTCATGCGCCAAACAAAACCGGGCTTTTTCTTCTTTTCGATGACCTACTGCATCACCGTCATCGCTTCGCTGTTTGTCTGATCCGTCGGGACACGTTCAGACATTCAGCAAGAAGGGCGGTCCCACAGGGGGCCGCCCTTTTGGTTTCAAAACCAGGCCACGGGTTATTCTGCGGCAATCTCGATAACCGGTTCCATTTCGGCGAATTTTTCGTCGCTCAAGTGGCATTTGACCTGATGGTTGCCCGCCAGAACTCGGACCGGCGGCACTTCCTTTTCGCACAGGTTCCCCGGCACCTGCGATTTCCAACGACAGCGCGTCTGGAACGGGCAACCTGTCGGCGGGTTCATCGCCGAAGGAATATCACCCTCAAGCACGATATGCTTTTTCTTGACCTTGGTGTCGGCAATCGGCACCGCCGACAGCAACGCTTCTGTGTAGGGATGATAGGGCGGGCTGAAAACCTGATCGGTGGTGCCCAGTTCCACTACGTGCCCCAGATACATCACCATGACCCGGTCGCTGAGATAACGCACAATCGACAGGTCATGGCTGATGAACAGCAGAGTGGTTTTTTCTTCCCGCTGGATTTCCATCAACAGATCGGTCACCGCTGCCTGAACCGACACATCAAGCGCCGAAACCGGTTCGTCCGCCACCACGATCCGCGCACCGCCCGAAAAGGCGCGCGCAATCCCGACACGCTGTTTCTGGCCGCCTGACAACTGGCGCGGCATCCGTTCGGCAAAAGCGCGGGGCAGTTTCACCAGATCCAGAAGTTCCAGCATGCGTTGCTTGCGCTCGGCCTCGCTGTTTCCGTAGCCAAAAATTTCCAGCGCCCGGATAATCTGGCGTCCCACCGTCATTGACGGGTTCAATGTGTCAAACGGGTTTTGAAACACCATCTGGATGTCGGCAACGGTTTTGGTATCGCGCTGTTCGATCGGGGTTTGTTCGATGTTGCGGTTATCCAGCAGAATCTGGCCTTCGGTGGCCGTTTCCAATCCCATCAGAACCTTGGCAAAGGTCGACTTTCCGCACCCGGATTCCCCCACGATTGCCAGCGTTTCGGATTCGCGCGCTTCGAAACTCAGCGTTTCGTTCGCCTTGACCACTTTCTTCTCGCCACCGCCAAACAGGGCGCTTGCCGCCACCTCATAATACTTCTTGAGGTTGTCCATCTTCAGAACGACCTGACCGATTTCGCCTTTTTCCTTCTTCTCGGCCAGCTCCATCGGCGCGTTCCAGTCGATCTCCTTGAACTTCACACAGCGCGAGGCGTGCCGCTCGTTGCCCGGCACATCCTCCATCATGATCTGCCCCTGATCACAGCGCCCGGCCTCGAAATAATCGCAGCGCGGGCCAAAGTTGCAGCCCTGTGGCCGTTCATGGGGCAGGGGAAAGTTGCCCGGAATGGCCACAAGCGGACGGCTGTTCTTGTCGGCCCCCGGCAGCGGGATCGAACGGAACAGCGCCTGAGTATAAGGATGCTGCATCTTGTCGAACACATCTTCGATGCTGCCCCGTTCCACGGCTTCGCCCGAATACATCACGCAAATCCGGTCACAGGTTTCCAGAACCAGCCCCAGGTTATGGCTGATGAACAGCATCGAAGTGCCGTACTTCTTGCCCAGATCCTTGACCAGTTCGACAACCGCCGCCTCGACCGTCACGTCAAGCGCGGTGGTCGGTTCATCCAGGATCAGCAAGGACGGTTCCGACATCAGCGCCATCGCGATCACGATACGCTGCTGCTGACCACCAGACAGCTGGTGCGGAAACGAATTCAGGATCCGCGCGGGATCAGGCAGTTTCACATCCGTGACCACCTGCAGCGCCCGGTCATAGGCGTCTTTTTCGTTCATGCCCTGATGGATCATCGGCACTTCCATCAGCTGTTTACTGATTTTCATCGCCGGGTTCAGCGACGCCATCGGCTCCTGATAGATCATCGCAATCTCAGATCCGCGGATATCGCGCAATTCCTCGTCGCTCATCGCGCCCAGATCGCGCCCCTTGAACTTGATCGATCCGCCGACGACCCGGCCGTTCTTGCCCAGATCCTGCATCACCCCAAGCGCAACGGTGGATTTGCCACAGCCCGATTCCCCGACAAGCCCCACCGCCTCGCCAGGGCGCACATTGACGGAAAAATCCATCACGGCGGGAATTTCGCGCAAGCGGGTAAAGAATGAAATCGACAGCTTGTCGATCTCCAGAATGGGCCCGTCATATTGTGTTTTTGCCATCTGGCAGTCCTCCTGTTGGAGAGTTGAGATCATGCGGTCAGCGCCCTGATCTTCTTTTGTTCAAAAATATCCCGGGGGTCCGGGGGCTGGCCCCCGGTCCCGCGCTTTATATCTAGTCCTTCAGGCTTTCTTCCCGCAGGCCGTCCGCCAGCAGGTTCAGGCCCAGCACCATGCTCAGCAGCGCAAGCGCCGGCGGCAGGGCAGGGTGCAGATAGATCGACAACAGCTTGCGCCCTTCGTTGATCGTGCTGCCCCAGTCCGGGCTTTCCGGTGGCAGGCCAAGGCCGAAAAAGCCCAATGTGCCCAAAAGGATCGTGGTATAGCCGATGCGCAGACAGAAATCGACGATCAGCGGCCCGCGGGCGTTGGGCAGGATTTCCCACAGCATGATGTACCACGGACCTTCGCCACGGGTCTGGGCCGCAGCCACATAATCGCGGGTTTTGATATCCATCGCCAGACCGCGCACGATCCGGAACACGGTGGGCGAGTTCACGAACACCACCGATACGAACACCACAAGGATGCCGCCGGGCACGTCAAACAGGTCCAGAAATCCGGGCAGGACATAGATGATCGATCCGACCTCGGAAATCAGCGATAGGTAAACCCACGCCATCGCCCCCAGAACCCCGATCAACAGCGGTGTGCGGAAATTCGGCTGCGTGTAATAGCGCGAATTCAGCAGGATACCGACAAAGACCAGCGGGAAGATAAACAGGAAAACCGCCATGAAGTTCGGGATGCCGGTGTCCACGATCTCGGGTGTGACCAGAAGATAGAACAGCAGGATAACCGGAAAGGCGAGGATCAGGTTGGCAAGGAACGACAGGACCGTGTCCAGACGCCCGCCATAATACCCCGCCGGCAGACCCAGTGTGATACCGACCATAAAGGCAAACATTGTGGCCAGCGGTGCGATCTGCACCACAACCCATGCGCCTTTGACCATCCGGCTGAACACATCGCGCGCCAGATTGTCACCACCCAGCAGATAATAGGCATATTCGCCCTCGCTTGCGCCGGCCAGCGGTGTGCCGGGCACCTTGTTCTTCATGCCGGACACCTGGTTCAGCGGATCATGGGTGATGATCAGGTCAAGCGACCCGTAAATGCCGGTGAACACCCAGAACATCACCAGTCCAAAGCCGATCATGCCGATCGGGCTGTCATAAAGTTTGCCATAAAGCCCCAGCTTGCGCTTGTAGGCCATCGACAGTGAATACAGAACCGCCAGCGAAATCCAGACCGGTGTGAACTGATAGAGGATGCGGATGATAATCTCGCCCCAGGATAGTGGATCCATAATCTCGGCCCCCCTTAAGAAATTCGGATGCGTGGGTTCAGATAGACATAGCCGATATCCGATATCAGCTGCGTCACCAGAACCACCACGACCGAGACCACCGAGACCGCAAGAAGCAGTTCGATATCGTTGTTACCGGCAGCTTGCACCAGCACCCAGCCGAAACCCTTGTAGTTGAACAGGGTTTCAACGATGACCACGCCGTTCAGCAACCACGGAAACTGCAACATGATCACCGTGAACGGTGCGATCAGCGCGTTGCGCAAGGCGTGTTTCATCACGATGTTGGGGAACGAGACGCCTTTCAGCCGCGCCGTGCGGATGTATTGCGCTGTCATCACTTCGGTCATCGATGCGCGGGTCATCCGTGCGATATATCCCATTCCGTAAAGCGAAATGGTCAGCACCGGCAGAAAGAAGTTTTCGAAATTCGCGCTTTCCATCGCCGATGTCGCGGTGCCCTTGAACCACTTCAATCCAACAGCAGAAGAGGCAAAGACCGCGATAAAGATAACGCCTGATACATATTCCGGGGTCGCGGTAGTTGTGATCGCAAAGGTCGACAGGGTCCTGTCGGTTTTTGATCCCTCGCGCATCCCGGCCAGCACGCCAAGTAACAGGGCAGATGGCACCATCAGGACCATGACCCAGAACATCAGCTTGCCGGTCAGCCCCAGCCGCGTTGCAATGATTGTCGAGACATCGTCCTTGAACACTGTGGAATAACCCCAGTCCCCTTGCAGGATACCGCAAAAGGTCGCCCTGTCGTCAACCGGAACATCGCTGCCAAAGCAGCGGCCGGTTTCGACACCGTCCTCTGTTGTGTTCGTCCAGCCGGGCACGACACCCAGCCATTGGCCGAATTTGCTTGGTGCGGAATCCAGATACCCACGATTGCCCAGCCAGCTTGCCACGGCTTCGTCCGACATGCGGAAGTTGCCTTGGGTCTTGGCCAGTTTTTCAAGGTTCGGATACAGATTGGTCAGAAAGAAGACGATGAAAGTCAGGCAGAGCGCCGTGATTATCATCACGCCTAAACGCCGTAAGATGAACAGTCCCATGAGAGCCCCTGTTGGTAGGCTGAGGCGGGCCTTTTCGTGCCCGTCCGTTTTTCAGCGCCCTTATCCGGGCGCCGTTGCGAATGGCCGTGCCCCTGTGTGGGGCACGGCCGGGTCGTTTTAGCTGGCAATGTGCCATTTGTAGTACTGCGACAGATACGCAATGTGCTGTTCGGCACCCACAATGCTTTCCTTGTGGTGACGATAGATCGAACGCCAGTAAGGCTGGATCGTTACGCCTTCTTCGACCATGATGGCCTGCAGCTTGCCCATCAGCACGCGGCGCTTGTCAGCATCCGCAATCGCGTTGGCCTGGGCCAGCAGGTCGTCGAATTCGGCGTTGGAAAATCCGCTTTCGTTCCACGCTTCGCCCGAACGATAGGCCAGACCCAGGATCTGGGTGCCCAGCGGACGGTGGTTCCAGTTGGTCGAGCTGAACGGATACTTGACCCAGTCGTTCCAGAAGGTCGATCCGGGCAGAACCGTGCGTTTAACGTTGAAACCGGCATCGCGCAACTGGGCGGCAACCGCGTCAGTCGTGTTTTTGCGCCAGTCGTCATCAATCGAATGGATTTCCATTTCGAAATCGCCAAATCCGGCTTCGTCCAGCAAGGCCTTGGCGGCTGTCGGATCAAGCGGTCCGCGTTTCACATCGGGATGCCATTCAGGATGGATCGGCCCAACATGCTGGTTGTCCGCAGGAATGCCCAGACCGGACACACCCAGCTCCAGACAGACGTTGTTGTCGACAGCCATCTGAATGGCCTGACGTACCCGTTTGTCGGCATAGGGTTTTACACCGTCAACTTCGGCCAGCTGATTGGGGCGGATCACGATGGTCGATCCCGACACAACTTCGCTTTGGACCATGCCAAGACCGGCCATGATATCCACGAAATCGCCCGTGGTTTCATAAATCACGTCAACTTCGTCGGATTCAACCGCTGCAACCCAGGCTGCAGGATCGGTGCCGTAGTCGATGAATTCCATGCGATCGATATAAAAACCACCTTCTTCAAAGGCTTCATCGCCCCACCATGGATGGCCGGATTTTTCGATAACGGCTTTCACGCCCACTTCGTTTTCGACCACTTTCATCGGGCCGGTACCGACCAGTTCGGTCACATCGGCCGCAGGATCATAAGACGGGTGCACGATAGGTGCCGGATAATCCGCCATGCCCGGGATCAGCGTAATGTCCGAGGAGTTCAGGTTCAGAACAACAGTGTGGCTGTCCTTGACCTCAATCGCGCCAGCGGACGCTTTGCCGGTTTCACTGTCAACAAGGGCCGCCATACGGGCCGCCATCGAGTTGCCTTCCGCCGCCGAATCGCACCAGCGCTCGATGTTGAAAGCAACATCTTCTGCGGTGAAATCATCGCCGTTGTTCCATTTCACGCCCTTGCGCACGTTCAGTGTATAAACGGTCGCGTCGTCGTTGACCTCCCAGCCTTCCAGCAGCATGCCGCGGAACGAACCGTCATTGTTGTATTCGACAAGGTATTCGATCGTGCCGTTTACGACATAGGCAATCTGGTTCCAGTCGAATGTGCGCGGGTCTTTTTGCGCACGGACTTCCATCAACATGCGCACGGTACCGCCGCGCTGGATATGGGCGGCGGCCTTTGCCGGCGCCTGCAGACCCAACATGCCATAGGCCGTTGCGGTGCTGACACCCAGAGCAGTTGCACGGGTCAGGAATTCGCGGCGGTCCATCAGACCGGCCTTTTCCTCACGCGCGTACATTTCTGCCGCCGGATGGATTCTATTTTCTTGGATAGGTTGCGTCATCTTTTTCTCCCTGAGACACATCACATTTAAAAGAAGTGAAATCTGTTTTTATTGTATCGAGGACAGTTTTACCTGCCACTCTACAAACACCCCTTCGGCGCGCATTCGGCACCAGAACAGGCGCGGCGTCAATGTTTGGTTTCACCATTTGATGTCACAAAAACGACACATCTTTCGTCGAAAACAGGCAATTCGGTTTTTTGGAAACGCGCGTTCACCTTTTTCAAAGGTCCGGTTGCCGTCGAATTTCGCCTTTCACGCGCCGCAACAGGCGCGCACCGTTTTGGCGCGCACCTTGGGGTCGTGGTCAAATCAGGCCGCCAGGCCCCATTTATAGTGGTGGTGTTCGAACGCAATATGCATGTCCGCATCCACAACACCTTCACGGTAATGCCGGAAAACCGAACGCCAGAATGGCTGGACCGTAACGCCTTCGTCCTGGATCAGCGCTTCCATCTTGGCCATAACCTCGCGCCGCTTGTCGGCATCGGCAATGGCCAGTGCCTGCGTCAGCAACCCGTCAAATTCAACGTTTTCCCAACCGAATTCATTCCATGCCTCGCCCGATTTATAGGCCAGCGCATGAATCTGGACGCCAAGGGGGCGGTGGTTCCAGTTGGTTGAACTGAATGGATAATTGACCCAGTCATTCCAGAATGTCGAACCCGGCAGAATGGTGCGTTTGACGTTGAACCCGGCATCGCGCAACTGGGCGGCAACCGCGTCGGTCGTGTTCTTGCGCCAGTCGTCATCGATTGACAGGATTTCATGTTCGAAATCCATCATGCCGGCCTCTTCCATCAGCGCGCGCGCACCTTCTGGATCATGCACCAGCGGCGGCAGTTCCGCGTATTCGGGATGCACCGGCGCAACATGGTGGTTTTCTGCCGTTGTACCCAATCCGGAATAGCCAAGCTCCAGACAGATATCGTTGTTCACCGCCATCTGAATTGCCTTACGGACACGTTTGTCGGCATAGGGCTTCATTCCGTTGACTTCGGCCTTCTGGTTGGGCCGGATCACGATTGTGCCGGCTGTCACCACTTCGGATTTGACCATGCCCATGCCATCCAGCACTTCGATGAACTCCCCGACAGTTTCGTGCAGCATATCGACCTCTTCGGCCTCGATCGCGCTGATCCAGGCGGCAGGGTCGGTTCCGAAATCGATGTATTCGATGCGGTCCAGATAAGGGCCGCCATAAACCTCGGTGCCCCACCATGTGTGATCTGCAATGCGTTCAAGCGTGCATTTCACACCCACTTCCAGTTCGGTGATCCGGTAGGGGCCAGTGCCGATGTTCTGTGTATAGTCATTGTCCTGAAACGACGAATGCGTGATCGCCGAAGGGTAATCGGAAAAACTGGCGATCAGGGAAATATCCGGCTTCGGCAGGTTCAGTTTCAGCGTGGTATCGTCAACAATCTCGATCACGCCATCGGCAATCTGACCTGTGGCGTCATCCACCAGTGTGGCCATCCGGCCCGCCATAGAGTTGCCTTCGACCGATTTGTCACACCAGCCTTCAACATTGCGCGCCACATCCGCGGCGGTCAGCGGATCACCGTTGCTCCATTTGACGCCGGGGCGGATGTTCAGCGTATAGACGGTCGCATCTTCATTCACTTCCCAGCTTTCCAGCAACATGCCGCGGAATGTGCCGTCATTGTTGTATTCGACCAGATATTCCAGCGTACCGCGCGTCTGGTTACCATGTTCGGACCAGTCATAGACACGGGGCTGTTTCAGCGCGCGCACGCTGATCTGCACGCGCAGTGTCCCACCCGCCTGTTTATGTGCGGCGGCCTGAACAGGTTGCGCAATGCCAATCAGCCCATAAGCGGCTGTGGCAGTCACACCCATTGAAGTTGCGCGTGTCAGAAATTCGCGCCGGCTCAGCTTTCCTTGTTTGAATTCGTCCGCATACATCTTTGCAGCGGGATGCACGTCTTTGCACGTCAGTGTTTTTTCCAGTGTCATGTCGTGGCAAACTCCCTGTTCGGTTTTTGTTTTATCTTTTTTGTGCGTGGGTCACTCTTCGGAATGCCAACCGCACTTGAACTCAACAGTGATGCCCACATTTGGCCTTAGGTCAACCTTTTGGCCGGAAAACCCGGCTACCCACGCAGTGTTCCGGCACTTGGCGCAGCGCCCTTGGCGGGTTTCAGTTTGCGCAATTCGGTCGGGCTGTGTCTGGTGTGATGCTGCATGAACCGGGTGAAATACGCGGCTGATCCAAACCCCAGATAGCGCGCGATATCCTGCACCTGAACATCGGAAAACGTCAGCAGATGGCGGGCTTCGTAGAGGGTGCGGTCCGTCAGAAGATCGGCGGCCGTCTTGCCCGTACTTGCCTTGCAGGCCCGTGTCAGATGCGTTGGCGTGACACCCAGAGCGCTGGCATAATCCGCCATGGGCGCACCGCTGCGGAACTCTTGCGCGATACGGCGGCACATCGCCCTCGACAGACGGTTGGCAGCCTTCAGGGGTTTGGGCGTATGTTCGTCCAGCGCAAGCTGGCGGCGCAACCAGACCGACACGAGGGCCGTCTGTGCCTCCATCGCTTCGGACAACAGCGGGCGGGCATTGGTTTGTTCGCGGTGCAGCGCCTCGAACAGGGCCGTCAGTTCCGATTGCGCTGTCACATCCCTGATCCGCAAATGGTGGGCCTGTCCGGGCAGGCGCAATTCGGTGGCATCCGGAATAACCAGCGCCTGTCCGAACCCGGGGCGCCCCAGTTCCAGCGCCAGGGTAGTTCCAGCGGGCACAAACAGGACATTGTGCGTTCCCATACCGCGCCGCACGCCATCCAGCAGGGCAAGCCCCTGACCGCGGGTGATCCAGATGATCAGATGGTGTGAACGGTCATGCAACAGATCAAGCTGCCAGTCACCACGCTGCGCAAGTTGCGCCAATGTGCGCAATTCCACGCGATCGGGCGCTGCAAACGGATCTTTGGATAAACCAGCCATATTTGCGGATATATCAAAACTGGCGGAAAATTCTATTCGTAAATCACCAATCAGGTTTGATTTTCACAAGTCCGCAGGTTTGATCCATGTCCACGCCTGCATCCGCGACCGCATCCATGTGCGCTGACGTTTGGCAAAGCGCCGGGTGGCAATGACGGCCCTATCACGGGCATTTTCCAGCGTCACATCCTGTGTCAGATGCGCCACCAGTTCGGGGACACCGATGGCCTTGAACGCGGGCAGGGCGGGATCATAAAACGGCAGCATCGCGCGCACTTCCTCCAGCGCGCCGCCGGCGATCATCTGATCAAATCGTTCTGCAATGCGCGCGTCCAGTTCCGGTTTGGTACGGTCCACCACGATCGGGACTGTTTGCGACAGTGGCAACAGCGGTGGTCCGGTATCGTCCTGCCAAATATGCAGCGGACGGCCGGTTGCTGTCTGAACCTCCCAGGCGCGCTGCACACGGGCGCGGTTGGCCAGATCAAGACGGCGCAACGTGTCCGGATCGGTCTGTGCCAGCAGGTCGGACAATGACATCGTATTGCCCCGCGCCCGCACCTCGGGCGAGGTTGCGGGGATATCAGCCAGCCCTTCGGTCAGCGCCAGAAAATTCAACCCTGTGCCGCCAACGATGATCAGCCGGTCCGGTCCCTGCAAAAGCGGCGCAACATCCCGCAGCCAGTGCCCTGCCGAATAGGGCGTATCAAACGGAACATGGCCGTAAAGGCGATGCGGCGCCTGTGATTCTTCATCCTGCGACGGGCGCGCCGTCACCACCCGCCAGCAGGAAAACACCTGACTGGCATCGGCATTCACGATAATTCCGCCGTATTCGCGCGCGATGTGCAGGGCCAGCCCCGATTTGCCCGATGCCGTGGCGCCGGCAATCAAAACCGGTGTTTTTTCGGGAATATGGGGAAGCACGCTCAAAAAACGACGCCCGGCACCGGAAAATGCGCGCCGGATTTGAACAGTTTTGCCTTGTCCTTCGGTTGACGCATTGAACCTGCCTTGGTTTTCCGACATTTTGCGCGCAACCTAGCCCCTTGCCGCAGCGGAGCGCAATATGACCGACCAGTCCCCAGACACCAAAGACACCACCTATCAACGGGTCATGCTCAAAATCTCGGGCGAGGCGCTGATGGGCGATCAGGGGTTCGGGCTGCACCCGCCAACCGTTCAACGCATCGCACAGGAAGTGAAATCGGTCCATGATCTGGGGGTCGAGATTTGTATGGTGATCGGGGGCGGTAACATCTTTCGAGGTCTGCAGGGCAGTGCGCAGGGCATGGAACGCACGACAGCCGATTACATGGGCATGCTGGCCACGGTGATGAACGCACTGGCAATGCAATCCGCACTGGAAGAACTGGGCGTACATACCCGCGTGATCAGCGCAATCACAATGAACGAGGTCGCAGAACCCTATATCCGCCGCCGCGCGGTCCGCCATCTGGAAAAGAAACGGGTCTGCATTTTCGCCGCCGGAACAGGCAACCCCTATTTCACCACAGATACAGCAGCGACTTTGCGCGCCAACGAAATGGCCTGTCAGGCGATCTTTAAAGGCACCAAGGTTGACGGCGTCTATGACAAGGATCCCAACAAGTTCGATGATGCCGTGCGCTATGATGTTGTCAGCTATGATGACGTGCTGGCCAAACGTCTGGGCGTAATGGATGCCAGCGCAATCGCGCTGGCACGAGACAACAATTTGCCCATCATCGTGTTTTCGCTGGACGAACCGGGTGGCTTTCGTGGCATTCTGGCCGGCCGAGGCACCTATACAAAAGTGCAGGGATAGCGTTATAGAGCGATCAAGCGGCCCAAAGAGCCAAGAAGGAAAGCAGGGACATGTCAGACGATATCGACATTGATACAGACGATCTTGAACGGCGCATGGACGGTGCGATGGCGGCGCTGCGCACCGAATTCGCATCATTGCGTACAGGACGCGCAAGCGCGTCGATGCTGGAACCGGTGATGGTAGAAGCATACGGCCAGAAGACACCGATCAATCAGGTCGGCACGGTCAACGTACCAGAACCACGCATGGTCACGATCAACGTCTGGGACAAGGCGATGGTGGGCAAGGTCGAAAAAGCCATTCGTGAAAGCGGTTTGGGGATCAATCCGCAGCTGAACGGCACCATTATCATGCTGCCCATTCCGGAACTGAACGAGGAACGGCGCGCGCAATTGTCCAAAGTGGCAGCGCAATACGCCGAAAGTGCGCGGATCGCCGTGCGCAATGTGCGCCGCGATGGCATGGACCAGATCAAAAAGGCCAAGGCCGCGGGCATGTCGGAAGACGATCAGAAAATCTGGGAAGGCGAAGTACAAAGTCTGACAGACCGGTTTATCGCCGCCATTGATACGTCACTGGACACGAAACAAGCCGAAATCATGCAGGTCTGACCCGCGGGTATGCCCAAGGATCCACATAATAAAGCCAAGGCGCCTTGTCCCAACGGGCCAAAGCACGTGGCGATTATCATGGATGGCAACGGTCGCTGGGCACAGGCACGCGGACGGCCGCGCCTGTTTGGCCACCATGCCGGCGCCAAGCGCGTGCGCGAGGTGGTCAACGCCTGCCCGGACCTTGGCGTGAAATATGTCACCATATTCGCGTTTTCTACAGAAAACTGGAAACGCACCCAGGTCGAGGTATCCGGCCTGATGAACCTGTTTCGCCGCTATATCGCGAAAGAGGCGCGCGCCCTGCAAAAAGAAAACGTCCGGGTCCGGTTTATCGGAGATCGGGTGCGGCTGGACGAAAAGCTGGTGGCGCTGATGGACGAACTGGAACTGCTGACGGCAGACAACGATCTGGTTCATCTGACCATCGCGATCAATTACGGCAGCCGCGACGAAGTGGCCCGCGCCACCAAACGGCTGGCGCAGGATGTGGCGGACGGGCGGTTGAAGCCTGCGGATGTGAACGAAGAAACCCTGCCCAAATATCTGGACACCTATGTTCTGCCAGATCCCGATCTGGTGATCCGCACCAGCGGAGAGGCCCGCATTTCCAATTTCTTGCTCTGGCAATCCGCCTATGCCGAATACGAATTCATCGAAACGCTGTGGCCAGATTTCACGGCCGAACTGTTTCGCGAACTGTGCCTGTCCTATGGGCGTCGCGACCGCCGGTTTGGCACTGTTTCTGCATGACCACGCCTCCCCCTTCCGATAGCGGACGCTGGTCTGATCTGTCCACGCGTGTTCTGTCCGGTGCCGTGATGGTTGTTGTCGGTCTGTGGGCCGTCTGGATGGGGCAGGATGTGTTCCATGTCTTCGTAGCGCTGGTCTGCGGTGCAATGGTGTGGGAACTGGTGCTGATGCTAAGCCCCGCAACACGCCAGATTGCGCTGCAACTGGGGGCGTTGGCAGGGGCTGCCGTGTTGCTGGCGATCTATCTTCCGGCGATCTTCGCGCTTCCGGTTCTGATTGCCCCGGCGCTTGTCGGCTTTGGCCAGTTGAAACAGAACAGAATGATTTATCTTGTCTTTACGGCGCTGGTTTTGCTGGCCGGATATGGCATGATGTCGGTGCGCGACGATCTGGGGTTCATCTGGATGTTATGGCTGGTTCTGGTGGTCGTCATCACTGATATCGCGGGATATTTTGCAGGCCGCATGATCGGCGGGCCAAAGTTCTGGCCATCCATCAGCCCGAAAAAAACATGGTCCGGCACCAGCGCGGGCTGGATCGGGGCAGGGATCATCGGACTGATCTTTGCGCTTTCTACCGATACCGGTCTGGAACTTGTCGCCATTTCGATGATCGTGGCCTTTGCCTCGCAACTGGGAGACATCGCGGAAAGCTTTATCAAGCGGAAAATGGGCGTCAAGGACAGCAGCAGCCTGATCCCCGGACATGGCGGCCTGCTGGACCGCTTTGACGGGATGCTGGGCGCATCTGTGTTTTTGCTGGTTCTGATGCAATTTATCGGCTTTCCGCCGGGGCTGGTCTGATGCGTCAGGTTTCAGTGCTGGGGGCCACGGGATCTGTCGGGCAGAACACGATCGATCTGATCCGGCGGTCACGCGAAGACTATGATGTGGTTGCGCTGACGGGTGATCAGAACATCGCGCAACTGGCACAGGATGCCAAAGACCTGCGCGCGCAAGTGGCCGTTACAGCCGACCCAGATCGTCTGGATGATTTGCGCGCAGCCCTTGCAGGCAGCGAAGTTGAGGCCGCCGCCGGCCTTACCGCCCTGACCGAAGCTGCTGCGCGCCCCGCCGATTGGATCATGTCGGCTATCGTCGGTGCTGCGGGCCTTGCTCCGGGCCTCGCCGCACTAAAACAGGGGTGCACACTGGCGCTGGCCAACAAGGAATCGCTGGTCTGTGCGGGCGCGCTGATGCTGGACACGGCACACCGGAACGGCGCGCATCTGATCCCTGTCGACAGCGAACATTCTGCCGTGTTCCAGGCCCTTGTCGGCGAGGATATCGGCGCTGTTGAAACCGTCACGATCACATCATCGGGCGGGGCGTTCCGGGACTGGCCGATTGATGATCTGGCACAGGCAACGGTTGCCCAGGCCTCGACCCACCCGAATTTCGCGATGGGCCAGCGCATCACGATCGACAGTGCGACGATGTTTAACAAATCCATGGAAGTCATTGAAGCGCGTGAACTTTTTGACCTTGAGCCAGACCAGATCAAGGTGCTGATCCAGCCCGAACAGATCATTCACGCCATAGTCGCGTTCAGGGATGGTGGCCTGATGGCGCATCTGGGCGCACCGGACATGCGCCACGCCATCGGTTATGCGCTGCACTGGCCCGACCGGCGCGATCTGCCGGTTGAGCGGCTGGACCTAGCGCAGATCGGATCGCTGTCGTTCAAAACCCCCGACACGGCCCGCTATCCGGCCCTGCGGCTGGCCGGACGGGTGATGGAATCCCGCGGATTGAGCGGCGCAGTGTTCAATGGTGCCAAGGAACGGGCGCTGGATGCATTTATCGCCGGACGCATCGGATTTTTGCAAATGGCCGAAGTGGTAGAGCGTGTTCTGGACGCGTTGAGTGCGCGTTCGGGCCTTATTGATGCCACGATGACCCTTGATATCGTGGCCCAGACGGACCATCTGGCCAGAGAACATGCCGATATCGTAATGAAAAACCTGGACCGGTAGAACCGTCCACCGCAACGAGCAGGAAAACGACTTGGATATTTTGGGGCTGATACCGCAATTCGGCGGCGTGATCTGGACATTGATTGCCTTTGTTGTGGCGCTGTCCGTGATTGTCGCGATTCATGAATACGGCCACTACATCGTGGGCCGCTGGACAGGGATCGAAGCCGATGTGTTCAGCCTTGGGTTCGGGCCGGTTCTGTTCAGCCGCGTCGATAAACACGGCACCAAATGGCAATTCGCCCTGCTGCCGTTCGGCGGCTATGTGAAATTCAAGGGCGACGCCAACGCCGCGTCCGGCAAAGACGTCGAAGCGATGGAGGCCACGCCCCCCGAAGAATTGCGCAAAACGATGCATGGCGCGCCGCTTTGGGCGCGGACGCTGACCGTGGCTGCCGGCCCTGCATTCAACTTTGCGCTGTCCATTCTGGTATTTACCGGATTTGCCCTGACAAACGGGGTAACAGCCGTGCCTTTGGCCGTGGGCGAGTTGCGCGACATGCCACCCGAACAGGTGCAGGATCTGCAACCCGGGGATCAGATCATTGAAATCGGCGGCTTGCCCGTACCCGATTTCACCGACGCCGAGGCATTCGATGCATTCGAGACCAAACTGCCGCGCGCATCTGTGCTGGATTACAAAGTGCAGCGTGACGGCGAAGACATCATTGTGCAGGGGCCGTATCTGATGCCGCCACTGGTGGTTGGGGTTTCTCCGCAAAGCGCCGCGATGGATATCGAGATCAAGACCGGCGATGTGATCACCGCGATTGATGGTGCGCCGATCTATGCGTTTGAACAGTTGAAAGACGCTGTGGAAGGGTCTGACGGGCGGGTTCTGCTGTTGAACGTCTGGCGCGACGGACAGAATATCGATTTCGCGTTAAAGCCCAAACGCACCGACGAACCGCAGGCCGATGGCGGGTTTGCCACAAACTGGCGCATCGGCATTGCCGGCGGCATGATATTTGAACCGGCAACAACCACCCCCGGCTTTGGCACCGCAATCTGGAGCGGGATCACCCAGACCGAAATGATCCTGTCAGGGTCCATTTCAGGGCTGTGGCACATGATCACAGGAGCAATCAGCACCTGCAACATGTCCGGCCCGATCGGCATCGCCCAGGTGTCGGGCGAAATGGCTTCGCAGGGCGCACAGAACTTTATCTGGTTTATTGCCGTACTGTCTGCGGCCGTCGGATTGCTGAACCTGTTTCCGATCCCCGCACTGGATGGCGGGCATCTGGTATTTTACGCCTACGAGGCTGTTGTGGGCAAACCACCCAGTGACGGCGCGCTGCGTATTCTGATGGCGGTCGGCATTTCTCTGGTTCTTACATTGATGGCTTTTGCCCTTTGGAACGACATTTTTTGCCCCTGACAGGCCATGCGCCCCAATCCTGACACAATACGTCAATCTGTTGCCACAATCGGACGCTACATTTTGCGTACGTAGAAGCAAAGAAAGGGAACGCTATGCAAACCCTCCAAAGCGGTTATCGCGGGCTAAGCCTGCTTGTAGACTTGAACTGGGACCGGATCTTGTATCTGGCAACCCTTGTTGGTGCGCTGATGATCGGTGCCTATGTGGGCAGCCTGTAAGGGCACGCAACAACACTATCGGGTTAAGGTAAAACAACGCCGGGCTTTTTGCCCGGCGTTTTTGCATCTGCGGTTTTGACAAGTGGAGGCAATAAAGGTAACCACTCTGGTATTGGATGTCGAAAAAAAACAGGTTCTAGATCATGAGATTGAGGAACGCGGCGGGTACATCCTGCGTAATACGGGGCAGAGCAGGCTATATGTGGTATTTCCGACTGATCGCAGTTTTTTGTGCAATTGCAATGACTTTTGCAGTGTCTCCGCGCGGCGCGCAGGCGCAGAACTACACCTTCTCAAACATAGATATTCAGGGCAACAAGCGGATCGAAGACATCGCTATCCTGACCTATGCGGGAATCACGCGGGGCCAGACAATCACTGCCGGTGAACTGAACGATGTGTACCGACGGATCGAGGATAGTGGCGTTTTTGAAACAGTCGAGCTTGATCCGCGCGGGAATACGCTTGTTATTACAGTCACGGAACGCCCCACGGTCAATCAGATCAACTTTGAAGGCAACAGCCGGGTGCGCGACAATGAATTGCGCGCCATCGTCGGGTCGACCCAGCGCCGCGTATTCATTCCCGAACAGGCGGAACGGGACGCCGCAGCCATCGCAGACGTCTACGCCCAGGAAGGACGGCTGGCCGCCAAGGTCACACCAAAGATCATCCGCCTGAGCGACAACCGCGTTGATCTTGTCTTTGAAATTCTGGAAGGCGACACGATCGAGATCGAACGCCTGACCTTTGTGGGCAACCGCGCCTATACTGACCGGCGCCTGCGTCAGGTGCTGGGCACGAAACAGGCAGGCCTTTTGCGGGCGCTTATCCGGTCCGACACCTTGATCGAAGACCGGATCGAATTCGACAAGCAGTTGCTGACGGATTTCTACCAGTCACGCGGGTACGTCGATTTCCGGATCAACAGCGTAAACGCCGAACTGTCGCGCGAACGCGACGGGTACTTTCTAGTGTTCAACATTCAGGAAGGCCAGCAGTTCCGGTTCGGTCAGATTACAACCGTCAGTGAAATGCCGGGCGTGGACGCGCAGGAATACCAGGACAATCTGAAAGTGAAGCCCGGTGTCGTCTATTCGCCAACGCTGGTCGAAAACTCGATTGCCCGGATGGAACGTTTGGGGATCGCGAACGGCGTTGATTTCATGCGGATTGATCCGCGCATTACCCGCAACGACCGAGATCTGACACTTGATGTCGAATTCGCGCTGGTCAAAGGCCCGCGGATTTTTGTCGAACGGATCGACATTGAAGGCAACACGACCACACTGGATCAGGTTGTGCGGCGCCAGTTCCGCATCGTTGAAGGCGATCCGTTCAATCCGCGCGAAATCCGCGAAAGCGCCGAACGCATCCGCGCTTTGGGGTATTTTTCCAGCGCTGATGTGGAAGCCCGCGAAGGCAGCAGCCCCGATCAGGTGATTGTGGATGTGGACGTGGAAGAGCTTCCCACAGGCGCGCTGAACTTTGGTGGTTCATTTTCAACCTCTGATGGTTTTGGTATTCTGATCAGCTTCCGCGAAGACAACTTTCTGGGCCGTGGTCAGCGATTTGGAATTGATCTGTCCACCGCGCAAGAGGCGCAGCGTTACGGCTTCAGCTTTACAGAGCCCGCATTGCTGGGCCGTGACCTCAGCCTTGGGGTGGCCATCGATTTCTTCGAAAACGAAAACTCCTATGCCAGCTACGACGTTGAAAAGCTGATCTTCCGTCCTGAACTGTCATTCCCGGTCAGTGACAACGGCCGAGTGTCTTTCAATTACAAGGCCGAACGGACCGATATGAACCGCCGCACACCGCGCGAAGACGGTGTCGTGATCGGCAACGAAATCAATGTCGGCGAACAATGGACCAGCTCGATCGGCTATGTGTATTCCTATGATTCACGCCGGGTCGGTCTGAACCCCAATGCCGGGTACCTGTTTGAATTCGGTCAGGATTTTGCGGGGATCGGGGGCGACAACGAATATGTCAGAACCCAGGCCACCGCGATTGCCCAGACCAAGGTGCTGAACGAGGAAGTCACGTTGCGGGCCACACTTGAGGGCGGCATGTTGAACTGGTTGAGCGGCACCAGCCGCGTCACCGACCGTTTCCTGCTGGACCCAAGCACGATGCGCGGGTTTGAAACCGGCGGTATCGGCCCACGCGATCAAACTCTGGGCGCGTCCGACGGTCTGGGCGGCAACCTGTTCGTCGTGGCACGGTTCGAGGCGGAATTCCCGCTGGGCCTGCCCGAAGAACTGGGGATCATGGGCGGCGTGTTCTATGACGTCGGCAATCTGTGGGATCTGTCGGATGTAAACCTGACGGGCGGCAATATCATTGGCGAAAGCGGATCGTTCCGCCATGTTGTCGGCGTGTCGCTTTTCTGGGAAACGCCGCTTGGGCCGTTGCGGTTCAACTTTTCCAACGCACTTGTCAAAGAAAGCTTTGACGACGAACAGCAGTTCGACCTGACCATTTCAGCAAGGTTCTGATCCGGTCATGCGGGCCTTGCGTGCCTTTGCGTTCGGCACGTTCCTGATCTGTCAGGGCGTGTTGGGTTCTGTGCCGGCTCTGGCACAATCCCTTGGAACGGTGGTCAGCCCGATACTGACCATCGAATCCGATCGCTTCTATGCGCAATCGGCCTTTGGCAAACGGGTTGCTTCGGAAATCGAAGCCGAAGGTGCCATTCTGTCTGCCGAAAACCGCAGGATCGAAGCCGACCTGACAGCAGAAGAAAAAGCACTGGCCGACCAGCGCGCCGAGATGGACCCGCAGGCGTTCCGCGCATTGGCCGATGCCTTCGATGAAAAGGTCCAGACCATAAGACGGACACAGGACGCCAAGGCGCGCGCCCTTAACCTGCGAAACGAGGCGGAACGCACGACTTTCGTCAACACCGCCGGTCCGGTGCTTGAGGTTCTGATGCGCGATGCCGGCGCGGCTGTCATTCTTGAACGGCGCAGCGTATTCCTGAGCGCGAACGCCATTGATGTCACCGACGAGGCGATACAGCGTATGGATGCCGCTTTTGGCGACGGCAGCCAGCTTCCGAAAGAGTAGGCCGGCACGGCGACTCTTGCCCATTTGTGGCCCGCTTGTTAGTCACATCTGACAGCGATGATCCGAAGGTAGGACCCCGAAATGACTTCACAGCTTCTTAGCGCAGATATCCAGTTGATCCAGCGGATCCTGCCGCATCGCTATCCGTTTCTGCTGATTGACAAGGTCATCGACATTGACGGAACATCATCGGCGACAGGCATCAAGAATGTCACCATGAACGAACCCCATTTTCAGGGCCATTTTCCCGGTCTGCCGATCATGCCCGGCGTGACCATTGTCGAGGCAATGGCCCAGACGGCGGCGATCATGGTCGGGGTGGCGCTGGATATGGCAGACAAGGAAATGAAAGTTTATTTTCTGGCCATTGATTCATGCAAATTCCGCCGCAAGGTTGTGCCCGGCGATGTGCTTAGCATGAAACTGACCACCAAACGGGGCAAGCCCGGCGGCAAGGTCTGGAAATTCAACGGCGTTGCATCTGTGGGTGATGAAATGGCCGCCGAGGCCGATTTTACCGCCATGATGGACATGGGTTAGGAGAACCCGCATGGCACAGATACATCCCAGCGCGATCATCGAAGATGGCGCGGTGATCGGCAAGGGCTGTATCATCGGGCCCTTTTGTGTGGTCGGAGCGCATGTCGTTCTGGGCAGCGGTGTCGAACTCAAAAGCCACGTTGTGGTCACCGGCCATACAAGCATCGGCCATGATACGGTGGTGTTTCCGTTTTCCGTGATCGGTGAAATCCCGCAAGATCTGAAATTCCGCGGCGAATCCAGCCGCCTTGAAATCGGTGACCGTAACCGCATCCGCGAACACGTGACGATGAATGCCGGCACCGATGGCGGCGGCGGCGTGACCAGAATTGGCGATGACGGTCTGTTCATGGCCGGATGCCATATCGCGCATGATGCCCAGGTGGGTGATCGGGTGATTGTGGTCAATTCTGCGGCAGTGGCCGGCCATTGCGTGATCGGCGATGATGTGATCATCGGCGGTTTGTCCGGTATCCATCAATGGGTGCGCATCGGGCAGGGCGCGATCATCGGCGCGGTCACGATGGTGACGCATGATGTTATTCCCTATGGTTTGGTTCAGGCCGCGCGCGGTGAACTCGATGGGTTGAACCTTGTCGGGTTAAAGCGGCGCGGTGTCGCACGGGCGGACATCACCGCCCTGCGCTCGGCATTCCACACCCTTGCACAGGGTCAGGGCACGTTTCAGGCCCGCGCCGCTGAACTGGCGGAAACCAATCAAAACACCTATGTTCAGGAACTGCTGGATTTTGTCCTTGGCGACAGTGACCGGTCTTTCCTGACACCACGCTGATCCCATGCTGGCACTGATCGCGGGGCAGGGCATGCTGCCGGGCATTCTGGCGGCGCACATGGATCAACCGCCGTTGATTTGCGCCCTTGAAGGGATTGAACCTGACGGTCTGACACCGGATATGGTGTTCCGGATCGAAACACTGGGCAGCTTTCTGGCGTCGATGTCTGACAAGGGCATTAACGAAGTCTGCTTTGCCGGTGCCATAACGCGCCCTGTCATTGATCCGGCGGCGATTGATGCCGCAACGCTGCCGCTGGTGCCTGTTTTGCACGCCGCGATTCAAAGCGGCGACGACAGTGCCCTGCGCGCGGTGATGGGGATATTCGAAAACCACGGCTTTAGCATTCGCGCCGCGCACGAGATCGTACCGTCCCTGTTGCCGGATGCGGGAATACTGGGGCAGGTGCAGCCCGGTGCACAGGATGAAACCGATGCCGCCCGCGGCGCCGCAATCGTGTCAGCCATGGCACAGGTCGATATCGGGCAGGCCTGTGTTGTTGCGCAAGGACAGGCGCTTGCAGTGGAAGCCCTGTTTGGCACAGACTGGATGCTGGCATCGCTCGCTCAGCGCCCCGCGCACCCGAAGGGCGGTCTTTTGTTCAAAGCTCCAAAACCGGAACAGGACAGACGCGCCGATCTGCCGACTATCGGCCCATCCACGGTGCGCGCGGTGCAGGATGCCGGATTACGTGGCATCGTGGTCGAGGCCGGCGGCGTCATGATCCTTGAGCGTGACGCGGTGATCAAGGCCTGCGATGCCGCCGGCCTGTTCCTTTGGGTTCGTGCATGATGCGTGTCTTTATTGTTGCCGGCGAACCATCGGGCGACAAACTGGGCGCGGCCCTGATGACAGGGCTGCAAACGCTGGCCGGGGATGTACAGTTTGAAGGCATTGGCGGGCCACTGATGCAGGACTGCGGCCTTGTCAGCCGGTTCGATATGTCCGAACTCAGCGTCATGGGGATCGCCGAGGTTCTGCCAAGATACCGCGCCCTGATGCGCCGGATCAACGAAACAGCCGCCGCCGTGATCCACACGGCGCCCGATGTTCTGATCACCATCGACAGCCCCGATTTCTGCCTGCGCGTCGCGCGCCGGGTGCGGGCAGGCGCACCCGGCATCCGGACCGTCCACTATGTCGCGCCCACTGTCTGGGCATGGCGACCGGGACGGGCAGCCAAAATGGCAGAAATGATCGATCATGTGCTGGCCCTGTTCCCGTTCGAACCGCCACTGATGCAGGCGGCAGGCATGGACTGTGATTTTGTCGGCCATCCGGTCGTCGCCGAACCGGTCGCCACAGCGGAAGAGGCAGCCGCCTTTCGCACCCGCAGCGGCATCGGGCGCGCGCCCTTTGTTCTGGTTCTGCCCGGCTCGCGCCGGGGCGAAGTTACGCGGCTGGCGCCGATCTTTCGTTCCGCCGTGCAGCAGATGATCAAGGAACGACCCGATCTGCGCATCGTCGTCCCCGCCGCGGCCCCGGTGGCGGGCCTGTTGCAGGATATCGTTCCACACTGGCCCGGCGATCCCATCCTTCTTGATCCGCGCGCAGCACCCCCAGAAACGGCCCTGTCGCAAAAACGCGCCGCTTTTGCAGCCGCAGACGTTGCGCTGGCCGCATCGGGCACCGTATCTCTGGAACTGGCCGCTGTCGCAACCCCGATGGTGATTGCCTACGATATGAACTGGTTCTCGCGCCAGATCATTGCCCGCATGCTCAAGGTCGATACGGTCACGCTGGTCAATCTGGTCTCGGACACACGCGTCGTGCCCGAATTTCTGGGGCCACGCTGCAAACCCGATCTGATTTCAGCTGCGGTACTGCAGGTCCTGGATCATCCCGATGCGCAACAGCAGGAGATGGAGGTCACGATGCAGCGCCTTGGGCGCGACGATCTTGATCCGGGCCTGCGCGCTGCACAATCGGTGCTGGATTTTCTGGCCTAGGCTTTGGCCCGCGTCACTTGCGATCTGTCAGACCGCGCGCCCATCTTCTTCTGTTTTCAAATATCCATTGCGCAGCGGATGCCGCAAAACGCTAGGCCCCGCGCCAGATCCAGCCGCCGCCGAAAATCCGGCTGCCGCCGGTTTCATAGAACACACAGGCCTGCCCCGGCGACACGCCCTGTTCCGGCGTCAGCAGTTCCACTTGCGCGGTCGTCGCTGACAGCGGCCGTATGATCGCTTCGCTGGGCGGGCGGGTCGAACGCACCTTGACCGAAACGTGCCATTCCACCTGACTGTCCAGCGGGGCATCACCCAGCCAGTTGATCTCGCGCACCGGTATTGTCCTGGTGGCCAGCATTTCCTTAGGGCCGACGATCACGTGTTTCTTTTCGACATCCAGTTTCACCACGTATAGCGGATCTTCCAGACCGCCGATCCCCAGGCCGCGTCGCTGGCCGATGGTGTAATGCACTACGCCGGTGTGACGTCCCAGAACCGTGCCGTTCGTATCCACGATGTCACCGGGATCGGCAGCTTCGGGGCGCAGTTTTTCGATCACCGAGGCGTAATCCCCGTTCGGCACGAAACAGATATCCTGACTGTCCGGTTTGTCAGCCACGACCAGCCCGAATTTCGAGGCCAGCGCGCGCGTCGCGTCCTTGGACGGCAGATGGCCCAGCGGAAAGCGCAAGTATTCCAACTGATCAGGCGTTGTCGAAAACAGGAAATAGCTTTGATCGCGGTTGGCGTCTTCGGCGGAATGCAGTTCCGGCCCGTGCACACCCATCTTGCGCTGGATGTAGTGGCCCGTTGCCATGCAGTCGGCCTCAAGATCCTTGGCCGTTTCCAGCAGATCCTTGAATTTCACCCGTTCGTTGCAGCGGATACAGGGCACAGGGGTTGCGCCGGCCAGATAACTGTCGGCGAATTCATCAATCACTGCATCCTTAAAGATGTTTTCGTAATCCAGCACATAATGGGGAAACCCCATGTCTTCGGCCACACGCCGCGCGTCGTGAATATCCAGACCCGCGCAACACGCGCCTTTCTTGGCCAGCGCCGCGCCGTGATCGTATAATTGCAGCGTCACGCCAACCACATCATAGCCTTCGCTGGCCAGTTGAGCGGCCACAACCGAACTGTCCACGCCCCCCGACATGGCAACCACAACCCGCGTGTCCGCAGGCGGCTTGGCAAATCCCAGCGAATTCAGTTGCGTATGTTCATCCAGCGCCATCGGCGTCTCCTGTCGGTGTCGCGGCCTCTATAGGCGGCGAATGCACGAAAATATAGGTAAATCCAAGCTATTCTTAAAGAGGGGCTTCACAGCTTCTTAAGCCTGCGCTGTGCAACCTTGCGCGCAGGATTGCAAGCAGGTGTACCATGTATCTCAAAAAAGTAGACGGCCCGCGTGCGGTCACGTTGCCGGACGGTCGGGTCATGACCCGTGCCGACCTGCCCGAACCCACGACCCGCCGCTGGGTCGCCTCGCGCAAGGCCGCGGTGGTGCGCGGTGTGGTTTACGGCCTGATTACACGCGACGATGCATTGAAACTTTACGATATCTCGGGTGAGGAGTTTCAGGCCTGGCTTGACGCCGTCAGCGATCACGGAGAAGCGGCTTTGAAAACAACTGCCTTGCAAAAGTATAGACTACCCTAGATTGCATGCCGTAGTTTCTTCACAATGGTAACTTGTAGTTAACCTTTCTTGGGCACGGTTAACCGCATTCATAAGGCCCGATCACCGGGTTCAAGCAATCGGGCCGGTCGCCCGTGTTCCGGAGACTTATTATGCGTGTGCTGTTGGTTGAAGATGATCCCACAACCTCGAAAAGTATCGAACTGATGCTGACCCATGCCAATCTAAATGTCTATGCCACCGATCTGGGCGAAGAAGGCATCGATCTGGCAAAACTTTATGATTACGATCTGATCCTGCTGGACCTGAACCTGCCGGATATGAACGGTCACGAAGTGTTGCGCCAGATCCGCCTGTCACGCATCGAAACCCCGATCCTGATCCTGTCGGGCGCCGATGATACCGAAAACAAGATAAAGGGGTTCGGGTTTGGCGCGGATGATTACCTGACCAAACCGTTTCACCGCGAAGAACTGGTGGCCCGCATCCATGCGATTATCCGCCGCTCCAAGGGGCATTCCCAATCGATCATCAATACCGGCCGCATCGCCGCCAATCTTGATGCCAAGACAGTCAGCGCCGATGACAAACCGGTGCATCTGACCGGCAAGGAATACCAGATTCTGGAACTGCTCAGCCTGCGTAAGGGCACGACCCTGACCAAGGAAATGTTTCTGAACCATCTTTATGGCGGCATGGACGAACCGGAACTGAAGATCATCGACGTTTTCATCTGCAAACTGCGCAAAAAGCTGAGTGTTGCGACAGAGGGCGACAACTATATCGAAACGGTATGGGGGCGGGGATACGTGCTGCGCGATCCTGAACCCGGACAGATGCAAGACCGCCGCATCGCGATCGGCGCGTAAGCGCGCCGCACCTCCCTATACCAAACGCCTTCAAGCAGCATTTCTGGCAGGTCCGGGCCACCCACCACTCACGACAACAGGCCCGGACCAACAGGCGAACAAAACCTGTTAAACGCCTCATACCGTTCTGCATGGCACCTTTTGTTTACCCCTGAAGCCACACACAGATACTGGACCCCGACCGCTGTGCCGCCTATCACTGGGCAGGGCCAGCAACCGGAGGCGGGCGGTGACGCAAGACGCAGATATTTCAGACCTGACAGAGGCCGAGGTCCGCGCAGAACTGGCGCGCCTGTCCACCCTGCTGGCTGCGGCCAATCAGGCCTATCACGGCGCGGACGACCCCGAAATATCCGACGCGGAATATGACGCGCTCAAACAGCGCAACGCCGCGCTTGAGGCTGCGTTTCCTGATCTGAAAAGACCAGACAGCCCGTCCGACCATATTGGCGCTGCGCCATCAGAAGGCTTTGCCAAGGTCGCGCATACGGTACGCATGCTGTCATTGGCCAATGCGTTCGAAGACGATGACATCGTCGATTTCGATGCCCGCGTCCGCAAATATCTGGGCCTTGGGGAAACCGCACCGCTGCCGATGACGGCAGAACCCAAGATCGATGGTCTGTCCCTGTCCCTGCGCTATGAACAGGGAAAACTGGTTCAGGCCGCCACGCGCGGCGATGGCGCGGTGGGCGAAAACGTCACCGAAAACGCCCGCACCATTTCTGACATTCCCGAAACGCTGGAAAATGCCCCGGACATCCTCGAGGTGCGCGGCGAAGTTTACATGTCCCACGCCGATTTCAGCGCGCTGAATACGCGGCAGGCACAAACCGGCGGCAAACAGTTTGCAAATCCGCGCAACGCCGCCGCCGGATCGCTGCGCCAGCTGGATGCGCGCATCACCCGTGCCCGTCCGCTGCAGTTTTTTGCCTATGCCTGGGGGCAGGTGTCTGATCCGTTGGGGCAAACCCAGATGCAGGCGCTGGAAAAGCTGGCCAGCCTTGGCTTTGCCACCAATCCCCTGACCCAGTTGTGCGACGGGCCGGACGCGATGATGGACCATTACCGCACCATCGAACGCCAGCGCGCGACGCTGGGTTATGATATCGATGGAGTGGTTTACAAGGTCAACGATCTGGCATTGCAGGCGCGCCTTGGCTTTCGCTCCACCACGCCACGCTGGGCCATTGCGCATAAATTTCCGGCCGAACTGGCCTGGACACGTCTGGAGGCGATCGACATTCAGGTCGGACGCACCGGCGCGCTTAGCCCGGTCGCGCGGCTGGCCCCGGTGACAGTGGGCGGGGTCGTTGTGTCAAACGCGACCCTGCATAACGAAGATTACATCGCCGGACGGGATGCAAAGGGCGCGCCGATCCGTGACGGCAAGGATATCCGCATCGGCGACTGGGTGCAGGTCTACCGCGCGGGCGATGTCATTCCCAAGATCGCCGATGTCGATCTGGAAAAGCGCCCCGAAACTGCGCAGCCTTACACCTTTCCCACCACATGCCCCGAATGCGACAGCGCCGCGATCCGAGAGGAAGGCGACGCCGTGCGCCGGTGCACCGGCGGTCTGATCTGCCCGGCACAGGCTGTTGAAAAGCTCAAACATTTTGTATCGCGCGGCGCTTTTGACATCGAAGGCTTGGGCGCCAAACAGGTAGAACAGTTTTACCGCGATGGCTGGATCAGCGAACCGGCGGATATTTTCACGCTGAAAAACCGGTTTGGCAGCGGCATGCAGCAGTTGAAGAACCGCGAAGGCTGGGGCGAAAAATCGGCAGAGAACCTGTTCGACGCGATCGACGAAAAACGAAAGATTCCGCTGGGCCGGTTGCTGTTTGCGCTGGGTATCCGGCACATGGGCGAAGCGGCATCAAATACACTGGCGCGCCATTACGGATCATGGGATGCGCTGGTTACGGCACTGGACAGCGCGCGTGACTGCCAAGGCCCGGCCTGGGACGATCTGATCGCGATCGACGGTATCGGCACGGTCATGGCGACATCGCTGGTCACCGCCTTTGCCCAAGACCGCGAACGCCAATCCATCGACCGACTGGTGCAGCACCTTGATATCACGGACGCCGCCAGACCGGACACAGATGGCAGCCCTGTGGCCGGTAAAACCGTGGTGTTCACCGGCACGCTGGAAAAAATGACCCGCGCCGAGGCCAAGGCCCGCGCCGAAGCGATGGGGGCCAAAGTATCCGGATCAGTCAGCGTCAAGACCGATCTGGTGGTCGCAGGGCCCGGCGCCGGATCAAAAGCGCAAAAGGCTGCTGATCTGGGCATCGAAACCATTGACGAAGACGGGTGGATTGCCCTGATCAACGGCGCATGAGCGGGCGGCCGGAAATCCTGTTTCCGCTGTTTTCCGGTTTGGAAACACTGGAAGGCATTGGCCCGAAAACCGCCCAGAACTTGGAACATATGGGCGTGACACGGCCCCGTGATCTGTTGTTCACCTTGCCCTATGCCGTGATTGACCGGCGCCGCCGCGATACGATCAAGGGCGTCGATCTGCCCAAAACCCTGACGGTTGCCGTTACCATCGGTCCGCATCGCAAACCGGCGAACCGGTCGGGCGCCTACCGCATACAGGTGGAAGATGCGCAAACATCATTTCAACTGGTCTATTTCCACGCGCGCGGGGATTACCTGCAAAAGCTGTTGCCCACCGGCGCGCGCCGTCTGGTGTCGGGCAAGGTCGAGCTGTTTGATGGCATCGCGCAGATGGTGCACCCCGATCACATCGTGGACGAGGCCGACGCGGACGAGATCCCGGCGCAGGAACCGGTTTATCCGTTGACCTCCGGTGTGACGCAAAAAACCCTGTTCAAGGCCACCCGCGCCACGCTGGCCCGCGCCCCCGATCTGGCCGAATGGATCGATCCGGCGTTGAAAGCGCGCGAAAACTGGCCCGACTGGCAGGCCGCCATCACCAAGGCACACAGCCCCGAACGCATGGACGAGCATAGCCCGTCCGATCCCGCGCGGGCGCGATTGGCCTATGACGAATTCTTTGCGCATCAGGTCACGCTGGCGCTGGCGCGCGCGCGCGAACGCAAGACAAAGGGGCGCGTCAGTGTGGGCACCGGCACGCTGCAATCTTCTGTGCTGGCGGCATTGCCCTATGAACCGACGGGCGCACAAACCCGCGCGGTGCGCGACATTGCCGAAGACATGGCAACCCCGCTGCGGATGAACCGGTTGCTGCAGGGCGATGTCGGGTCGGGCAAAACGCTGGTGGCATTTCTGGCGCTGCTGATCGCGGTCGAATCCGGCGGGCAGGGCGTTATGATGGCCCCCACGGAAATTCTGGCGCGCCAGCATCTGGACGGGTTGCGCCCGCTGGCCGAAAGCGCCGGCGTCGTGCTGGAAATTCTGACCGCACGCGACAAAGGAAAGGAACGCGGCGCCAAACTGGCCGCACTGAAACAGGGCAAGATCCAGATATTGGTCGGAACCCATGCGGTGTTCCAGAAGGATGTCGAATTTGATGATCTGCGGTTGGCCATTGTGGATGAACAACACAGGTTCGGGGTAAGGCAACGCCTGGAACTGGGGCGCAAGGGCCTGCTGGCCGATGTGCTTGTGATGACAGCCACACCGATCCCGCGCAGCCTGTCGCTGGCGCAATATGGCGATATGGACGTGTCCGTGCTGGATGAAAAACCGCCCGGGCGCCAGCCGATAAAAACCGCGCTGGTCAGCACCGAACGCATGGACGAAGTGATTGCCCGTTTGCAGGCCGCGATTGCCGAAGGACGCCAGTGTTATTGGGTCTGTCCCTTGGTCGACGAAAGCGAATCTGTTGATCTCACAGCGGCCGAAGACCGCTTCAAGCGCCTGCGCGCTATTCTGGGGGATGCGCATGTCGGGCTGGTGCACGGGCAAATGCCTAGTGCCGACAAAGATGCCGCAATGGCGCGATTTCAGGTGGGCCAGACCAGGGTTCTGGTGGCGACAACCGTGATCGAAGTGGGGGTGAACGTGCCCAATGCCACAATCATGGTCATTGAACGGGCCGAAACCTTTGGGCTGGCGCAGTTGCACCAGTTGCGCGGACGGGTCGGACGGGGCGATGCCGCATCGACCTGTCTGCTGTTGTATCAGGCCCCGATGACGGACAGCGGACGCAGGCGGCTTGAGGTGTTGCGCGAAACCGAAGACGGGTTCCGGATCGCAGAAACCGATCTGCAAATGCGCGGCGCGGGGGATCTGATCGGAACCGCGCAAAGCGGCATGCCAAAGTTCCGGATCGCCGATCTGGAAACTCAAACCGCGCTGATGGCGGTGGCGCAAACAGACGCGCGCGCGCTGCTGGTTGCGGATCCGGCCCTTGGATCGGATCGCGGACGCGCCACCCGCACGCTGCTGTGGTTGATGGAACAGGATCAGGCTATTCGTTTGATATCAGTCGGTTAGGCGATTAATCCCCCATGAAATATCATTAAGTTCACAAATGTTCTATAAAAGTTCTTTACAAATCGTGAATTAGATGAGAACACTTAGGGAACAAAAGCAGATATGAAGGGCTGATATCATGTTCATCCAGATTAAAACCGTACTTCTCCGCTCTCAGGACACGCTGGTTCAGGATGCAGTGGGTGTTGCGGCTTTGGCTGTGATGCTGGTTGTCGGCCTACATATGCCTGTATTTGCCTGATTTTTTCTGCCTCGTGCGTTTCGCGCCGGCCTTCCTGCATCCTGTCCCAACTTAGATGCTGATTGACTGACACTGCCTGTCCCAAGTCCTGATCTGGAAACGTCCGGGTCCCACGCGAAACCCACAAACCTGTCGCCGCCGTTCAAAGAACGCGCGGCGGTTTTTTTTGGTTCCTTGTGATGTCAATCAGGCGCAGTGGGCCTGTTCTGCCTTGCTCACTGCCTCGACGCTTGCTTCAAGCGCCAAAAGGATGGAGGCGTGGCGGTTCTTGTAATCCCGTGCAGGTTCCAGAACCGCAAGCCCGTCAAACGGAGCATCTGGCACCGGGCCACCGGATTTCAGCATCGCGCTCAGCTGATCCCGTGCCGTTTCAATCTGGGCGCGGGTACAGCCGACAATCGCACCACCCACCACAGACGCCGCCGCCTGACCCAGCGCGCACGCCTTTACATCCTGTCCGAAATCAGCCACGCGCCCGTCCTGCACCCGCACATCGACCGTAACGGTTGATCCGCACAGGGGCGCGCGCCGCTTAACGGTCGCGTCAGGGGCGTCCAGACGATCCAGATGCGGAATATCTGCCGCAAGCGCCAGAATGCGCCCGGAATACAGCTTGATCAGATCGGTATTGCCGCTCATGTCTTTCCCTTTTTGGTCCTATTGCATACATAATCTTCACAGGCGCAGATGCAAAAGGTTTTCCCATCATGACATTCGACCCCGCCACGCTGAGCTATAATGCTGCCGGTCTGATACCCGCGATTGCGCAAGAGGAAACCACCGGCGAGGTGCTGATGATGGCATGGATGAACGCAGAGGCCGTGCAGCGCACACTGGACACCGGCCGCGTCACTTACTGGTCACGCTCGCGCAGCGCTTTCTGGATCAAGGGCGAAACCAGCGGGCATGTTCAGGATCTGGTAGACATGCGCGTGGATTGCGACCGCGATTGCCTGCTGCTGATCATACGCCAGACCGGTGCCGCCTGTCACACCAACAGGCGCAGTTGTTTTTACACATCTGTCGGCACAGAAGGTGAAACCGAACTGATGGCACCCATGGGGCAGGGGCCGGATTAAGTATTTTTGAAAAGATGAAGGGCAGGGCAGTCACAGCCCGACCCGGGCGCGAATATCCTGCGGGCGAATGCCTTCGGCGCGGTATTTCGAAATGGCGCGCGCATCGTCCCGTTTGGCCAGGCGCTTTCCGTCTGTATCGCGGATCAGACGGTGATGGTGATAGACAGGTGTGGGCAAGCCCAGCAAGGCTTGAAGCAAGACCTGCACAAACGTGGTCTCAAAAAGGTCCTCGCCCCGGATCACGTGGGTGATGCCCTGATCTGCATCATCCACAACCGCCGAAAACACATAAGATACGGTTCCGATATCCTTGCGCCCGATCACGATATCGCCGGTCTGCGCCGTCAGGTGAACAGTGTTCACATTATGCAGACCAGCATGTTTTGCACCGGTTTCCCGAAAGACAAGGGGCGCGCCCTTGATCACCTCGAGCGCGCGGGCCACATCAAGGCGCAGCGCGTCGCTTGCCCTGCGCGAGGACATGGGGCGGGCCCGACAAGTGCCGGGGTAGGCCACCGGTGCGGGATCGCCCTCTTGCGGAGCAGACAGCGCGGCGCGGATATCGGCGCGCGAACAAGAGCACGGATAAAGTAATCCGCGTGACTCCAGCACCTCCAGCGCTGCATCATAGCGGGGCAGATTGTCAGACTGGCGCAACACCGGCATTTCCCAGTCAAGGCCAAGCCAGGCCAGATCGTCGTAAATCAGCGCCTCCCATTCGGGGCGGGCGCGCGCTGTATCTGTATCTTCGATCCGCAACAGAAACCGCCCCTGATGGACCTGCGCCATGTCATAGGCCAGACACGCGGAATAGGCATGCCCCAGATGCAGCGGCCCGGTTGGACTGGGCGCAAATCTTGTGGTGAAACTCACGCTTTTTCAATCACGTATACGTTTGCGTTCATGTTGATCCCGGGCAAATGCGGGCCGTTTTCCCTGAACAGAAGATGCGCGGCGCCGCAATCGATCCATTCGCACAGCTTGGCTTCGTATATCCGATCGGCAAGGGCGTGATCGTTCAGGGACAGCACGAAAAAGCCGCCCGGGTCCAGGGCGTGCATGAGATCATCAATCGACGAGGCAGGGGCCGCGCTTGCGCCAATGACCCCGATGGCTGCAATGGCATTGTATTGTCCAGGGGCAGCGGGCAGATCATCATCGGCGTCTATGGCGGTCAGCGTGCGGTAGATGTTTTTTTCCCGCGCCCTGTCCAGCATGTCCGGGGACACATCGACGCCATCAATCGTTTCGAACCCGGCCAGTTTCAGCGCAAGCCCTGACAGGCCGGTTCCGCACCCGAAATCCAGAACAGGGGCCGCCTTGTCGGTGACGTATTGCGCCAGTGCCGCAGCGCAACGCCCCGGCGTGGCATAGCCGTTTTCGCTGATTTCAGCCTCGTAAGTTGCGGCCCAGTCATCATATAGACGGCGCACACCGTCTGCTTCGCGGGTGCTGTAGGCCTTGCTTAAGAAACCGTCTGTCATGTTCTGATGCTAGGGCAAAAGACTAGGCGGCGTCCAGTACGGCACTTTGCAGCCAAGCCTGAAAATCGCCTTTTGCGCGATCTGTATAGGCCTGATACCGGTCCTTGCGGCCGCGCCGCCCTGATTTGAGGCCGTCCACAGGAGGGAAAAGGCCGAAATTCACATTCATCGGCTGAAAGGTCTTTGCCTCTGCGCCGCCCGTGATGTGGGTGATCAGCGCCCCGATGGCCGTTGTGGGCGGCGGCGGTGCCAGCGGTTTGCCCAGAATGTCGCCCGCAGCCAGACGCCCGGCCAAAAGGCCCATGGCAGCGCTTTCCACATAGCCTTCGACACCGGTGATCTGGCCGGCAAAGCGGATATGGGGCTGGCTGCGCAGCCGCATCTGCTGATCCAGCAGGGTCGGCGAATTCAGAAACGTATTGCGATGGATGCCACCCAAACGGGCAAAGCTGGCCTGTTCCAGACCGGGGATCATGCGCAACACCTCGGTCTGGGCGCCGTATTTCATTTTTGTCTGAAATCCGACGATGTTATAAAGCGTTCCCAATGCATTATCGCGGCGCAGCTGCACCACGGCATAGGGTTTGACATCCGGGGCATGCGGATTGGTCAGACCCACCGGTTTCATCGGGCCAAAGCGCAACGTTTCGCGCCCGCGTTCGGCCATCACCTCGATCGGCAGGCAGCCGTCAAAATATCCGGCGGTTTCGCCCTCGTGAAATTCGGTTTTGTCTGCGGCCAGCAGCGCATCGATAAATGCCTCGTACTGATCCTTGTCCATCGGACAATTCAGGTAGGCGGTGCGCTCTTCTTCGGTGTCGCCCTTGTCATAACGCGATTGCATCCAGGCGCGCGTCATATCGATCGAATCGTGATACAGGATCGGCGCGATGGCATCAAAAAACGCCAACGCCTCGGCCCCGGTTTCGGCCTGAATGGCCTGCCCCAGGGCGCCCGACGTAAGCGGGCCGGTGGCAATGATCCAATATCCGTCCTTTGGCAATTCGGTGATTTCGCCATAGGCGACCGAAATGTTGGGATGCGCCAGCAAGGCCGCTGTCACCGATGCGGCAAACGGATCGCGATCAACCGCCAATGCGCCGCCCGCGGGCAGTTTGTGTTTGTCGGCCATTGCCATGATGATCCCGTTGGCCGCGCGCATTTCCCAGTGCAGCAACCCCACAGCATTCTGTGTATCATCATCCGAGCGGAACGAGTTGGAACAGACCATTTCCGCAAGATGGCCTGTCTTGTGGGCAAAGGTTTCCACCTTGGGGCGCATTTCGTGGATAAGCACGGGCACGCCCGACTGGGCCGCCTGCCATGCGGCTTCGGCCCCGGCCATGCCGCCGCCAACGATATGAAGTGTTTCGGTCATGCAGTGGGATGTAGGGCAGGGCATGGCCAAGCGCAACGGCCCTGTGGGGTCTGCGGGTTGGTTTTGCGGGGATGTTTTGGGGTCGCCGCTGCGGGAATGTCATGATCAGTTAGAGAGACTGATCTGGAGGGACCTTCCGCCGGCGGCGACCCAAAAGCGTATCAGACGCTATGTCTTGGAATCACTCTTGCCCCATTTGTGCCGCTTTCGAAAGGGAAAAAGTGGAAACCGATTGGTTCTTATTGCACAACAGTCGTTAAATCATTGCTAATGAACGGAAAGTTAACGGGGGCAGGACAAAAACAAGGAAATTCACTGTTTCCAATTCGGCGGTCGCTTCCCCAGAAATGCCTCAATTCCTTCTTCGGTGTCCTTGTCCATCATGTTTTCAACCATGACTCCCCCGGTATAGGCATAGGCCTGCGCCAGCGGCATTTCCATTTGCCGGTAATAGGCCGCTTTGCCGATTTTCACGGCTGTGGCCAGTTTCGCGGCAATCGTTTCCGCCAGTGCCTGCGTTTGCGCCGCCAGCTCTGTTTCCGGCACCACGCGGTTGACCAACCCCAGCGCCATCGCGCGATCGGCATCTATGAACTCGCCGGTGGTCAGCATTTCGAACGCGTGTTTCGTTGGGATATTGCGCGACAGCGCCACCATCGGAGTCGAGCAGAACAGCCCGATATTCACTCCGTTCACGCCAAATCGCGTGCCCTCGGCGGCCACGGCCAGATCGCAGGACGCCACCAACTGGCACCCGGCCGCCGTGGCGATGCCGTGCACCTGCGCAATCACCGGCTGGGGAACAGCCCGCACCGACATCATCATCGCGGCACACCGGTCGAAAAGATCCTTGAAATAGGCCTTACCGCCATCTTCGGCCTGCCGCCCGTTGGTCATCTGCTTCAGATCATGGCCCGCGCAAAACGCCTTGCCCGCGCCCGACAGGATCACCGCGCGCACCGATGTGTCATCGCGCAGATCATCCAATGTGTGCTGCAAGGCAGCCAGCATTTCGTCCGACAGGGCGTTCAGCCTGTCGGGTGCGTTCATTTTCAGATGCGCAATCGCATTTGTGTCGTGACGTTCCAGAATTGCCATCTTGCCCTCCTACCGGTTCGCCGCCAACGTTAGCCGCAACGCAACAGGAGGGAAAGCATGCCCGTCGTCATGACAAAAGAAGATATGGAACAGTTTTTGAACGACGTGTTTCCGCAGGTGGCCGGTGATTTCGGAGTTGATCACATCGGCGAAAACCAGATCACCATGCGCCTGTTTGCCAATGAAAAACATCTGCGTCCCGGCGGAACGGTTTCTGGGCCTGCCATGTTCGGCCTTGCGGATGTCTGCGTTTACATGGCGATCATGGCGATGATCGGCCCCAAGGCGCTGGCCGTAACCACAAATGCATCGATCGATTTCATGCGCAAACCCGTTGCGGGTGTTGATCTGGTGGCACAGTGTCGTCTGCTGAAACTGGGGCGCGTTCTGGCCGTAGGCGAAGTGTTGTTGTTTTCCGAAGGCATGACAGACCCTGTGGCGCGCGCGTCAATGACATATTCGATCCCGCCAAAAGACTGAAAAGTGGGGTATCATGTTACCTTATTTGTAAGCACCTGTTTTCGCTCAATTAATGCCTTGCATACACGCTTGACGGGGCCAATTGTGGGTATATAACGCCCCAATCGAATTCGGACCGCCTGTTTGGGGCGGTCTTTTCCATCAAACAGGACGAACCTGACATGAAAACCTTTTCTGCAACACCGGCAGATATTGACAAGAAATGGATCCTGATCGACGCCGAGGGCGTGGTTCTGGGCCGTTTGGCGTCGATCGTTGCCATGCGCCTTCGGGGCAAACACAAGCCATCGTTCACGCCGCACATGGACATGGGCGACAACGTGATCATCATCAACGCCGAAAAGGTGCAGTTGACCGGCAAGAAACGTGAAAAGCCGAATTACTGGCACACGGGCCACCCCGGCGGGATCAAATCGCGCACAACAGGCGAAATCCTGGAAGGCAAATACCCCGAGCGCGTCGTGACGCAAGCTGTCAAACGCATGCTGCCCGGCAACCGCCTGTCGCGTACGCAGATGACCAATCTGCGCGTCTACGCCGGCACAGAGCACCCCCACGAGGCGCAAAGTCCCGAAGTTCTGGATGTCAAATCCATGAACAACAAAAACACCCGGAGCTGATAGACATGGCTGATGAGATCAACACACTCGAAGACCTGAACGAAGTTGCAGGTCTGAACCCGGCACCGGTCGATCTGGCCGAGCCGCGCGAACCTGTCCGTGACGAACTGGGCCGCTCCTACGCCACCGGCAAACGCAAAGATGCGATCGCCCGGGTCTGGATCAAACCCGGTTCCGGCAAGGTCACCGTCAATGGCAAAGAGATCAAAACATATTTTGCACGCCCCGTGCTGCAAATGATCCTGCGCCAGCCGTTCACCATTTCCGGCACCGAAGACCAGTTCGACGTTACCGCCACCGTCAAGGGCGGCGGTCTGTCCGGTCAGGCCGGTGCGGTCAAGCACGGTATTTCCAAAGCATTGCAGCTTTATGATCCGTCGCTGCGCGGCGCATTGAAAGCCGCCGGCTTCCTGACACGCGACAGCCGCGTTGTGGAACGCAAGAAATACGGCAAGGCGAAAGCCCGCAAGAGCTTCCAGTTCTCCAAGCGTTAAGCGGGCAGGACACCAGACAATCAAAAGGGGCGGTCAGTTGGCCGCCCTTTTTTCATCGCAGCCCGGATTTTGGATGGCGGAGGCTAGGGAACAGGCAACCAATTCCGTTCCGCCATGATCTGGCCGAAATACTTCGATCCGGCCAGTGTCCAGTGCCCGTAATCATAAGATACGGCCTTGCCGTCGGGCGTGATGCCGCTGCATTCCTGAACGGTATCGTCACACACCAGCGCGTAGCGATCCAGATAGGTCATGTTGTGCGCTTGCGCGATCTGTTGCAGCTCGGGGGCCATGTTCAGGGCCAGTTCGCTGCGTTCGGAATAGAATTTCTTGTTGGTGCGCTGACGGGGAAACGCCATCTTGCCATCAAACCGGATGTCGCGGGCAATTTCATGGATCATCACCGGCGCCTCGGTGTCATATTCGACGTTCTGTCCGGCCAGGTACATCTTTATGCCGCGGTCTTGCAGCATTGCAGGCACGTTTGCCATGATGTTCAGGCGTCCGGGCCGGTGCCAGCGGGCCGCAAACACGACATGGGTTGTTTTGGCCAGCAATGTCGCGCTGATACTCAGAAACTCTTCAAGACATGCTTCCAGTTCAGCTTTGTCGTTTGCGTGTTCGTAGCAGCCGAAATTCATCGAGATCTGCCGGATGTTCACATTCGGAAACAGATCCGGATTCTGATAGATCGCGTTGAACAACCCTTTTGAATGGCTGTCCCCCACCAGCAATACATTGGCTTTTCCGGTGTCTTCCCCGAAATCCGCCAGGTCAAACCGCGCGGGTACCTCGCCGGTCAGAACATCCCAGGTGCGAAACCGTTCGTATCGCGCATCGATCATTGGCTGGCTAAGATTGCGGATGATTTCGCGATCGGGAAACCCGTCTTTTTCATGCCCGTAATACCCGACAAGGACAAACGCCAGAATGCCGGCCAGCGACGCGCCGAAAATACCACGCCGTGATGGCAACAGCCGCGCCGGCGCACCGCGAAAGGGTTGTTCGACATAGCGCCAGCTGACCGCGGCCAGTACCAGTGACAAAACTGCCAGAAGCGCCATAAGCCACGGATCGGGAAACACCACGGATTTGATGCGCGCGAACGCGAAAAGCGGCTGGTGCCACAGATAGGCGGAAAAGCTGATCAAACCGATGCCCACAAAGGCACGCATCGATAAAATCCGCGCGGTCATGCTGTCGGGTGTGGCGAACAGGATAATCAACGCTGTTCCCGCGACAGGTGGAATGGCAAAGACGGGGTAGGGCGTGTCATGGCTGAATGCAAAGATTGCGAAAACGATCAGCCCAAGGCCGATCGCCGCCCATAGCGCATTTCCCTTGGGGGGATGATACAGCATCACATAGGCGCACAGTGATCCGACCAGCAGTTCCCAGATGCGCGTATGGGTCAGGAAAAACCGACCCTCGGGTTCCAGATTGCCAAACGTGGCATAGGCTATACTGGCGATTGCGCAGACCAGAATGAACCACAGCGCAACACGGCGCCCCCACCGCATTGCCACCGCCAGAAGCGGGGGAAACAGCAGATAATACTGTTCTTCGACGGCAAGCGACCAGGTGTGCAAAAGCGGCTTTTCTTCGGCCACAGCCGCGAAATAATCGCTTTCGCTGTAAAACAGGAAATTGCTGCTGAACAACGATGTGACGGTCAGGCTTTCGAAAAAATCCTTGAGCTGGGTTTGCAGCATCCACGCCCAAGCAAACGGAATGCAAGCCGCCATGACAAGAAACAAGGCCGGCAGAATGCGCCGCGCGCGACGTTCATAGAACCGGACCAGCGAATAAGTGCCCGCTTCCATGTCGCTCAACAGGATGGTCGTGATCAGATAGCCAGAGATCACAAAGAAAACATCAACACCGACAAACCCGCCGGAAAACAGGGAAAACCCGCCGTGAAACAGGATAACCGGAACAACCGCAACAGCGCGCAGGCCGTCTATGTCGCGCCGGTACTTCACGGGCGGGTCGCTGTCAGTCTGATATCAACGCGCACAGTTTCACGCATCCGGGTGCACGTACCAGTCGTCAAAGCGCGATGCCGTTTCAGCAACGCGCTTGTATCCATGTTCAGTCAAAATCCGATATATATCAGAACGTTGCGGCGCGAAGTTGTGTTCAACCGTGATCACACGAAACCGGTAACTGTCAAAGTCGAACGCATTCAGGATGTCAAACTCACTGCCTTCGGTATCGATCGAAAGATAATCGATCACCTGCGGGGCGCCGTGCGACTGAAGCAATTCGGTCAGCGTGATGGTTTCAACGGAATAGGTATTGCCCCTGATCTGGCGCCGCTTTTTCATGAACTGCGTCAAACCAGAGTTTTCGCCGCGCGGCGCTTCGGTGAAATCCAGATGGGCACCGGATTCGCGCCAGACGCAGCGCGTGTCGATCACGGCACTTCGGTTGGCATGCAGATCAGTGTGCCATTGCCGCGCCGGTTCTGCCAGAATGCCGGTCCAGCCGAAGTTTTGCTCCAGAAGGGCCGTATTGCTCAGATCCAGACCGTTTGTCGCCCCGAATTCCACGAAAAAACCCTGACGCTTGAACCCTGACATGCCCAGTACGAAAACATCCTGACGCAGTTGCGATCTTGAGGATGGGAGCAGCGCCAGACACTGTGCCTGAAACTGCGGTGGCACCGCCTTTAACAGCTCAAGTTCGAAATAGGCAGGCGCCTGCTGTTGCAGCGCGGCAAGCTTTGATTTGCGGACCAGTTGATAACTGAACATCGGGGGCGTGTCTTCCGTCTTGAGCGTGGGTGCCTTGTTCCACGGACGGATCGTCTGGTCAATCGCGTCAATCGCGCACCCGGCCACGCGATGTGCGCCCGTGCTGCAAAAGTCTATTCGTCGGGCCGGATCAGACCCAGACCGCGCAAATAAATGCCGATGCCGCTTTCCAGCAGGTCTTCGGGGGGAAAGGGGCTTTGCGTGCCCGGAGAATTGCGGGCGAACAATTCCACAACGCCATGGCTCAGCGCCCAGATATGCGCGCTGAACATCGGTGCGGGCGGGCGTTTTTCCGGCGGGATATGTTTGGACAGATCGGCGGCCGCCTGTTCCAGAACGGCGCGCGCCCGCTGTGACACGGCAGCCAGTTCCGGAGTGCGGTTGACCGAAATTCCGCTTTCGAACATCGCGATATAGTGGCCGGGGTATTTGCGCGCAAAGGCCAGATAGGCGCGCCCTGTTGCCTCGAACGCGGCCAGTGCGGATGGCTGGCCCTTGTCATAGGCATATTGCATGACATCGCCAAAAATCTCGTATCCCTGACGGGCCGCTTCGGCGATCAGATCTTCGCGCCCTTCGAAATGGCGGTATACGGCAGCGGGTGTAACGCCGGCCTGTTTCGCCGCTTCGGACAGGGTGAACCCGGTCGGGCCTTTCACCGTGATCAGTTCCAGCGCCGCATCGATCAATGCCTGTCGCAGATTGCCGTGATGATAGCCGCGCTTAGGCATCCCAGATGTCCGGACCGCCGCAGATTTTCTGATCGATCTTGCCGATCGCGTCCTTGTCCTTGCGGTCGAAATCAAAGGCATGCATCACGGTGCGCAACACCGACAGGCGGGCACGTTTCTTGTCGTCCGAGCGGACAACGGTCCAAGGTGTCGCCTCTGCATGGCTGCGGTGCAGGGTTTCACCGATCGCATCGGTGTAGGCATCCCATTTCGACAATCCCTGAACATCAATCTGGCTTAGTTTCCATTGCTTTAAGGGATCTTGTTCACGCGCAAGAAACCGGCTGAGCTGTTCCGCGCGCCCGACATTCAGCCAGAATTTGAACAGGTGAATTCCGTCATCGATCAGCATCTTTTCAAAGGGCAACACCTGCTTGAAAAACACTTCGCGCTCGGCATCTGTGCAGAACCCGAACACCTTTTCCACCACACCACGATTGTACCAGCTACGGTCAAAAAAGACGATCTCGCCCGCTGATGGTAAATGCGAAATATAACGCTGGAAATACCATTCGGTGGCTTCCTTGTCCGTTGGTTTTGACAGCGCCACAACACGCGCACCACGCGGATTAAGGTTTTCGCGAAACCGTTTGATAACGCCACCTTTTCCGGCGGCATCACGGCCTTCAAACACAAGCGCAATACGGGTTCCGCTGGTTTTGGCCCAAGCCTGCAGCTTGACCAGTTCAATCTGAAGCTTTTCCAGTTCTTTCTCGTAGGCTTTCTTGCCCATCTCATCCTCATGCGGATAGCTCGGAGAGATGATGGCATCCTTGTCCGCAGATCTGATCGCGTCGCGCACGTCCTGGGGGGCTTCGTTTTCGTAATATGCGCTGATCGCGCCATCAAAGGGCAAGGTCATGGGGGATCCCTTAAAATTCGTGGTGATCTTAATATGGGATGTTAATCCCTTTAACGCAAACCCGCACGTGCCGCCGCACGGTCAATTGCGGCAATCACGTCATCCTGCGCAACAAGATGCGGCATATGTCCGATGCCGGGCAGGCGGGTCAGCACCGCACCCGGTATCTGATCCACCAGTTTTTCCGAATGTATTGACAGTCCGACAGTTGTATCGGCCGTACCATGAACAATTTCGGTCGGGGCGGTAATGCGGTGGTAGTCAGTGACCTGCATCAGGATTTCCGACAACAGGTTGGCGCGTTGATCTGCGTTGGCGCGCATCGATATACGGCGCAACGTCAGAGGCGCCCCCACATGATCTGCATAGCCTTCCGGGGCGGACTGCGGCGGAAAGACACTGACAATGGCGGCTTCGATCCGTGATTGCGGTACAAAGGCTGTGATCAGGGGCACCACAAGCGCCTGGCCCCACCACGACGACGTCACGCGATAGAACGGATCAAGCGGTGTGGTCCACGGGTTGGATACCGACGCGACCGGGATCAGCGCGGCCACCTGATCGGAATAGTTGGACGCCCAGGCCAGGGCCACGCCCCCGCCATAGCTTTGCCCCATCACGATGGGTTTTTCAGCGCCCAGTTGCCGCGCGGCCTGCATCAGCAGGGCGGCCTGTTGTTTCAATGTCGATCCGTCCTTATCGACCCGTTCGGTATAGCCCAGTCCGGGGCGGTCAAACACGATCACGCGGTAGGTTTCGGCAAGGCGCGGTGCCAGCGAAAACGTCATGTCGCGGGTGTTGCCGCTGGCCCCGTGGATCAGCACCAGATCGGGGCCTTGCCCCATGACAACGGCGTGTACGTCGATCCCATTCACGTCGATAATCTGGCCTTCGGGCGGAAACGCGGCTTCGGCCTGCTCCTCGCGGTGGCCGGCGCGCACCTGCACTACGGCAACAACAGCCACAACAACAAGGGCGAATGAGATCAGCAGCTTACTGGCCAATTTTTTGCATATCAAACGGGGTTGTCTGATAGATTTCGTTGATCCAGTTGCCGTAAAGCAGGTGGGCATGACTGCGCCAGCGGTTTTGCGGCGGGCGGGTCGGATCATCTTCGGGGTAATAATTCAACGGCACGTTGATCGGTGTGCCATCGGCGATATCACGGTCATATTCCTGTTTCAGCGTGTCGCGGTCATATTCGAAATGGTTGAAGATATAGAGCGCACGATGCGCCGGATCCTGCACCAGACAGGGGCCGACCAGATCACTGCCCAACAGGGTTTGCAGCCCGGTGGCGGCATCAATTTCGGCCTGTCGCATTTCTGTCCAGCGCGACACAGGGATCACGCAATCATCTGAAAACCCGCGCAAATAGGGCGAGGCCGGATCAAGATTGCGATGCCGGAAACAGCCAAACGCCTTGGCGCCCAGCATGTGTTTTTTCACACCGTGGAAATGGTTGATCATCGCCATCCCGCCCCAGCACACACCAAACGTGGAATGCACGTTGGTCTGGGTCCAGTCCATGACCTGCTGCAACTCGTCCCAATAGGTCACATCGGAAAATTCCAGATGTTCGATCGGGGCACCGGTGATGATCAATCCGTCGAATTTTTCGCCGCGCACCTCTTGGAAGGTGCGGTAAAAGCTTTCCATGTGGTCGGCGGCCGTGTTGCGTGCCTGATGTTCGGTCATCCGGATCAGACTCAGTTCAATCTGAAGCGGAGTTGCCCCGATCAGGCGGGCAAACTGGTTTTCGGTCTGGATTTTCTTGGGCATCAGGTTCAGCAACCCGATGCGCAGGGGCCGGATGTCTTGGCGCGCCGCCTGTCCTTCGTCCATGACCATCACACCTTCGCGCGTCAGCACGTCAAAGGCAGGCAGGTCGGCAGGAATTTTGATCGGCATCAGACACGTCCTATGGTCAGGCTGTTCAGGTAGCGCGTTCAGGCACGCCGCTCAAGTGCGGCGGCGATCACATCATCGAAATCGGTGGTCGTTTTTACCGAAGCAACTTCATCCGCTGTCACGGTCACGCCCCAATCGGCCATTGCCTCGTAACGCGGCTGGCGATGTTCCAGCGCCTTGGCATAGGTCCAGCGGATAAAGGAGTCAGGATCAACATCATCTTCCTGAAGATTGTTTTTGCTCAGATATTCGGCCCATACCCGGGACAGAAATTCGGGCTGGTAGGCCATAGGTTTGGGCGCTTTGTCAAATCGGGCGATCAGATCCTGGGTGTGCGCATCACTTCCCTTGATCCAGACCAGCAGTGTTTGATCGGCAAGCGCGCGCAGCAACGGATCATCGGGATTGTCGGGATCAACCCATTCACAGATCGATCCACCGCTGTCGCAAATGAAATGCGGATACCCGTAAAGCGCCTGTGCCCGTTTGATGAACCGTTCGGTATCCATCAGTGCCGAGATTTCGGCCTGCCGGAACTGTTCCTGCCGTTCGATGTAATCGGCCATTGATGTTCCGCCGCGCGCCGGATCGCCGGGTTTGCCCAGATAGGTGGCCACCGGTGTCAGGTTGTTGAACGAGATGTTGGAGCCGATATAGATCGAATCCGTCATCAGAAGGTCGCGCAGGAACGGCACTTTCATCGCGTGCGCCTTGGCGTTGTCGGTGATGTATTCGCCCATATAGCGTGTGCCGATACGGTAATCGATCGAATAGTGGAACCATTGGCCGCTGGCGCGCAGCAAATTGGAAAGATGGGTCTTGCCCAGACCGGACATGCCAAACACAAGCACCCGTTTATGTTCGGTTTTCCGCCAGTCCTGCGCAGATTGATAGAGCATGGTAAGTCCCCTTTGCCCCGTCCTAGTCGCGCAGGGCAAAACCGTCAATCACTTGGCTGATCTGAACCACGCCCAGACCCGCCCGTCCAGAACCACCATTCCCAGTGCCAGCAGGGCAAACCCGATATAGGCACGCGGTGAAAGCGCCTCGCCCAGAACGGCCCATCCCAGCACGATCGATACCGGCGGGATCAAAAAGGTAACCAGCATCAGGTTGCCGCTGCCCGCCATACCCAGCACACGGTAATAGAGCAGATAGGCTCCCGCCGTGGCAATCACCGCATAATACAGGATCGCGCCCCATGTCTGCGCCATCAGATCAAACTGGATCGGCCCGTCGATCAAAAGGGCGGCGGGCAGGATAATCAGGGTTGAACCCGTCAACATACCCGCGGCGGCAACCTGTGGCGCAAGGCCCGACAGGGTCAGTCGCGCCCATGCGGACGCAAACGCATAGCTAAGCGTGCCAAGCAAAACCGCCAGCTGTGCAATGCAGCGCAGATCAAGATTGGCAAACTGGTTCAGACCAATGGCCGTGGCCACCCCCAGAAAACCCAAGGTGACACCCACCAGTTTGCGCGCGCTTAACCGTTCGTCCGCGAACACTATGGCAGCAACGATCACGCCGAACACTGCCGTCGTTGCATTCAGGATCGAGGTCAGCCCGACTTCGATATGCAACTGGCCCCACGCCATCAGGGCAAACGGGATCACATTGTTCAGCAATCCCATCACCAGAAACGCGCCCCAGACCCGCGGGTCGCGCGGGATCGTCAGGCGCATCACCAGCACTACGCCCCAAAGCACCAGCATCGCCCATCCGGTGCGGTGCGCCACCGAGGTCAGAACCGGTACTTCTTCAAGCGCGATATGGACCGACAGGAACGATCCGCCCCAGATCAGCGCCAGAAGGACCAGTTCCGCCCATGCGCGGGTCGATAGGGATTTTGTGGTGTCATTGCATCTGTTTAGGCGGCACGCCCGCACAGCGCGACCCGAATCTTGCGCCTAAACGAAAACGGCCCGCTGATTGCGCAGCGGGCCGGTTCAATCAAGGATTTGTATCGCAGGATCAGAAGTAATAACCGATCCGGATACCAAAGCCCAAAGCGTCGTTGTCTCGGAAAATGCCCGCAGGGGCAACGGCACCAGCGCGCGTTTCAGTGGTGTCGATCATGACATACCGGACACCACCGCTGATTTTCATGTTACCCTTTGTGTAGGTCGCTGCCAGACCAAGGCTGGTTTGACCGTCTGTCGGGCCAAGGTTTGTGGTGAACCCACCAATCGGCTCTTCATAACCGACAGTTGCGGCAACGGCCCACGTATCGTTGATCCGGCGGCCCAGACCCAGCGTGTAGGTCACGATATCGCCGTTATAGCTGACCAGCGAACCGCCGCCTGTCAGCGTCTGGTAGTTGGTTGGCGTGATTTCGAATTCGGACCAATCGGTCCAGCGAACAGAGCCGAACAACAATGTGTCCTTGGCAATGCCCGACTGGAATTCGAGGTTCAAAGACTGAGGCGTATCAACCGGTGTTGTGCTGGCGTTCGGGCCACCCAGTGCGATCGAGGTTTCAACCGTATCCAGTTCATGTTCGATCTTGGAATTGTAGGTCAGCGACACGCGAAGAGCGATGTCAGACATTTCATACGCAACACCGGCCAGATATCCGACACCAAAGTCGCGGTCGCCATCTGCTGAATATCCGCTGACAAATGGAATCACCGCCTCGGCTGCGATGGTCTGCAACCGGATACCGCCATAAAAGCTGAGGTTCGTTGGCAGATTGTACTGCAAGATACCCGTGATCGCGTTCGAATCGAATTCGGCAGTGGACCCGGCGGCAAAATACCCTGTGCCTGTCGGATAATCGACATTCGCACCGAACGGTTTGTCAAAGATCAGCGCATAGGACCATGTATCGTTGATATCAGCTTTGTATGCCGCGCCGAATTGCAGATAGTCTTCGGACATGTTGCCCGACGATCCGCCGCCAACACCGGCCGTTCCGACGCCCGAAACAGAAGGCGAAACAGAGCCAAAACTGAATTCGGCATATCTGCCTTTTTCGAAAAGCACAGCAACGGACTGGCCTGTACGGTCCAAAGCGCCTGCATGTGCTGCATATGTGCTTAGCATCAGTGCAGATGCTGCTGTTAGTGCGACCTTCATCGCTGTCCTCCCACGGAAACAAGATAAAACTTTATTATGGATATTATGGAATGGTCGTATAAAATCGCTGACCTTTACGTCAATCTGTGACGGAACGTAACAAATATATGACCATACGTAAGTCTGAATGGGTCATGTGGCGCTTTATCGCGCACGTGCTACGCGCGATTCTACCCAGATGTTCATGTAATTCCCCGCGAAAATGATTAACGCACCGACGAAAACCCAGATATCCAGACCTTCCTGATACAAAACCATGCCCAGAACGGCGATCACCGGCAAGCGGACGAAATCCATCGGGATGACCACGGTGGCCGGTGCAATGGCAAGCGCGTTGGTCAGGCAATAATGCGCCAGCAATCCGGCACATCCGATCAGAACCAGATAGGGCAGGGTTTGCGCCGTTGGCAACGCGATATCACCATCATGACCCGCCGCGATCAAACCCAGCACCAGTTGGATGGCGGTGAGGTAAAACAAGATGCAACTGATGGTTTCCGTACGGGTCAGACGTTTGGTGAACATGATTGTAACGGCAAAGAACACCGCACACGCGGCCGCAGCGCCGATACCGGCGTTCAGGGTAGACGCATCTGGGCGCGCTACAATCAGAATGCCGACGAACCCCAGCAACGCCGCCAGGGCACGCACACGGGTCAAACGTTCGCCCAGAATAAGCGGCGACAAGACAACCACCCACAAGGGCGATGTGAACTCTAACGCAAAAACCTGCGCCAGGGGGATCACTGTCACCGCATAGAACCACAGGTTCTGGCCGGTGAAATGCGCGACATTGCGGATCACATGGTTGCCGGCCTGTTGTGTTCTGACCTGCGCCCAGGCCCCGTTCAGTGTAATCAGGCCGCTGACGATGATAATGCCGATCGCACTGCGATACATCATGATTTCAAACGTATCGAAATCGGAACTGACCTCGCGCCCTGCGATGGCCATCGCCGAAAACGACGCGATGGACCCGATCATCCAGAACGCGGCCACAAGAGACGCGCTTCTGGCCGGTCGCACGGAAAGGTTTGGACCTACTTCCACCACATATCCGGCATTACGATGTCCGGCTCACTTGCCAGGTTCTTGCGATCCAAGGCATGGGGCAAGACAACAGGGCCGCTGGCCGAACAACCTGAAACCCGGTCATTCCTGATGAATGTCACTTCGAAAACGCGGGGTATTTCGGCCCCGCGATGGCGGGCAATCCCGCAACAATTGTTCGGATGGACATGGGCAATCGAAAAGTCCTTGTAAATCTTTTCGAAAACCGAATTTGCCAAACGCAGAAATTCCCTGTCGAACAGTTTATCGAACGCGTGGAATTCAATAATCATTGTCCGGAACTGCCTTAGAACAGACGAGGGCGTTTCAACAAGAACGTCGTACTCGAACCCTTCGATATCCATTTGCAACAGCATATCGTCCGCGTTTTCAGGATTCTTTTGCGCAATCCAGGATGAAAGCGTGGTGTTGATCCCGCCGTCGCGCGCGCCCAGAAACTTTGCATCAAATTCGAACAGCGCGTTGTCGAGCGGCGGCTTTTCAACGCTAGCATCGGCCATAAAACATTTGATACCGTAGTCCGAAGCAATCGCGTTCTCGAACGTGGCCGTATAATCAACCCCCGGAGAAAAACAGGACGCTATGCCCTGCATGTCATCAGGCACCAGATAGCCGCCATCTGCATCGCCTCCGATCCGGATCAGATCAACCGGAACCAGTTTGGATTTGAACCGTTCGATAAAGGAAAGAACCAGATCGGGCTCGCACATTTTTTGCATCATGTATCCACGGTGCAAAAAATAAGGTCTGGCTATAGATGTGATGCCCATTCTGTTTTCCTTCCGGGATAGGCCTGGCACACGAAAACTGATCGCGTGCGGGGCTGGTTCACCGTTTCATTTCACCCAGTGCGCAAACCGGTCATTCCCATTCGATCGTGCCCGGAGGTTTGGACGTGATATCATAGGTCACGCGGTTGATCCCGGGCACCTCGTTGATGATGCGGGTGGCCGTTTCGCCCAGAAAATCATGTTCGAACGGGTAATAATCGGCTGTCATGCCATCCACAGACGTGACGGCACGCAGGGCGCAGGCGTAATCATAGGTGCGCCCGTCGCCCATCACCCCGACAGTTTTCACCGGCAGGATCGCCACAAATGCCTGCCAGATATCATCATAAAGCCCGTGCCGCCTGATCTGGTCGATGTAGACCGCGTCCGCTTCGCGCAGGATATCCAGTTTCTCGCGGGTAATTTCGCCCGGACAGCGAATAGCCAGACCGGGGCCGGGGAAGGGATGGCGCCCGATAAAGCTGTCGGGCAGGCCAAGTTCGCGCCCCAATGCGCGCACTTCGTCCTTAAAAAGCTCTCGCAGCGGTTCAACCAGTTGCATGTTCATCCGTTCCGGCAGGCCGCCCACATTGTGGTGCGACTTGATCGTCACGGATGGCCCGCCGCTGAACGAAACGCTTTCGATAACGTCGGGATAAAGCGTGCCCTGTGCCAGAAAATCGGCACCGCCGGTTTCCCGGGCATATCTTTCGAAAACTTCGATGAACAGGCCGCCGATGATCTTGCGTTTGGTTTCAGGATCGCTGACGCCTTCAAGCTTGCCCAGAAACAGATCGGATTCGTCGGCGTGAATAAGCGGCAGGTTGTAATGCTCGCGGAACATGCCCACGACCTGTTCGCTTTCGCCTTTGCGCATCAGGCCGTGATCGACATAGACACATGTCAGTTGATCACCGATCGCTTCGTGGATCAGCACCGCCGCGACAGAACTGTCAACGCCACCGGACAGGGCGCAAATCACTTTGCCGTCGCCCACTTGCGCGCGTATCTTTTCAATGGCCTCTTCGCGGTAGGCTCCCATTGTCCAGTCGCCCTTGAAGCCTGCGAGTTTCACAAAATTCTCGTACAGCTTTGCGCCGTTGGGGGTGTGGTGCACCTCGGGGTGGAACTGGACCGCATAAAAATCGCGCTGCGTATCGCCGGTGATGGCGAACGGCGCATTGGGCGATGTGCCGAAAACTTCGAAACCCGGCGCGATCTGGCTGACATGATCACCATGGCTCATCCAGACCTGTTCGCGATCCGCTTCGAACCATCCCTGCAACAGGGCCAGTTTCTTTGCCGCCGGTGTCACATAGGCGCGACCAAATTCCGCCGTTCCATGGCCCCGTTCAACCTTGCCACCCAGAACATGCATCATCACCTGCTGGCCATAGCAGATCCCGAGGATCGGCACGCCCAAGGCGAACACCGTTGCAGGCGGCATCGGCGCGCCTTCGGCAAACACTGAGGCCGGCCCACCCGAGAAGATCACCGCCTTGGGTGCGAAGTCGGCCAGAAAGGCATCCGTCACGTTCTGGTAGGGATGAATTTCGCAATAGACATTCAGTTCGCGCAGGCGGCGCGCGATCAGCTGCGTTACCTGGCTGCCGAAGTCGATGATAAGAAGGCGGTCATGGGAAATTTGCGTCATGCCCGAGTGATTAGGACCGCACGAGGCCTGTTGCAAGGGCAGAACTGGGGCCAGCCCCAGACCCTGCCGGTATTTTTGGCAAAAAGAAACCGGGACGCAGCGCATAGCCATGTCGCTTTTCCCCCGCAATGGCCGCAATTTACGCGCGGCGCAGGATCGGGCTGGGCTAATGTCTGATCCAATCTCGGAATTTTGACGCAAGGAAATACAATGTCAGACGTTGCACCTTCAAGACGGGCACGTGGTGGTGGCGGCGCAGCACGCCGCGCCGAGCGGTCTACCCTGAATATCGAAACCGCAAAGTTCATCGAGCGGAATATCCCGCTATACGAGATGCTGAACGACGAGGCGCTTGAGATCATCGAGCGCAATGCGGACATTATTCTGGAAGAGGTCGGGGTAAATTTTGTTAACAATCCGGCTGCACTTGAGCGCTGGCGCGCCGCTGGGGCCGAGATTGACGGCGAACGCGTGCGCATCCCGAAGGGTCTGGCGCGCGAATTGTGCAAGACCGCCCCGTCGCGGATCGTGCAACATGCACGCAATCCCGCCAAGAACGTCGAAATCGGAGGCAATACACTGGTTTGCGCACCGGTTTACGGCCCGCCCTTCGTGCGTGATGCCGCAGGCGGGCGCCGCTATGCAACAATGGATGATTTCCAGAAATTCGTGAAACTGGGATACATGTCCAAATGGCTGCATCATTCGGGCGGCACCGTGTGTGAGCCGACGGACGTGCCGGTGAACAAGCGGCATCTCGACATGTTGCTGGCCCATATGACGCTGAGCGACAAGCCGTTCATGGGTTCGGTCACGGAACCAAGCCGCGCGCAGGACAGTGTGGACATGTGCGAGATCCTGTTCGGCAAGGAGTTCGTTCAGAACAACACCGTCATGACATCGCTGATCAACATCAACTCGCCCATGACCTTTGACGACGTGATGATGGGTGCGCTTGAGGTCTATGCCGCAAACAATCAGGCCTGCATCATTTCCCCGTTCATCGTGGGCGGCGCAATGGCGCCGGTTTCGGTGATCGGCACGCTGACGCAGGTGATGGCGGAATGTCTGGCAGGCATCGCCTATAGCCAGTTGGTGCGTCCGGGTGCGCCGGTGATTTTCGGGGCATTTGTGACATCAATCGACATGAATTCCGGCGCGCCGACCTTTGGCACACCCGAAGCGTCGCAAATCCTTTACGGGGCAGGGCAGTTGGCCCGTCGCATGGGTCTGCCGTTCCGGTCGGGTGGTGGATTGTGCGGTAGCAAGCTGCCCGATGCGCAGGCGGCTTATGAAACCGCGCACACCCACAACGCGGCCCTGTTGGGCGGTGTGAACTTCATGCTGCATTCCTGCGGCTGGCTCGAGGGCGGTCTGGTGTCGTCTTTCGAGAAATTCGTGATGGACGCGGACCAACTGGGCATCTTGCACAACATGGCGCGCGGCGTTCAGTGGGATGAGAACGGTCAGGCGATGGATGCGATTCGCGAAGTTGGCCCGGGTGGGCATTATCTGGGATGTGCGCACACGCAGGCCAATTTCAAAGATGCGTTCTGGCGCACCGAGGTGTTCGATTACAAACCGTTCGAAACCTGGGACGAAGAAGGCGCGCGCGATACGCAGGCCCTGGCCTCTCTGCGGGTGGAGCGCCTGTTGAACGCCTATGAAAAGCCGCCCCTTGATCCGGCGGTTGAAGAGGCGTTGCAAGCTTATGTTGCCGAGAAAAAAGCATCTATGGCCGACGCTTTTGTCTAAACACTTTGCGAGGCGCGCAACAATCGCGCCTCGCCCATCATGGCGATCAGGATATCGACATGACGCACCAGCGAATAAGACGCATCGTCACTGATACGCTGGCTGTTTATCGCCGCTTCCATTTCCATCAGTTTCAGTAGTGCAGGGGCGGGCCGCGGCGCGCTGCCATAGCCCAGTATCCGCTGCAGGTGCCGGTCACGGCGGTATTCTTCGGCCCCGATGCGCGCCGCCCGCATTAACAGGCGCGGGCGCTTCAGAACTGTCAGCATGGTCAGAATGTCTTGCACGGTGCTTTCCTTTTTTGTCCAGTCAAATCAAAGCGTCGGACATCAGGATGGCACAGGTTCGTGCCCTGTTGCGGAGGGCATACCCTGCGCGCACGGCGGATTCACGCGTGTTTATCAAATGGAAACAATAATTGGAATTTCCGATGATTTTAATCAAACAGTAATCAATACAACCCTAGGTAGTTTTCAACATCTTGGTAATGAAAATGAACAATCCGTTTCACGGAACCCGGTTCGTCGACCTGTTCAGTCGCACCAACCCACGGAGTGAGTGATGACATACATGCCGTCTTGCACCGGGTTCCCGTTTTCCCTGCCGACCTGGGTGCCCGGAAATGTCGCGGATTATCTTGCCCACACTGAATCCGGTCTTTCAATTCGCGCGCTGGCCCGCAGCAAAGGCACACATGCATCAACCATCTTGCGCCAGATCCGCAAACTGGAGGCAAGGCGCGACGATCCGTTGATCGACACTGCCTTGCGCCGGTTGGGACAGGCCCATTTCCGGCCCGTGATTAAGGGGCGCTTCACTGTTTCATCAACCAAGGAGGGTATACCGATGTCTGTCAGCACCGGTTATGACACATCATCCAATCCGGACGGGGCATCCCTGTCCGGTGAAGCGGCGCGGATCCTGCGGCGCCTGTGCGAAACGGGCGCGGTTCTGGCCGTGGCCACAGATATGGAAAAATCCGTTGTCGTGCGCGACGGGCCGGACGGGGCCAGCACCCGCACTGCGGTTGTGGACACGACCGTGGCGCAGGCGATGGCGCTGAACGACTGGATTGCCTGCAAAACACCGGGGCGGCTGTCGCGCTATAAAATCACACCGGCCGGTCGCACGGCGCTGAGCCGGATGCTGGCGGAACAGGAAAACAGATGCCGGATTGCACGCGAATCCGGCTTTGCCGAGGATCAAAGCGGGTTCGACACACAACGCGCGGGCCCCTTGGAGCAGGGTGCAGACAGCGCAAAATCCCGTCGGTTGCGATATAATCTGGCGGAAAGCCCTTTTATTGCGCTGGCGCGCCGCAAGGACCGCGACGGCTCCCCCTTTCTGGGGGATGATCTTGTGCGGGCCGGCGAACGGTTGCGCGAAGATTTCGAACTGTCCCAGATGGGGCCGCGCATGACCCAGAACTGGGACCAGTTTCTGACAGGGGGCATCCGTTCGGGGGGAGCCGGGCATAATGAAGGGGCCGCAGGCCCGATGCGTGCACGCGAACGGGTGGCACAGGCCTTAAGTGACCTTGGGCCGGGCCTGTCTGATGTTGCCTTGCGATGCTGTTGCTTTCTGGAAGGGCTGGAAATGGCGGAAAAACGCATGGGATGGTCGGCACGGTCAGGCAAGATTGCGCTGCGCATCGCCCTGCAGCGTCTGAAACGGCACTACAGCGAAACAAAAGGCGGGGCAGGATCGATGATCGGCTGAAGTTTCACCTTTGCGTGTGGCCCTGCAACGGTGATTGAGAAGTGCGCGCCGGCTGATTAGCCTGAATGCTGAAACCGGTGGCAGGGACTGAGCATGACATATTTTGATCGCAAGGACGCATTGGCCCTGTTCATTTTGCGGCTGGGTCTGGTCTGGTTCATGTTTCTGTGGGCTGCGCACAAGCTGATCACCCCGGCGCAATATCAGCAACTGGCCCGGCATTTCGACGGGGTCGAGGTGTCGCTGACCCAGATCTACATTGCCGGTGGCGTACAGATCTTTCTGTGTCTGCTGGCCCTGCTGGGGGCGTTGCGCCTTTTCAGTTACGGCAGTCTGGCCCTGATGCACCTTTATACCATCTCGCGCCGGTGGGAGGGGTTTCTTGATCCGTTTGCCCTGAACGACAAGGGCTTTCCCGTTCACCGCAATCAGGTGATCGATCTGGCTGTGCTGGCGGCGTTTGCCGCTTTGTTGCTATTGATCCATCGTGACCATTTCAGCGTCGGCGGCTGGCTGCGGCGGCACCAAGGCGCGCATTGGTGGCACTAGAGCGGCCCAGGAAAAGGGTCGCCTTCGGCGAAAGTATTTATGAAAAGATGAAGCGGAAAAGGAGAACAGCCGACGATAAAACAGAGGCGACATTGCGTCGCTGGTTTTTTCGCTTATGTCAGGGTATATGAGCGATAGTTTAACGGCTAAACCAAAAGGCCCGCCCGATGCGTGATTTGAAAATACCCGAACATCGTCACCCTGAAAAAGCCCGCCGCCCCGATAATCCCCAGCCAAAGAAACCGGCATGGATCAGGGTCAAGGCGCCGGGCGGCAAGGGCTATGCCGATACCGCCAAGATCATGCGCGACAACAAGCTGGTCACCGTCTGCGAAGAAGCCGGTTGCCCCAATGTCGGCGAATGCTGGAGCCAGGGCCACGCCACCATGATGATCATGGGCGAGGTCTGCACGCGGGCCTGCACGTTCTGCAACATCGCCACCGGCAAACCGCCCGAAGATCTGGACGTGTTCGAACCGGGACGGGTTGCGGATGCGGTAAAAAAACTGGGTCTGAACCACGTTGTGATCACATCCGTGGATCGTGACGACATCGAAGACGGCGGGGCAGCGCATTTTGCCCAGACGATCCGCGCTATCCGCAAACAATCACCCGATACCACGATCGAAATCCTGACGCCGGATTTCATCCGCTGCGATCCATCGGTTCTGGAACAGGTTGTCGAAGCGCGCCCCGACGTGTTCAACCACAATCTTGAAACCGTTCCCGGCCTTTATCCGCAGGTGCGACCCGGTGCCCGCTATTTCCATTCCCTGCGTCTGTTGCAGCGGGTCAAGGAAATGGACCCGTCGATGTTTACCAAATCCGGTATCATGGTGGGTCTTGGCGAAGACCGTCAGGCCGTGATGCAGGTGATGGAAGACATGCGTGCCGCCGATATCGATTTTCTGACCATCGGCCAGTATCTGCAACCCACGCCGAAACACCACAAGGTGGACCGTTTTGTCCACCCTGATGAATTTGCCGCCTATGAAAAAGCTGCCTATGGCAAAGGGTTCCTGATGGTTTCGGCCACGCCGCTGACGCGATCAAGCTATCATGCCGGTGACGATTTCGCGCGTCTGCGCGAGGCGCGGATCAGGAAATTGTCGGGCCAGTAGGCGCAGTTACGGCAACGCCTTGAGGTAGGCCGCGATTGCAGCGCGGTCACTGGCGGGCAGGCGGGCCATGTTGCCAACCACTTTCGCCATGTGACCACCGGCGCTGTCATACTCCGGTGTGAACCCGCTTTCCAGATAGTAGGCGATGTCGGCCGCGCTCCAGGTCAGGCTGGCCGGATCGATCCCCGGAATGCGCCCTTTGCCGGACGGGTTGGGCGCGCCCGTCATCCAGTTCGACAGGTCAAGTCCGCCAGCAAAATCGCGCGGCGTATGACATTCCGAACAATGGCCCGGCCCTTCGACAAGATAGCGACCGCGCGCGATCTGTGCATCCACATCGCCGGCCAGCACCCAATCGTCTTTCAGGTTAAGCTGCTTCCACAGCCCGATGCCGCGCCGCACCGTAAAGGGAAACCCCAGATCATGGGGCGGGTTGACCTGATCTGACGCGGGCAGGGTGACCAGATAGGCATGCAGGTCGACGACATCCTGTGCCGTCATCTTGGTGTAGGATGTGTAAGGAAAAGACGGGTAATAATGCCGACCGTCAGGCGATACACCGGCCATCATAGCATTGGCGAGGTCAAGCGCGCTCCACCCGCCAATGCCCGCTTCGGGGTGGGGCGAGATATTGGGCACGGTGAACGCCCCGAAATCGCTGGCAAGGGATTGGCCGCCCGCCAGCACCAGAAGATCATCGCCTTTGGCATCATCCGCTGCATGGCAGGATGCGCAACCGCCCGCCCAGAACACAAGCGCGCCCTGTTCGGGATCGGGCGTCAGCCCCGCCAACAGGGCATCATCTACCCCGACAGGGCGGGACAGCCACCAACCGAAAGCCGCCCCGAGCAGTGCAAGAAAAATGCCCCAGCGCACCAGTCGCATGGGGTATCACCCTTCAGGTGCGCGAAAGGTTTCGTGGCAGGCCTTGCAGCTTCCCCCCATCGGGCCCATTGCAGGGCCAATGGCATCCGGTCCGCCCGCCACAGCGGCCTGCATCGCCACTGCCGCCTTGCCGAAATCGGCCCATTTGGCCGCGAATTCATCGGGCTTTTCCCATATATTGGGCTGCGCTCGGGTACCATCGATCGACATGTTGTCCGAACCGGCGGGCCACATCGCGTCTTCGTGGAGATTTGACACGGTCACCAGATTATCGGCGGCTTCCTGTGCCATCCCGGCATCAAATTCTCGTTCGCCCTTTAGCATGTCACCCAGCAAGCCAAGGTTGAACGCCATGATCCGGAACTGGCCCTGACGGGCTTTCTTTTCGGCGTTGAAATCCTGTGCAAAAGCCGTTGTTGCGGTCAGCGCGACCGCTGCGACTGCTGTTATCGAAATAATCTTCATTGGGCCCTCCGGTTTTTCTGTTGTGGCGCCATCGTGAAGCGATCTGCCCCTGTGTCAAATAAACTATTTGAGAACAACGCAAAAAACTGCGGGCACAGCACGTTTTTTGCCTAATCGGAATAACGCTTGATTCTGGTGTTTTCGGTGCTGGCCCAATCCGGCCACACGCCGAAATGATCCAGCGCATAGATCGCCGCGCTGATCGCCACGACCGCCGCAAGCAGCTTCATGCGCGCAACCGAAGGCGGCCTGTCTGCCCAGCGGCGCAACCGCAACAGATGCCGGATGTTCATTCGGTGAATCGCACCTTGCCGATAAAGGGCAGGTTGCGATTGCGTTGTGCAAAGTCGATGCCATAGCCGACGACGAATTCGTCGGGAATTTCAAATCCGGTCCAGTCGGCCTTGAAATCAACCTCGCGGCGGCTGGGTTTGTCCAGCAGGGCGATGGATTTCAAACGCGCGGGGTGGCGGCTTTCCAACAGGTGCGTGACGTGGTTCAGCGTGTGGCCGGTATCGACGATATCTTCGACGACCAGAACATCGCGCCCTTCAATTGCGCCGCGTAAATCCTTGAGAATACGCACTTCCCGCGTGCTTTCCATGCCATCCCCGTATGAAGACGCTTCCAGAAAATCGACTTCGATCGGAAGATCAAGTTCGCGCACCAGATCGGCAATGAACACAAAACTGCCGCGCAGCAGGCCGACAACAACCAGTTTGTCGGTATCCTTGAATTCTTCGTGAATCTCGCGACACAGTTCCTCGATTCGCGCTGCAATCGATTTGGCCGAGATCATTTCATCAATGACATATGGACGCGTCATTCTGCCTTCCCCTTGATTTTCCCGCCAAACAATACGACATCGGGCGGCACTGTCACGGTCAAAGGCAAGAATTCAAGATGCCCACCCATTCGGAAACGCGCCATTTGCCGTATTCTGCGCAGCAAATGTACGATCTGGTGGCAGATGTGGCGCGATATCCCGAATTTCTGCCCTGGTGCGCGGCAGCGCGGATCAGATCGACACGCGATATCCCCGATGGCGGCGTCGTGATGGAGGCCGATCTGGTGATTTCCTTCAAGGTCTTTCGCGAACGCTTTGGCAGCCGCGTGACGTTGTGGCCCGCGCAGTACAAGATTGACACGGAATATCTGGATGGCCCGTTCCGCTACATGAAATCGAACTGGGCTTTTGCCGATGCGCCGGGGGGATGCGAGGTGACGTTTTTCGTGGATTTTGAATTCAAGAACGCGGTTTTGCAGGGCATCATCGGCGTGGTGTTCAACGAGGCGATGCAGCGGATCGTGCGGGCCTTTGAACGGCGGGCGGCAGAGCTTTATGGCTGATCCTGTCGAACAGATTGTCTCTGCGGCGACTGCGCCGCCGCCACCGGATGCGCTGGAAGTGATGCGTCTGTCGCTGGTGGATTGGCTTTCGGTCGGTCTGGCGGGGCGGGAAGAACCGGTTTCAACGCTGACCCGCGACATGGTGCTGGCCGAAGGCGGCCATGCGCAGGCCACGCTTTTTGGCGGGCAAAAGGCACCGGCGCGGGCGGCGGCGCTGTGCAATGGGGCCTGTTCGCATGCGCTGGATTATGACGACACACATTTTGCCCACATCGGGCACCCTTCGGTTGCGGTGATCCCCGCGGCGCTGGCCGTGGCCGAGATGTGCAATGCCACGCCCGAACAGATGGTGCGCGCCGCCCTGGCCGGATGCGAGGCATCGGTGCGCTTCGGCCTGTTGTTCGGGCGCAGCCACTACCAGACGGGATTTCACCAGACGGCCACGGCGGGGGCGTTCGGCGCGACTGTCGCTGCGGTTTTATTGCTTTCGGATGAGCGCGCAGTGATGGCGCACGCCCTTGGTCTAGTCAGCACGCGCGCATCTGGGCTGAAATCGCAGTTCGGCACCATGGGCAAACCGTTCAACGCCGGTATTGCCGCATCAAACGGGGTCGAGGCGGCGCTGCTGGCACAGTGCGGGTTCATATCCAACCCGGATGCCATTACCGGTGCCTTGGGGTTCACCGATACACATCACTGCGAAGCAACGGACGCGCAGCCAGACGGGTTTCTGATGCCGCAGGTCCAGCACAAGTTCCACGCCTGCTGCCATGGTCTGCACGCCGCGCTTGAGGCGCTGGAAACTCTGAAACCGGTTGCACCGGACACTGTGCGCACCCTGCGGGTGCACACAAATCCACGCTGGATGAGCGTGTGCAACAAATCCTCAGTGACCACGGGGCTTGAGGCAAAGTTCAGCTATCGCGCAGTGCTGGCCCTGTCATTGGCGGGGCACAGCACGGCGGCGCTGGACAGCTACAATGATACGCTGTGCGCCGATCCGCAGCTTGCCGCTTTACGCGCGCGCGTGGATGTGGTTGCGGATGACAGTATTGCGGAAACCGCCACCGGGCTTGTGCTTGACACCGATCAGGGACAGCGCACCGCAACGTTTGATCTGAACACGCCGCTGACAGGGCCGGAACGCGCGCAGCGGATCAGATCGAAATCGGCGGCGTTGCTGGGGGCGGACAAGGCAGATGCCGTCTGGCAGGTCGTGCACGCAGCCGACGCCACCATGGCCGACCTGACGGCGACGATGGTCCCCTGATCACGCCCCTGCAGGGGCCAGCGCGGTTTGTAGCAGAAACAGCGCGTGATCCCTTGCGGCAGCGCGCACCTTGTCCCGTCCCAAGGCCCCGAATTCCACGGTTTCGCAAACTGTTGCGCGCCCCGTGGCGGCCAGCGCGAAACACACGCGCCCTTCGGGTTTGAAATCGGAACCGCCCGGACCGGCGATGCCGGTAATGGCCACGCTTAACTGCACAGGGGCATTGCGCAATGCGCCATCCGCCATGGCGCGCGCCACTTCTTCCGACACGGCACCGTAGGTATCCAGTGTTTCCACCGACACGCCCAGCATGTCCTGTTTGGCCTGATTGGTATAGGTCACAAAGCCGCGTTCGAACACTTCCGAAGATCCGGCCACATCGGTCAGCGCGGCGGCAACCATGCCACCTGTGCAGCTTTCGGCGGTGGCGATCATGATGCCCTGGGCACTGGCCGCGTTCAGGATGGCCGCGACAGTCACACCCCCAAGACCCAGTGCGCCAGCCACGCCAGCACGGCAACGCCAAGTGCCGCGAACACACCGGCAATCACATCGTCAAGCATCACCCCCAGCGCATCATTGCGCCGGTCGGCCCAGCCAATGGGGCCGGGTTTGGTGATGTCGAACAGGCGAAACAGCACAAAGGCCGCGATCCACCCCGGCCACATCGCGGTCATTGCGACACCAGCATGCCATGCGCCAAAGGACAGCGGCAAAAGCGCGATCAGCTGGCCTGCGACCTCGTCCATCACGATTTCAGAGGGGTCGTGATTTTCCTGCCCCTTGGTAATTTCCCGCGTAGCCCACCATCCGGCCAGAAACGTGACGGCACAGGCCGCCAGCATCAGGGGAAAGCCACCGATTATCTGGATGACCGCCGCCAAAGGCAATGCGGCCAGCGACCCCCATGTGCCCGGGGCGGGGCGCAGATATCCTACGCCGCCAACCGTGCCTGTCATCTGTGCAACCCGGTTCATGCCGGAACCAGAGTTGCACTGGCCTGGGCAGCGATGCCTTCGCCCCGTCCGGTAAAGCCAAGTTGTTCCGATGTTGTCGCCTTGATCGAAACCTGATCCGCGCGCAGCCCCATGATCTTGGCCATGCGCGCCTGCATGGCCTCTGCATGGGGGCCGATCTTGGGAAATTCGCAGATCAGCGTGCAATCGACATTGCCGATCCGATACTGCATCTGCTGCGCCAGATCGACGGCATGGCGCAGGAAAATATCGCTGGCCGCCCCTTTCCACTGCGGATCACTGGGCGGAAAATGGCGGCCGATATCGCCTTGCGCCAGCGCGCCGTAAATCGCGTCTGTCACCGCATGCATCCCCACATCCGCATCGGAATGACCCTGCAGGCCGCGCGTGTGGGGCACAGCCACACCGCACAGAACCAACTTCGATCCGTCGCAAAACCGGTGCACGTCAAAGCCGTTGCCTGTCCGTATGTCCATCTGATGCCTCAAAATACGCTCTGCGCGTTTAAAATCATCCGCCGTCGTGATTTTCAGATTGTCTTCCGACCCGTCCACAATGGCAACCTCAAGCCCCGCCGCGCGCGCAATTTCAACATCATCCGCCGCGTCGCCGATATAGGTGCGATGCGCCGTGGTGATCGCTGTCAGGTTGAACCCCTGCGGTGTTTGCGCCCGATACAGGCCGCTGCGGTCCACCGGACCGTTCACAACACCGTCCTGACCCGACCAAAGGGCATCCACCACGGGCAATGCCGGTGCCGCTGCCTTGTGGGTTTTCAACGCATCCAGCACCCGCGAGATGATGTCGCGCGCCACACAGGGGCGCGCACCATCGTGGATCAGAACGTGATCATAGCTTCCTTCCAGCACCTCAAGCCCGGCAAGAACGGATGCACGGCGCGTCGGCCCGCCAGTTACAAGATCGAACTTTGACAAGGCGGGCAGGGGATATTTGCCAATGTCCTGCGGCCCCACCACCAGAAGGGTGCGATCAATTTCGGGATGTGCGGCAAAGCGGGCCAGCGTGTGTTCCACCACAAGACGCCCGCCAAGGGGGCGCCATTGCTTGGGTACACCGCCCCCGGCGCGCAGTCCGCGCCCGGCGGCAACAATGATGGCAGCTGTGGTCATGATCCCTCGGGTCTGGTTACGCCCTATGTATCTAGGGGGCCAGCCAGCGCAACGCAATCATCCGGAATTGCGCCTAAAAATTAGGCAATCGCCATTTAAGACGCGCCGTAATAGGCCTCGAATATTGTGGTTTGCCAAATATATCGATAGCACAATGCCACATGCACAAGGAATAGGCACTTGCCGGTCGCATTGGACGAAAGAACCCTGACACCCCCTGTTTTTCTGGCCCCGCTGGCCGGAATCACCGATCTGCCGTTCCGTGATCTGGTGTCATCCTTCGGGGCCGGTCTGGTGGTCAGTGAAATGGTCGCCAGTCAGGAAATGGTGCAGGCCCGCCCCGGCACACGCGAACGCGCGGAACTGGGCATGGGGCAGGCGCATACCGCCGTGCAACTGGCCGGGCGCGATCCCTACTGGATGGCCGAGGCCGCGCGCCTGGTCGAAGACAACGGCGCGGCGATGATCGATATCAACATGGGATGCCCTGCCAAAAAGGTGACAACCGGCTATTCGGGATCGGCCCTGCTGAAAACGCCCGATCTGGCCTTGTCCCTGATCGAGGCGGTGGTGAACGCGGTATCGGTTCCCGTCACCCTGAAAACCCGGTTGGGCTGGGATGAAACCTGTCTGAACGCGCCCGACATCGCGCGGCGCGCCCAGAATGCGGGCATACGCATGGTCACGATCCACGGCCGCACCCGAAACCAGTTTTACAAAGGCCACGCCGACTGGGCCGCCATTCGTGCAGTGCGCGATGCCGTTTCCATTCCGGTGATCGCAAATGGTGACATTACCGACACCATTACCGCCCGTCAGGCGCTGGACCGCTCTGGCGCCGCGGGCGTGATGATCGGGCGCGGAGCGCAGGGGCGCCCCTGGGCGCTGGCGCAGGTAGCGCATGATCTGTTCGGCGCACCACAGCCCGCGCGCCCCGAAGGCACGGCGCTGATTGACATGGTGCGCACCCATTATGACGCGATGCTGTCATTTTACGGCAACGAACTGGGTGGCCGCGTCGCGCGCAAGCATCTGGGATGGTACATGGATGACGCCGGCACCGATCCGGCCCTGCGCCGCGCGGTGCTGACATCGCAGGCACCCGATGTCGTTATGCGCCTTTTGCCCGATGCGCTTTGTCCAAAAGGGCGGGCGGCGGCATGATTTCGAACCAGTCCATATGGGCCTCGATCCCGGTGCCGACCCTGCTGATCGACGAAGATGATCGTATCGTCGATGTGAATTCCGCCGCCGAAGGGTTTTTGAATGCCTCGGCAAAATCCGTCACCGGTGAACCGGTCTGGGATATGGTCGCGGTCGATGACCCGCTGGAAGAGGCGTTTGATCGCGCCCGCGCGCAAGGCACACCGCTGTTTGTCAATGATGTCGATGTCGGTTCGGGCGCCCGCCCGCCGCTGCAATGCGGATTACAGATCGCGCCGCTCGTCGGGCATCCGGGCAAAATGATCCTGATGATCACCCCGCGCGAACTGGCCGGACGCATGACCCAAAGCCATTCTGTGAAATCCGCAGCCAAATCGGCGATCGGCATGGCGGAAATGATGGCGCATGAAATCAAGAACCCGCTGGCGGGGATCACCGGTGCGGCGCAACTGCTGTCGATGAATTTAAGCGCGGATGATCTGGAACTGACAGATCTGATCGTCGAGGAAAGCCGCCGGATCGTGAAACTGCTTGAGCAGGTGGAACAGTTCGGCAACCTGAGCGCGCCAGACCTGCAACCGGTGAACCTGCATGACGTGATGGATCGCGCGCGCCGGTCTGCCCTGTTGGGGTTCGGCGCGGATATGAAAATTATCGAAGATTACGATCCGTCACTGCCGCTGGCCCATGGCGACCCCGATCAGTTGTTGCAGGTTGTGTTGAACCTGTTGAAAAATGCATCCGAAGCCGCTGGGCCACAGGGCGGCACCATCCGCCTGCACAGCTATTACGAACATTCGTTCCGGCTGCGGCGCAGCGATGGCACCGGCCATTCGCTGCCGCTGCAAATCGAAATCATTGATGACGGCCCCGGTCTTCCAGACAAGATCAAGGCCGATATTTTCGATCCCTTCGTTTCAGGGCGCGAAAACGGCACCGGCCTTGGCCTCGCGCTGGTGAGCAAGATCATATCGGATCACAACGGCTGGATTTCCGTCACCTCGGTGCCGGGCCGGACGGTTTTTCGCCTGTCGCTGCCGCGGGCCCCCAAGGAAAACAAGGAGAACGGATAATGGATGGTACGGTTCTGGTCGCGGATGACGATCGCACGATCCGCACGGTTCTGACGCAGGCGCTGACGCGGGCCGGGTGCAAGGTGCATGCGACGTCGTCGCTGACCACACTGATGCGCTGGGTGGCCGAGGGCAAAGGCGACGTGGTGATCACCGATGTCGTCATGCCCGATGGCAACGGGCTAGAGATGCTGCCGAAAATCGCGATTGACCGTCCCGGTATGCCGGTCATCGTAATTTCGGCCCAGAACACGATCATGACAGCGATACAGGCCGCCGAAGCCGACGCCTATGACTATCTGCCAAAACCCTTTGATCTGCCGGACCTGATGAAACGAACAGCGCGCGCGCTGGAAAGCAAGAAACGCACGCCCGCACGTCTGCCCGAGGGGCAGGAACGCCCGGATGAATTGCCGCTTGTCGGCCGCACACCGGTGATGCAGGCGCTGTACCGGCTAGTGGCGCGCGTCACCAACACCGATTTGCCGGTGTTGATCTGTGGCGAATCCGGAACCGGAAAATCCCTGATCGCCCGCGCTATCCACGATTTTTCGGACCGCCGCACATTGCCCTTTGTGACCGTCACGGCGAATGAACTGCAAGATCTGGAAGGCCCTGCCAAAGTGCTCGCTCGGGTGCGTGGGGGGACTTTGCTGATTGATGAAATCGCCGATATCAGCGCCGAATTGCAGGCGCGCATCGTGCGCATGATGGATGCCGCGGGCGATCACATGCCCCGTTTCATGGCCACCAGCCAAAGCAATCTGACCCGCGCCATGGAAGCGGGGCAAATGCGCCAGGATCTGTTTTACCGCCTAAGCGGTGCAACGCTGAACGTGCCGTCCCTGCGCGAACGCGTTGATGATATCCCGCTGTTGGCAGAACATTTTCTGGCCCGCGCGGAACAGACCGGGGCGCCGTGCCGTACCTTGTCGCCCGAAGCGTCAGAGCTGTTTCGCGCCTATAGCTGGCCCGGCAATGTGCGCCAGCTGGAAAACGCGATCCGTCGCCTGGTGCTGACCAGCCCTGCAGAAGACATATCGCGCGCCGAAATCGAAGCGGTGCTGGGCAGCCAGCCCGAAATGGAACCGGTTCTGGGGGGCGGTGACAGCGAAAAACTGTCGGCCTCGGTCGGGCGCCATTTGCGCCGGTATTTCGATCTTCACGGCACCTTGTTGCCGCCGCCCGGCCTTTACGGGCGGATCCTGCGCGAAGTCGAAGGCCCGCTGATCGAAATCGCGCTTGAGGCAACCGGCGGCAATCAGGCGAAATGCGCCGATTTGCTGGGCATCAACCGCAATACTTTGCGCAAGAAAATCACCGAACTGGATATTGAGGTGACAAGACGCCGCAAATTGATGTAAAACGGCCACATAACCGTGGCCATCCGGCGTCACCGCCAGATCAGGACCACATAATATAGCGGTAAGCTGCGCAGGCGGCACATCAATAAGGATAGCGCGGGTGGCAACCCGGTCACGCGATAGCCATTGGATAAAATTCGCCCGTTTGCGGCGGATGCGCCGCGTGCAGAACGCGGCGACGCTGGGTCTGGTCATTCTGGGTCCGGCTTTGGCGCTTGCGACATTCCTTATTCTGGGGCCGTTTGATCAGGGGTCCGGCTCGCCTTCGCTGCGTCTGATTCTGCTGGCCGATCTGGTGTATGTTCTGGTTGTCGCCACGCTGGTTCTGGGGCAGGTGGCCCGGCTTGTTTCGGCGCGACGGGCAAAATCGGCGGGTTCTCGCCTGCATTTGCGGCTGACCGGTGCCTTTGCGCTGCTGGCGCTGATCCCCACTGTGACCGTCGCGGTGTTTGCCGTGTTGACCGTGAATATCGGTCTGGAAGGCTGGTTTTCGGACCGGGTGCGCGAGGTTGTCGGCAATTCGCTGGCCGCCGCCGAAGCCTATGAAGGCGAACAGCGCGAGGATTTGCGCCAGGATGCACAGGTTCTGGCACGGTTTCTGGATCGCGAACGCACCCGTCTTGTGTTTCTGGACGAGGCCGAACTGCGCCAGATGCTGACCCAGGGCCAGAACCAGATACAGCGCGGCCTGCGCGAGGCATATGTTATTGACGGAACAGGCGAAATTCGCGTGCGGGGCGAACGATCATACCTGTTCGATTATGATCGGCCAACGCAATCCCAGATCGAACAGGCCAATGCCGAAGGCATGGTGATCATAGAGGATTGGGAAAACAGCGAATTCCGGGCGCTGGTGCGCATGGACGCCTTTGTTGATCGCTACCTGTTTGTAAGCCGTGACGTGGATGGTGAAATTCTCAGTCTGCTGGACGAAACGCAGGAAACTGTCCGCCTTTACCACCAGCTTGAGGCAGATCGTGGCCGCGTTCTGTTTGAATTCGGCCTTTTGTACATCGGTTTTGCCGTGATTCTGATTCTGGCAGCCATCTGGGCCGGCCTCTGGTTTGCGGAACGTCTTTCGCGGCCTGTGGGCCGGCTGGCAGGCGCGGCGCAGCGGGTCGGGGCGGGCGATCTGGATGTGCAGGTGCCCGAAGAAGACGGCGATGACGAGATTTCGATGCTAGGCCGCTATTTCAACCAGATGACCAAGCAGTTGAAAGGCCAGCGCGAAACCCTGCTGGACAACACCCGCCAGATCGAACGGCGCCGCCGCCTGTTTGATTCCGTGCTGAGTTCGGTCACGTCCGGCGTTGTCGGGCTGGATGCCGAAGGCCGGGTTGCGTTTGTGAACCGGTCAGCGGAACGGTTGCTGGGCTGGTCCGAAGACCGCCAGTCAGTTGATCTGGCGGTCGCAGTGCCCGAATTCGGGCCGCTGTTTACTACCTTGCGCTCCACCCAGGCCGAGGTGACGCAGGATGAAGTCAAGGTATCGCGCGACGGACGGCTTGAAAACCTTCTGGTGCGCATGGCCACGCGGCGCAATGAGTCCGGCGGTCTGGAAGGCTATGTGGTGGCTTTTGACGACGTAACTGATCTGGTCAGCGCCCAGCGGATGGCGGCTTGGGGCGATGTGGCCCGCCGCATCGCGCATGAAATTAAGAACCCGCTGACCCCGATCCAGCTAAGCGCGGAACGCATCAAACGCAAATTCGCCCCGCAGGTGGGTGAAGACGGCGACAAACTGGAACAGATGACAGACGTTATTGTTCGCCAAACCAATGACTTGCGCCGCATTGTTGATGAATTTTCCAAATTCGCCCGGATGCCCGAACCGGACCGGCGGGTCGAAGACCTGACCCATCTGGTCAGCGATGCAGTTTCGCTTCAGCAATCGGGGCAGCCCGATGTCACGATCACCGCCACATTGCCCGATCACCCGGTCGAGGCGGAACTGGATGCAACTATGATCTCTCAGGCGCTGACAAACCTGATCAAGAACGCCGGAGAAGCCATTGAAACTTTGCAGGAAAAAGGTGCGTCTGATGGTCTTCAACCGGAAATTCGCGTCGGCATGACGCTGGACGGTATTCAGGCCTGCATCACGATTGCCGACAACGGCATCGGTCTGCCCGAAGATCGCGCGCGCCTGTTCGAACCTTATGTGACAACACGCAACGAAGGCACAGGGCTGGGCTTGCCGATTGTAAAGAAAATCATAGAAGAGCACGGCGGCACTTTGGTGCTACAAGACGCGCCTGTCTTTGACGGGCAAACCCACTTCGGAGCGATGGCGGTGATCAGGCTGCCCATCGGCACCGAACCCGATTTAAACCAAAATATGCGTAAAAAAGCGGAGCAGGAGACCCATGAGTGATATTCTGATTGTCGACGATGAAAAAGATATCCGTGAACTGATTTCGGACATTCTGGAAGACGAAGGATTCGCCACACGGCTGGCGGGCAATTCGGATGATTGTATGTCTGCGATCAATACAGAACCGCCGGCGCTTTTGATCCTTGATATCTGGCTGAAAGACAGCCGGATGGACGGGATCGATATCCTAAAGACGGTCAAACGCGACAATCCGGATGTGCCCGTGGTGATCATATCGGGCCACGGCAACATTGAAATTGCGGTCGCTGCGATCAAGCAGGGCGCCTATGATTTCATCGAAAAACCGTTCAATATCGATCAGTTGCTGGTTGTGATCCGGCGCGCGATGGAAACATCCCGCCTGCGCCGCGAAAACCAATCCCTGCGGCGCAAGGATGTCACCAGTGCCGAAATGATCGGATCAAGCGCTGCGTTCCGCACGCTGGTATCGCAACTGGACAAGGTGACGAAATCCAACGGCCGCGTCATGCTGACCGGCCCTGCGGGATCGGGCAAGGAAGTGGCAGCACGTTATATTCACGCCCATTCCAACCGGTCGGGCGCCCCGTTCGTCACGGTCAATTGCGCAGGCGTGGCCGCGGACCGGATGGAAGAGGTTCTTTTTGGCCGCGAAAGCCCCGAACGCGGGGTGGAACCGGGCCTGCTGGAACAGGCGCATGGCGGTGTTGTCTATTTTGACGAAGTGGCCGACATGCCCATTGGCACGCAATCAAAAATCTTGCGGGTTCTGGTGGATCAACAGTTCCAGCGCGTTGGCGGCAACGACAAGGTACGTGTCGATCTGCGTGTTATTTCAAGTACAAACAAGGACCTGGAAGCCGAAATTGAAGCAGAGCGGTTTCGGCAGGAGCTGTATCACCGCCTGAATGTGGTGCCGATTGCGGTTCCGTCGCTGGCCGAACGTCGCGAGGATATTCCGGTTCTGGCAGAGCATTTCATTGCGGCTTGCAACACATCCCAGGGCTTGCCGCTGCGCGAAATGACGGATGAAGCCGCAGCCCTGATGCAGACGATGTTGTGGCCGGGAAATGTGCGCCAGTTGAAAAACCTGATCGAACGGGTGTTGATCCTGGGAGAAGGCTCCGGCCCGATCGAGGCAAAGGAACTGCCGGCAGAAGACGACAAACCGGCAGAAGAGGGCCGTGTTGTCCTGTCGGGCGCACTGGCCACACTGCCGCTGCGCGAAGCCCGCGAAGCGTTCGAACGCGAATATCTGCTGACCCAGATCAACCGCTTTGGCGGCAATATCAGCCGCACGGCGAATTTTGTCGGCATGGAACGCAGCGCGCTGCATCGCAAGCTAAAGTCGCTGAACGTGGTCACATCCAGCAAATCCGGTGCGCGGGTGGCCCATGTGGATGAAAGCGAACTGGAAGATATGCAAGAGCCTGCGAACTGAGGACAGCAGGCCCTTATTCCACGTTAACGATCTGCCAACTGCCACCTTCGTTGCGGATGACGCAGGAATTTGCGGCAAGGGCAGGCATCGTGCGGGTTGCGGCAGGTGAAACACTGCCGGCAACTGATTGCGAACACTGTGGAATTTGCGTGCGCTGATAGCCTTTGGCAGCCATGCACTGATCCATCAGGCGCAGCCGCAACGGCGCGTTCACATCCACCGAATACACCCGGCCCGGACGCCAGAACCCCGGATAATAGGTGCAGTTGCCCGCCCCGTTGCACGACCGGTATCCGGGAACATACAATCCGGGATCCTGGCGCACCTGACTGGCCACAGGCGCATCGCGCAGGGCGGCAACCTCGCACTTGGTCTCTTCGGTCTGCATGCGTGTCACGTCGGCGCCGGGTTTGTAGTACAGTTCCAGCGGTGTGGCGCAGGCCCCCAGGGCCAGAAAAAACAGGGCAAACAGCAGGGATCGCATGGGTCTTGTCCTTATCGGGATGAAGCCGCTCCATGGTGCCGCAGCGGGCGACAAATGACAAACAATTTGACCCTTTCTAACCCTTCTGTCATTCAACAAGTTCAGAAAAACACGCTGTTCACGGTGGGTTTTTCGCACACCAAAGGGCATATGGTATGAAGGTCATCATTTGCGGGGCAGGTCAGGTTGGCTGGCAGATCGCGCGCCATCTGTCAGGCGAACGCAACGATGTCGTCGTCGTCGACAGCAACCCCGATCTGGTGCGCCGCGCCACCGACACGCTGGATGTGCAGGGCATTGCGGGATATGCAAGCTATCCCAACATTCTGGACCGGGCAGGCGCGCGGGACGCGGATATGGTCATCGCGGCCACCCATTCCGACGAAGTGAACATGGTCACCTGTCAGGTCGCCCATTCCGTCTTTGGCGTGAACCGCAAGATTGCCCGCATCCGCAGTCAATCCTATCTGGATGCGATCTATTCCGATCTTTACCGGCGCGATCACATGCCGATCGATGTGGTGATCAGCCCCGAACGCGAGGTTGCGGCGGCAGCCATGCAGCGCCTGTCGGCCCCGGATGCCTTTGACACTGAAATTTTCATGGAAGGGCAGGCCCAGTTGCTGGGGATCACGATCGAAGAAGAATGCCCCGTGGTGAACACACCGCTGCGCCAGTTGACCGATCTGTTTTCCACCCTGCGCGCCATTGTCGTCGGTGTCCGCCGCGATGGCACGCTGTTCGCCCCCGAAGCCAACGACCAGTTGTTTGTCGGTGATGATTGCTACGTGTTCAGCCATGTCGAAGACGTGCGCCGCACGATGGAAATATTCGGCAAGACCCACAAGAAACAGGACCGTATCGTGATGGTCGGGGGCGGCAATGTCGGCCTGACCGTGGCATTGCAACTGGAACAGCTGAAAACCCGCGTGCGGGTCAAGGTGATCGAAAAAAACCGGAAATGCGCAGAAATGGCCGCCGAGGCTCTGGAACGCACGATTGTGCTGAACGGCGATGGTCTGGATGCCGCCCTGCTGAACGAGGCCGGGATCAGCCGCGCCGATGCGATGCTGGCCGTCACGGATGACGACAAGACCAACATGCTGGCTGCCGTACGTGCCAAATCCGAAGGCTGCGCCTATGCCATTGCGCTGATCAACGATCCGACGCTGGTTCCCCTGATGGGGCCGCTGGGCATTGATGCCTACATCAACCCGCGCGCCACCACCGTCAGTTCGATCCTGCGCCATATCCGCCACGGACGGGTGCGCGGTGTCTATTCCATCGGCGATGCCGAAGCCGAGGTGATCGAAGCCGAAGTTCTGTCAACATCACCCATAGCAGGCCAGAAAATCAGTGATATCGACTTTCCCGAAGGCGTTCTGGTCGGGGCTGTCATGAAAAGCCACGAAGTGATCCGACCCACAGGCGATACCAGAGTGGAAGAAGGCGATGTCATTGCCCTGTTTGCGATGGCCAAGGATGTCCCCGAAGTCGAACGCCTGCTTCAGGTGTCGATCGATTTCTTCTGATCCATGCCCCGTTCAGCCAGCCCATCCCGTTTTCTGGACATTTTGCTGAACCTGCCGCTGTTTCTGTTGCTGGTCGGATGTGGCTCTGCCTCGATGTACGTGCCTGCTGCCTATTCGCTGATCCTGACCAATCACACGGATTCGCGCACCTTTTTCTATGCCGGCACGCTGGGCCTGATCACCACTGCCATGATTGCCATCGCGATGAGCGGCCGGCGCAGCCGGCACGGCACGCTTGGCCAGCTGATGTCGCTGTTTTCGATGTTCGCCTTTCTGCCCGTGCTGTTGGCGATCCCGTTCTATGACGCGCTGCAAACCACCAGTTTTCTGAATGCCTATTTCGAAATGGTCAGCGCCATCACCACCACCGGCGCCACCATGTTCGAAGATCCGACGCGCCTTTCGGGCGGGTTGCACCTGTGGCGGGCGCAGGTCGGCTGGATGGGCGGGCTGGTCATGTGGATCGCCGCATCGGCCATTCTGGCCCCGCTGAACCTTGGCGGGTTCGAAGTGACCGCGCGCGCCCAGCCCGGCCGGATGTCCGAAGCACGCGGCGACCGTGTGGGGCGGTCTGACCCGCGCACCCGGTTGCTGCGCATCACAATAGTGTTGTTTCCGATTTACGCCGGTCTGACGTTGGTGTTGTGGGTGTTGTTGTTGCTGGGCGGGGATACGTCGCTGGTGTCGCTGTGCCATGCCATGTCGGTAATGGCGACCAGCGGCATTTCCCCCATTGGCGGGGTGCAGAACGGCGCGTCGGGTTTCACCGGCGAGGCGGTCATGTTCCTGTTCATGCTGTTTGCCTTGTCACGTCTGACATTTTCCACCGATACCGTCACCACCGGCGGAACCGGCATTCTGTCCGATCCCGAATTCCGCATCGGCATGATGCTGGTCATTGGAGTGCCGGTTCTGCTGCTACTGCGCCACTGGATGGGATCGCTTGAGGTGCGCGAGGGCGACAGCCTGTTGAAGGCCGCACAGGCGTTCTGGGGGTCGATGTTCACGGTCCTGTCATTCCTGACCACCACCGGATTTGAAAGCGCCGACTGGGGCACATCGCAAAACTGGTCGGGCCTCAGCACGCCGGGCCTGATCCTGATGGGTCTGGCGCTGACCGGGGGCGGTGTGGCGACAACGGCGGGTGGCGTGAAACTGCTGCGGGTCTATGCGCTTTATCTGCACGGGTTGCGCGAAATGGAACGGCTTGTGCATCCTTCATCGGTCAGCGGCGGCGGCCAGCGCACCCGCCGCATCCAGCGCGACGGCGCCTATATCGCATGGATCTTTTTCATGCTGTTTGCCCTGTCTCTGGCGCTGGTGACGGTGGTTCTGACGGCTTTGGGCGTTGATTTCGAAAATGCCGTGGTCCTGAGCATCGCGACATTGTCGACAACCGGTCCCCTGATCCAGTCAGCGTCCGAGGCCCCCGTCAGCCTTGTTCAGCTTGGCCCGTGGGCCAAGGGCGTACTGTGCGCTGCCATGGTTCTGGGGCGTCTGGAAACCCTTGCCATTATTGCCCTTCTGACCCCGGATTTGTGGCGCAGTTAGCCGCAATAAGTTGTGCCCAAGATGCGACAATTGCGTTCGGAGCGTAACGGATTGTTTTTTGGGCTGGAAACTCCCCATTTGCCGCTACATACTGGTGTGTGCGAGGGAATACGCTGATCCGCAGCGTGAAAAAGAACAAAGGCGAGCAATAATGGCTTCGGACAGACAGAACCTTCAGGACGCGTTCCTGAACCACGTGCGCAAAACCAAAGTGCCCGTGACTATCTTCCTGATCAATGGCGTAAAGCTGCAAGGCGTGATTACGTGGTTCGATAATTTCTGCGTTCTTCTGCGTCGTGACGGCCAATCCCAGCTTGTTTACAAGCATGCGATTTCGACGATCATGCCATCCCAGCCGATCAGCCTGTATGAGGGCGAAGACGCCTCTTGATGGAACACGAGCGTGCCGTCACCCGCGCATGGGTGTTGCATCCTGACCTGAAATCAGACCATTCCCGCCGGCCCGCCGAACCGGCATTGGCCGAAGCGATTGCGCTTGCCGATGCGCTGGCCGAACTTCAGGTTGTCGGCGCCGATGTGGTACGCCTGCCCAAGGCCCATGCAGGCATGCTGTTTGGCAAGGGCAAGATCGAGGAACTGCGCCAGAAATTCGAAGCCGACGAGGTTGAACTGGTTCTGATCGACGGGCCGGTCAGCCCGGTGCAGCAACGCAATCTTGAAAAGGCCTGGGGCGTAAAGCTGCTGGACCGGACCGGTCTGATCCTTGAGATTTTCAGTGATCGCGCCCGCACCAAGGAAGGTGTGTTGCAGGTCGAAATGGCCGCGCTGTCCTATCAGCGCACACGGCTGGTGCGGGCCTGGACCCACCTGGAACGCCAGCGTGGCGGGCTGGGATTTGTTGGTGGTCCCGGTGAAACCCAGATCGAAGCGGACCGGCGCGCCATTGACGACCAGTTGGTGCGCCTGCGCCGCCAGTTGGACAAGGTGGTCAAAACCCGCACACTGCACCGCGCCGCGCGCGCCAAGGTGCCTTACCCGATTGTTGCGCTTGTGGGGTATACCAACGCCGGCAAATCCACCCTGTTTAACCGTCTGACAGGGGCCGATGTCATGGCCAAGGATATGCTGTTTGCCACACTGGATCCGACGATGCGGTCGGTTGTGCTGCCCGATGGGCCGGAAATCATCCTGTCGGACACGGTGGGTTTCATCAGCGATCTGCCCACCGAACTGGTCGCAGCCTTCCGCGCCACGCTGGAAGAAGTCCTGGGCGCCGACCTGATCTGCCACGTGCGCGACATATCCCATGGCGAAAGCGAGGCGCAGGCCCGTGACGTGATGGATATCCTGACATCGCTTGGCATTGATGAAGACCGGCCCCTGATCGAAATATGGAACAAAATCGATCTGCTGACCCCTGAGGCGCAAGAAGCCATGCGCGCCCGCGCCGCGCGCGACGAAACGCGCTTTGCGATCTCTGCCGTCACGGGCGAGGGGATAGATGACCTGCTTGCCGCCATTGCCGATATTCTGGTCGGCGTCAAAACCACCGAGACCCTGACACTGCCGTTTTCCCAAGGCAAGAAACGCGCCTGGCTGTTCGCGCAGGATATCGTGCAGGACGAGGCGCAGGGCGAAGACGGGTTTGACATCACCGTCCGCTGGAGCGCACGGCAAAAGCAGGATTTCGAACGGCTTTGATGCTGTCGGGTTTACGCCCAGACACCCCCGTCACGGCGCGATCAATGGCAATCGCCTTCCAGTGAAATGGGTTCCAGGAAAAAATCGTTCGGTCCGCCCAGAAACGGGATGCACGTAACAGTGCGTTGCAAAACCCTGTAGGAAAATATCATTTCAAAGGAATAAAGGCAGGTTTTCATGCCGCCATCGCCTTCGGGGCATTCGATGGAAAAGAAGATCCGCTTGACCTTGGTTTGATTGGGCAGATTGGGCACCGGTATCCAATCTGTCGTGGTGTGAATACGGCAATCTGGCCCGCACGGATCGGTATGTTTGCGCTCAAGATAACGCGCAAAAGCCTCTTTGGCCTTCAGAAACGCCTGATCCGCCAGAGCCTGATCATAGGCAGGGCATCCCGCGCTGATCGTGCCTTCGGACCCGCCGACGCCACTGGCAGACAGAAATTCGAATTTGTATTCCGTGGTTGGTGAAGGACATCCCATGGACGTCTCCTTTTTCAAAAGAAACAGCCCCTCGGGCGGGTATTATAGCGATTTTGAACGTTTTTGCCTGCGCATCGGCGCAAAATCGCCCAAACAGTCCGAAAGCTTCACCTTCACCAACCACGGTTCGGGCCGTGTCAGGCCCCGTCGATCTGGCGTTGGTTCTCTCCTTGCTTCAATGGCAAAGGGCCGGGCTGTGCCTGCAGCCCTGTCTATGCCGATGTTCACTCGGCCGGGATAAGGCGGGTCACGCCGACGGATGCGGCGCGGGCCAGGTTTTCATCCAGTGACATCGGGATGTATTCACCGCGCCGCCACAGCTGCGCCAGATCGTCATAGTGGCGCGACAGGAAATGCCCCGATTGACCGGTCGAGGTGACGAAAACCGAACTGTCGGGATCGGCAAAATCATAGACCCCGCGATAGGCGGCGCTGTGCACATTCTGGAACGGGTCCGGATCCTGCCCGCTGGTGCGCCCGCGTTGCAGCGTATTGTCGCCGCCGCTGGTGGACTGGCGGATGTTCACGAAATAGCGCAGCACCGGCACCTCGCCCAGAACCGGGTGATCATGGGTGGCCTGATGCGCATCGCCCCAGCGCAGGCTTTCCAGTGCGGGGCCGTATTTTTCACCGATCCAGACCAGCGCATCATCCAGCGCCAGCCGCGCCATGTCGGGGCAGGTTTCCACTGGTGCGCTTTGCAGAACATCGCACCATACGGATGCGCCATCCACGTCCCGAAATGCGCGTTCGATAAACAGCGGTTCCACATGGTCGAATTCAACCGCCAGCGGTCCCAGCTCATCCTGTATCAGGCGGGTTTGCAGCGCGCGCAACCACGCCGCATAGATCAGCGGCTCGGGCAAATGTTCGTTCATTTCACCATTCCAGCTGGCCAGCAATGTTAACGCGCGCTGGCGCTGGCGCTCGGCGGTACCATCGGGGGCCGCTTCGCCGGTGAACCATAATTCGGCCCCGATCAGCGGCAACAACGTTCGTGCCGTCGCACTGACCGGATCAAGCTGGGCCTCGATAAAACTGTCGCGGGTGTGAACCTGACGCGACTGCATCAGGCGCTGCCAGCGCTGGATACGCTGACTGTCACCCCAGACATAAGACACATGTTTGGGAAACGGGCGATCAATCGTCTTGTTGTTGGTATTGCCAAGGATACCGCCAACAGGGGCGATGAAATGCGGGTTGTCGCTGAAGGGCAACCGACCCTGCCAGCGGTTTTCGTGGCGCCACCCCGGCGAAGGCAACCGCCCCTGGCTTTGATGCTCGGCGTTGCGGCGCGGCATCGCGCCGATCGTTTTCATCGCGATATCGGACTGGTCGGCCAGCGTCAGGTTCTGCGAGGGGGCGATATAGTCTTCGCTCAGTTCCAGCCCGTCGCGCACGGTTTGCGCCCCCATCAGGGCGATTGCCGCACTCATTGTAGTGTCTTTGGGGCTTAGCGCGGTCCATGCCAGCGAAACAACGTGACCGGGGGGTGTGATGGTGGACAATCCGTAATGCGAACCGGGCAGAACCGGGCCGTTTTCCGTCCAGCGCAATGTCAGCGTGATCGGCGTGCTGTCCTTGATCTCGACAATGGATTTGCGGGTCACGAAGGGGCGAAACCCGGCGGGCGTCTGGTATTCTTCCGGATTGTCCGGATTGATTTTTTCGATGAACAGATCCTGATCGTCCAGATAGGACGACGTAATGCCCCAACCCAGTGTCGCACTGCGCCCTGTCATCACCACCGGCACGCCGGGAATGGTGGCCCCGATCACACCGCCAGACGCCAGTTCCAGCCGCGCCAGATACCAGATCGAAGGCGCTGTCAGGCCAAGATGGGGATCATTGGCCAGCAATGTGCCCCCCGATGCGCTGCGCGACGGGGCGGCGGCCCAGGCGTTCGACGCGCCGGCAAGGCCACGGCGTTTGAACGGCGACGTTTGTGTTTGCGGCATCGGGCTGGCCTGTGCGAAGCGCGGCACCGGGCCCGGTACAAGGGCAGAGTAACGGGGCAGGGCGGCAACACCTGATCCCGGAACATCAGGCAGGATATCACGCAACCTGTTTTCATCCGGCAGGATCAGCGACGTGCGCGCGCGCAATACCTCTTCCTCCAGATGCGAGGACAGTTGCAGCGCCATCAACTTGATGATCGCAATCGAATCTGCCGGCTGCCACGGGGCAATCGGGGCATTGAACACGAACATTTCCGGCGCGCCGCGCCCCAGCGCATCAATGTTGATTTCCGCCAGCCGCGAATTCACGCCAGCCGCATAGGCCGACAGGGCAGCGCGCGTTTCGGGGGTTTGCACCTCGACCGATTTGACAGACAGCGCGTAAAGGTCCAGCCGCCGCACCAGACTGTCGATGGATACGGTGCGTTCACCGAACAGCTCTGACAACCGGCCCTGCACCGTGCGGCGCAGCATTGTCATCTGCCACAGCCGGTCCTGCGCGTGGGCATAGCCAAGCCCGAAATACACATCCTTGTCCGGCGCATCCGGCGCAGCAAAGATATGGGGCACATTGGCGTTGTCACGCACCACCTCGACAGGGGCGCTGATATCGGCAACCCGCAGCGTCTTGTCGTAATCGGGTAGGGAACGGGACGCGAGATAATACACCACGACAGCCCCCAGCACGATCAGGCCGATCAGACCCGATGCAATGCGAAGCAGCCATTGGAACAGCGTTGGCATCAAGCCCCCTTTTCTTTACCCGTCATGGATGCAAGTTTAGCCAGACACAATGCGTAACCAAAAAGAATTCAAGGGGAAAGCACATGGCAAACGTCGCGTTTCTGGGTCTGGGGGTTATGGGTGGTCCGATGGCGGCCCATCTACAGGCAAAAGGCCACAACGTCACGGTTTATAATCGGACCGCGTCCAAGGCGCAGGCCTGGGCCAAGTCCCATGGCGGCCAGCATGCCGCGACCCCGCGCGAGGCGGCAAAGGGCGCTGAATTCGTGATGGCGTGCGTGGGCAATGATGATGATCTGCGCTCGGTCTGTCTGGGCGATGACGGCGCGTTTACCGGGATGGATGCGGGCAGCGTTTTTGTCGATCACACCACTGTTTCGGCGGCTGTCACCCATGAACTATACGCAACCGCCAAATCCGCCGATATCGCCTTTGTCGACGCGCCGGTGTCCGGCGGGCAGGCCGGCGCGGAAAACGGTGTGCTGTCGATCATGTGCGGTGGCGATGAGGCCGAATATGCCCGCGCGGAACCGGTGATGGCGGCCTATTCCAAAACCTGCCGCCGGATCGGCACCAGCGGCGCCGGCCAGATGACCAAGATGTGCAACCAGATCGCCATTGCCGGTCTGGTGCAGGGCCTGTCAGAGGCGCTGCATTTCGCGGAAAAGGCCGGTCTGGACGGGCGCGCCGTTGTCGAGGTGATCAGCCAGGGTGCCGCGGGCAGCTGGCAGATGTCGAACCGCTATGAAACCATGCTGGACGACAAGTTCGATCACGGGTTCGCGGTGGACTGGATGCGCAAGGATCTGGGCATCTGTCTGGACACCGCCAATGACACCGGCGCCAGCCTGCCGGTCACGGCGCTGGTCGATCAGTTCTACAAGGACGTGCAGAAACTGGGTGGCGGGCGCTGGGATACATCCAGCCTGATCAGACGCCTGCGCGCGATGGGGTAAACGGGCCTTCGGGTTCGGACCGGATCAGGCAGCAAAAAAGGCGGGCTAGATGCCCGCCTTTTCAAACCTAAAATCAAAGTCTTACGGAATGATCCGCGTGTATTTTGTGCCTTCCAGCGTCGCGCCGACCAGCAATCCGGCGCGGCCGAACACCGCCGCCAGAACCGGTGCTAGCGCGGTGGTGGTTTCGGCGGCCAATCCGTCGCCCTGATCGGAAATCACGTATTCCACACCCGCGCCCACGGCCCATCCGGGCGAACGGCGAAAATCCATCAGCGCGTCGTCTGTCATGAAGAACAGCACATGCGCGTATTGCTGGGCGCCGATCTGCAAACCGGCGCTGGCCTTGGTGGTGGAATAATAATCCACTGTCGTGCCGCCAACCCGCAGCGCACCGCGCCCATAGGCGCCGCCGTAGATAAACCCGGCTTCGGTCACCAGCGGCATCACCAGCATCCCGTTGGCCTTCTGGGAAAGGTCAACCGTGTTGGGGTATTGGCGGTACATCTGGTCAAGGGTTGCATCAACGCGCGCGTCGATCGTGCCGGGGCCGGAACTGCCCACGCCGTTGCCACATGCCGCAGTCAACGCAACGCCAGAGAATGCCGCAAGAGTAAACCCGCGCCGGGTCAGACGGGAGGAATCGTGATTTTTCATATGTTTTGCCTGTAATTGTTGCCTGTTCAGCCGGTTTATCCGGTCTTGTCGGCGTTTATACGCCGATAACGCCGATGTGTCACGCCAAAGAATGGCAATGGGCGGCATGCTGCCCTTTGGACGCCGAAGATCCGGTCAGACCAGACCGTGCGCCAGAGTAAACGGATCGCGCGCGGCATCGCGGTGCCATTCATATTCACAGATCAGCGCCACGTCTTCGGCCTGTTCCGTACCGTGCAGATGTTCGATCACGGCCAGCGTCATGTCCATGCCCGCCGACACACCGGACGAGGTGAAAAACCGGCCATCCTGCACCCACCGGGCCTGCCGCTGCCAATCCACGTCCGGACCCTGCGACACGACCCAGTCAAACGCCGCCTTGTTCGAGGTTGCGCGCCGCCCGTCCAGCACACCCGCCTTGGCCAGCAGGGCAGAACCTGTGCACACGCTCAGCACATATTCGGCCTGTTGCGCCGTGCGCGCGATCCAGTCCAGCAGATCAGTATCGTTCAGACCCGGCCGCACGCCCGGGCCGCCGGGTACAAACAGGATGTCATATTGTGTCCCGTCCCCGGTGCCGGCTTCGGCGATGGCGGCGAGTTTCTTCGCGCTGCGCACCGCGCCGCGATCCTGCGCCACAAGTGTCAGATCGAAATCATCCGCCAGATGGCCGAACATTTCCATCGGTCCAAACAGGTCCAGCAGTTCGAAACCGGGAAATATCAAAGCACCGATTGTGCGCATGTCGTGACCCTTTCAATTCGCGGGCAGGGCGCGTGCCTACCCCTTGGTCCCGTTCAAAAGACGCGCGGCATCCGGGGCGAAATAGGTCAGGATGCCATCACATCCGGCCCGTTTGAACGCCATCAGGCTTTCCATCATCACCTTTTTACCGTCGATCCAGCCATTCTGTGCTCCGGCCTTGATCATCGCGTATTCGCCCGACACCTGATAGGCGAATGTCGGTGCGCCAAAGCTGTCTTTGACGCGGCGGCAGATATCCAGATAGGGCATGCCGGGTTTGACCATGACCATATCGGCACCTTCCATCAGGTCGCGTTCGATCAGGCGCAGCGCCTCGTCCGAATTGGCCGGGTCCATCTGATAGGTTTTCTTGTCCCCGCTCAGCGCGCCCGACGCGCCGACCGCATCCCGGAACGGCCCGTAAAACGCACTGGCGTATTTGGCGGCATAAGACATCACCATGACGTTGTGGTGCCCGCCGGTTTCAAGCGCATTGCGGATCGCACCGATCCGGCCATCCATCATATCGGACGGCCCGATAATATCGGCCCCGGCTTCGGCCTGTGCCAGCGCCATTTTCACCAGCGCCGCAACCGTTTCATCATTCAGAATCTCGCCATTCACGACATAACCGTCATGGCCGTTGATGTTGTAGGGGTCCAGCGCCACATCCGTCATGACGGCAATATCTGGCACGGCGGCCTTGATCGCGCGTGTGGCACGGTTGGACAGGTTGTCGGGGTTCCACGCTTCGGCGCATTCTTCGGTGCGGTCTTTTTGTTCGGTGTAAGGAAACAGGCAAATCGCCGGAATCCCCAGATCAGCGGCCTGTTTAGCAGCCTCGACAATCCGGTCCACACTGCGCCGCATCACACCAGGCATGGAGGTCACCGGCTCTTCCACACCCTCGCCACTGCGCACGAAAAGCGGCCAGATGAAATCATCGGCGCTGAGCGTATTTTGCCGCACAAGCGCGCGCATCGGGGCGCTTTGACGGGTGCGGCGCAGGCGTGCGGCGGGAAAGGGGGCAACGGTCGGTTTCATCTGGATCACTCTGTTCTTGAACTTGTTTAGGCCTGACACGGAAAAACAGGCTTCACAAGGGTAGGAATTGCCGCGCCGCCCCGCTAAGAGAGGCAAAAGATTGCAAAGCAGGCTCCCCTTGGACTGGCACCAAACTGTATTTGAACTGATCGACATGCGTTCGTTTTCGAACCTGTGGTTCTGGATCGCATTGGCTGTGATGTGGTCAACCGCCAGCCACTGGGTCATCGGCGTTCCCTATGATCTTGTGCTGCGTGCCCGCCGGCAGGGCGGACAGGCCGAAACCGATCTGGAAGATCTGGTGCGTATCAATGTGAACCGACTGCTTTATGTCGCGCGCGTTTCGGGGCTGTGGCTTTTGGGGTTTGGCTGCTTTTTCCTGACCGCGCTGGCTATCACCGGGTTCATGTACGACGTCGAATTTGCCCAGGCCGTGTTTTTGCTGCTGTTCCCGATGTCGATTGTCGGGCTTTTGTCACTGTCAACGGCGCGGCTGATCGAAACCGAACATCTGGTTGGCGAAGCGCTGCACCGGCGGTTGGGGCGGCACCGGTTCTTCACCCAGTTTATCGGCATGATTTCGATCTTTCTGACCGCCATGTGGGGCATGTTCCAGAACCTGTCGCTGGGTCCGTTCGGCTGACAATGTCAAACAACGGCTTTCATATAACGCTTGGCGGCGCACCGGAAGGCTATGACGCAAAGCTGATCCTGAAGGAACTGGCGGACGCGGGTGCGCCGGTTCTGCATATCGCGCGCGATGACAAACGTATGGTCGCAATGCGCGCGGCGCTGGCGTTTTTTGCCCCCGATATGCCCGTTGTCACCTTTCCCGGCTGGGATTGCCTGCCTTATGACCGCGTATCGCCCAACGCCGATATTTCAGCAACGCGGATGGCCGCGCTGGCCGGTCTGGTCCATGGGATGCCACCGCAATATGTGCTGCTGACAACCCTGAACGCCGCCAGCCAGTACGTGCCCGCGCGCACCATCCTGCGCGAGGCCGCGTTCAAGGCGCAGGTCGGTGCGCGTATTGACGAAGCCGCGTTGCGCGCATTTCTGGCCCGCATGGGGTTCAGCCAAAGCCCGACCGTTCTGGAACCGGGCGATTACGCGGTGCGCGGCGGGATCATCGACATCTATCCACCGGGCGATCTGGGGCCGGTGCGGCTGGATCTGTTCGGCGATGTGCTGGACGGCGCGCGCCGGTTCGATCCGGCAACACAGCGCACGACCGAAAAGCTGGACATGATCGAACTTGCGCCGGTGTCCGAGGTGATACTGGACGAGGCCGCGATCACGCGGTTTCGCCAGAACTATCGTATCGAATTCGGCGCGGCGGGCACTGATGATCCCCTGTACGAGGCGGTCAGTGCGGGGCGCAAACATCAGGGCGCGGAACACTGGTTGCCGTTCTTTCACGAAAAGCTGGAAACCCTGTTCGATTACCTGCCCAAGGCCAGCATCACGCTGGATGACCAGATCACCCCGACGCGGCTGTCGCGCTGGGATGCGATCGTGGACCAGTATGAAACCCGCAAAATCGCAATGTCGGAAAAATCGCACCTGAACACGGTGTACAAGCCGGCGCCACCGGCCAGCCTGTATCTGGATGATGCGACATGGACCACCGCGGTTGCGGACCGGCGGGTGATCCAGCTTAATCCGCTGCCACAGGCAACCGGCCCGAACGTGCTGGACGCGGGCGGGCGCATCGGGCGCAATTTCTCGCCCGAGCGGCAATTGGAAAACATCAGCCTGTTCGGCGCGCTGGCGGATCACATCAGGAAGAAACTGGACACAGGCCCCGTGGTTGTCGCCAGTTATTCACAAGGCGCGCGGGAACGGCTAAGCGGCTTGATCGAAGACGAAGGGCTGGCCGAAACAATCCCGATCACCGATGCCACGCGCATCGGCAAACGGGGGCTGCATCTGGCGGTATGGGCGCTGGAACATGGCTTTGAGGCCCCCGGGCTGACCGTGATTTCGGAACAGGACGTTCTGGGCGACAGGCTGATCCGCGCACCGCGCAAGAAACGGCGTGCCGAAAACTTTCTGACCGAAACCCAAAGCTTGTCACCCGGCGATCTGGTGGTGCATGTCGATCACGGCATCGGGCGCTATCACGGCATGGAAGTGATCACCGCCGCAGGTGCAGCGCATGAATGCCTGTTGCTGGAATATGCCGAACAGGCACGTCTGTACCTGCCGGTGGAAAACATCGAACTGCTGTCGCGATACGGCCACGAAGAAGGCCTGCTGGATCGGTTGGGCGGGGGCGCATGGCAGGCCAAAAAGGCCAAACTGAAAGAACGTATTCGCGAAATGGCCGACCGTCTGATCCGCGTCGCCGCAGAACGCGCCCTGCGCCGCGCACCGATCATGGATCCGCCGCCGGGCATGTGGGATGCGTTCAGCGCCCGCTTTCCCTATACCGAAACCGATGACCAGATGCGCGCGATCGGCGAAGTGCTGGACGACATGCACAGCGGATCGCCGATGGACCGGCTGATTTGCGGCGATGTCGGCTTTGGCAAGACCGAGGTGGCGATGCGCGCGGCCTTTGTGGCGGCCATGTCCGGCGTGCAGGTCGCAATCATCGCCCCGACAACGCTGCTGGCGCGCCAGCATTACAAATCCTTTGCCGAACGGTTTCGCGGCTTCCCGATCGAGGTGCGGCCCCTGTCACGCTTCGTGAGTGCCAAGGACGCGCAGGCCACGCGGGACGGCATCAGCCGGGGCACGGTGGATATTGTCATCGGCACCCACGCGCTGCTGGCGAAATCCATCCGGTTCAAAAACCTGGGCCTGCTGGTGATCGACGAAGAACAGCATTTTGGCGTCAGCCACAAGGAACGGCTGAAACAGTTGCGCACCGATATCCACGTGCTGACGCTGACCGCGACACCGATCCCGCGCACCTTGCAATTGTCCCTGTCGGGCGTGCGCGACCTTAGCATTATCGGCACGCCCCCGATCGACCGGCTGGCAATCCGCACCTATGTCAGCGAATTTGATGCCGTGACCCTGCGCGAGGCGCTGTTGCGCGAACATTATCGCGGCGGACAGTCGTTTTTCGTGGTGCCCCGTATTGCCGATCTGCCCGAGATCGAAACTTTTCTGGCCGAACAGGTGCCCGAAGTCAGCGTGGTTATCGCCCATGGCCAGATGGCAGCGGGTGAACTGGATGACCGCATGAACGCGTTTTACGACGGCAAGTACGATGTGTTGCTGGCCACAACGATTGTCGAATCCGGTTTGGATATTCCGTCGGCCAACACCATGATCATCCACCGCGCCGATATGTTCGGCCTGTCACAGCTTTACCAGATCAGGGGGCGGGTGGGCCGTTCGAAAACCCGCGCCTATGCGTATCTGACCACGAAACCGCGCGCCAAACTGACCCCGGCTGCGGAAAAACGGCTGCGGGTTCTGGGATCGCTCGATACATTGGGGGCAGGCTTTACCCTTGCCAGTCAGGATCTGGACATTCGCGGCGCAGGAAACCTGTTGGGCGAAGAACAATCCGGCCAGATGCGTGATGTCGGCTTCGAACTCTATCAATCCATGCTGGAAGAGGCGATTGCCAAGATCAAGGCGGGCGAATTGGAGGGGCTGAGCGCGGCAGACGATCAATGGGCGCCCCAGATCAACCTCGGCGTGCCCGTCCTGATACCGGAACCCTATGTGCCCGATCTGGATGTGCGACTGGGCCTTTATCGCCGCCTGTCCGAGCTTAGCACCAAGGTCGAACTGGAAGGTTTCGCCGCCGAATTGATCGACCGGTTTGGCCCGCTGCCCAAAGAGGTGAATACTCTGCTGCTGGTCGTGCGGATCAAGGCGATGTGCAAACGCGCCGGTATTGCCAAGCTGGATGGCGGCCCCAAGGGCGCGACGATCCAGTTCCACAATGACAAATATGCCTCGCCCCAGGGGTTGGTTGATTTCATCACCGATCAGCGCGGGCTGGCCAAGGTCAAGGACAACAAGATCGTGGTCCGGCGCGACTGGAAAAAAGACAGCGACAAGATCAAGGGCGCGTTCGCGATTGCACGCGACCTGGCCGAAAAGGCGATTGCAGAACAGAAAAAGGCCAAGGCCAAACAGGGTTAGACCGGTTGTTCCTCGGTACGTTGGAGTGACAGCATCAGACCGGCCGCCACGATTGCCATAACCAGAACACCGATGATCAGAGGCAGGGGCGTGCCGTCAAAGGCCAGACCGACAGGGGCCGCGATCACCGCCGCCAGCACGGTTGATACCGCCCCCATCACCGACGCCGCCATGCCCGCGATATGCCCCATCGGTTCCATCGCAATGGCATTCAGGTTGCCGATGGTCATTCCCATCATGAAAAACACCGAGAACTGCCAGACCATGAAGGCCCCGAACTGTATGCTTTGGGGCGGTTGCATCAGCCACAAGACCAGCATCAGGCTCGAAAGGGCGACTTGCACGGACAGCGATACCGTCACCAGACGCCGCATTCCGATATGCATCACCAGCGCCGCATTCAAAAATCCTGCCGTGCCCGACAGCAGGGCAATGCCGCCAAACCAGAACGGAAACTCTGCGCCGCGCTGAAACGAAATATCAAAAATCTGCTGCACCGAACTGAGCATGGAAAACAACATGCCGAAGATCAGCGTTTGCACCAGCATCGACATGCGCACCGCCGGATGGGCGAACAGTTCCTTGATGGCGACCCACAACAAACCCGCCCGAAAAGGCCGCCGGTTTTCCACCGGCAGGGATTCACCCAGCCGGACCGACATCCACACCATGCTGACCAGCGAGAACAGGATGAATGCAACAAAGATACTGCGCCAGCCAAACAGCGCAATGATGCCCGCCCCCAAAAGCGGCGCAAAGGCCGGCACAAGGGTAAAGATGATCATCACGAATGAAACAAGCTTGGCCATTTCCCGGCCGGAATAGAAATCGCGGATCACCGCCATCGTCGCAATGCGCGGCCCCGCAGCCCCCAACCCCTGCGCAATACGCGCGGCAAGAACCCATTCAAGCGATGAACTGGCCCAAGCGACCGCCGCCCCAATGATATACAAGGCCCCGCCGGCCAGAATAACCGGCTTGCGCCCGAACGCATCCGACAGCGGGCCAGTAAACGCGGTGCCAATGCCCATGCCCAGAACAAACGAGGTGACGATCAACTGGGCCCGGTTCAGGGCATCCGGGCTTAGTTCGGCCCCGATGCTGGGCAGGGCGGGCAACATCGCATCAATCGAAAACGCGATGGTGGCGAACATCATCGCACACAGCGTGATGAACTCGACCCGCCCCATCGTGTTGGTGCGCGCATCGCTCACGCGTCAGTGTCCTTGCCTGTCTCGGCCTTGATATACGCTTCTTCGCTTTCCTCGATCCGTTTGGCACGTTTGCGCATCCGGCGGCGCAGCGTGAATTCGCCGAATTGCTGAATGGCCACGGCGAAAATACCCAGTCCGGTAAAAATAAGGACCGTCGTGCCGATCTTGCCCAGTGCGGTGACGGGTACAATTGATCCGTACCCGACCGTGGACAGGGTCACGACCGTGAAAAAATAGGAATCCAGCAGGCTCCAGCCTTCAACAAGATGGAAAAATACCGTCCCCGAAACGATCACCGTGATCAGGGCGGAAATCAGCGTGACAGGACGGGCCCATGTCATGACGCGGTGTTCTCCTGCACCTCTGCGATCACCCGCGCCCAGAGTTCCGGTGGTTGTGCGCCCGGCACCGCGTGTTTGCCATCCACGATGAAGGTCGGGACCGACGAAATCCCCATCTCGCGCGAATGGGCATCGCGCGCGCGGATGTCTTCGATATCTGCATCCGATTGCAGCAGGCGCATAACAACAGACGCGTCCATGCCGATGCCATCAGCGATATCGGCCAGAACTTCGGTGTCGCCAATATCCGCGCCATCGACAAAATAGGCCTGAAACAATTGCGAAACCGCCGCAGTCTGGCGGCCTTCTATACCGGCCCAATGGATCAGGCGGTGCGCATCCAGCGTGTTGGGCGTGCGCTCCATCTTGTCCAGATTGATCACAAGACCGGCTTTTTGCGCATGTTCAACCACCGGTGCATAGGCTGCAGCGGCGCGTTCCTTGCCGCCAAACTTGCCCTCAAGATAGGCGCGCCGGTCCATACCCTCGCGCGGCATGTCGGGGTTCAGCTGAAAGGGGTGCCATTCGATGGTGAACGGATGGTCAGGGTGTTGCGCCAGTGCCTGATCCAGATAGGTCTTGCCAATATAGCACCACGGGCAAATCGGGTCGGACATGATATCAAGCTTGATCATCTGAAACCTCATAATAGGCGCGCAAGGCGCGGCGCAGCAATTTTCCGTTGGCCCCTGTCGGCAGCTGCGGCAGGTGCACAAAAGCGCGCGGTTGTTTGTAGCGGGCGAGTTTGGACCGGGCATACCTGTCCAGCGCCGCATCGTCCAGTCGCTTTGGCCCGGTGTAAAATGCCGCGATCAGTCGCACGTCCTGTTTCACCTCGACATCGATGACGCCGATCGCGTCGATGCCCGGCATGTCAGACAGCGCTGCCTCGACCTCAAGCGGGGACACACGATAACCGCCCGCGTTCATCATATCATCGGCGCGCCCCAGATAGGTGATCTGACCGTCAACCGCCATCGCGCCCTGATCACCGGTCATGAACCAGTCGCCGTGAAACCGCGCCGCCGTATCCTCGGGGGCGTTCACATATTCCAGCATCAGCCCCGGATCATCGCGGCGAATGGCAATGGTGCCTTCCTGTCCCTGTGGCGCCGGGCCGTCATCGCCCATTATCGCAACGCAGCGCCCGACCTGCGGCGTGCCCAACGCATCTCCGCGCGCCGGACGCGCCGGACCCGATGATATAAAAGTGGAACATTCCGACATGCCGTATGCCTCGTAGACCTGCGTGCCGGTGGCCACATGCCACGCCTCGCGCACCCGTTGCGGCAGCTTTTCCCCCGCGCTCAGCCCGTGGCGCAGATCGGGTGCCACGATCACCGGCGTTTCCGACAGGATTTTCCGGTAGACCCCGGGCGCGGCCGCGAAAATGGTCGCGCGATGAACAGCGATCAAATCGGACAGGTCGTGCAGGGCCACGTCGGAACCGGGGATCAGGGCTGTGGCGCCAAGGGTCCAGGGATCCATCAGGCCAGTGCCCAGCGTATAGGTCCAGTTAAATGCGCCCGCGTGCAGCATCCGGTCATCCGGTTTCAGAGCATACCAGTCACGCATCATCATGCGCCGCGCCCAGATCGCCCGATGCGCATGTGCCACCGCACGCGGCTTGCCCGACGTACCGGAAGTGTAGATGATATATGCGATCCGGTCAGGATCAGCCATGTCAAAGGCGAATGTCCCGGCCTCGACCGGATTGTCAAAAAAAGTCTTTACCTTCTCCAGAAGCACTGTGCCGGAATGATCCGGGCAGGCAATTGCAGGATCACGCAGCACCGCCTGCGGTTCCAGATCGGACAGGATCGCCGCAACCTCGGGTTCGGTCAGCTGGCTTGAGGTTGGCACCGGAACCAGACCGGCGGCGATCGCACCCAGATAGACAATCGGGAAATCAACCGAATTGCCCAACCGCATCAGCACGCGTGCACCCGGTGCAAGACCTTGATCGCGCAACCCCTGTGCAACACCCAGAACGGCCTGTTCCAGTTGCGCATAGGTCCAGTCCTGCGATCCCGACAGCGACAGGATCGACAGGGCGGTTTTGTCCGGGACATCGCGGGCCGCGCCCAGAACATAGGCAGCAAGGTTGAACGGGGCGGGGCAGGGCGGCGGCGGCCCGTGATCAAAGACAGACAACATGCCCAACCGCTAGCCCGCAGGCGCGCCCGTTGCAAGTACCCCGATGCAGTTCTATAGACGCACGCATGAACGCAGATGACCCCAAAAACCTGATCCGGATTGCCCGTGAAAACGGCCAGGACGAGACCGCCGAACCTTTGGATCTGGGCGCGCGCGTGCGTCAGTTGCGCAAAGCCCGCGACTGGACGCTGGAACAGGCTGCCCGTCAGGCCGGGCTTGCCCGTTCGACACTCAGCAAGATCGAAAACGGCCAGATGTCCCCGACCTACGAGGCGTTGAAGAAACTGGCGACTGGTCTGGAGATATCGGTGCCGCAATTGTTCACCGCCCCGCAGAAAAGCCGCGTCAACGGGCGCATGGCCGTGACCAAATCAGGCAGCGGCGCAGTGCGTGCCACCACCACATACGAGCACGAGCTTTTGGGCGACACGCTGACCAAGAAACAAATGCTGCCCTACCGCGCCCGGGTGCGCGCCCGCAGCATGGATGAATTCGACGGCTGGGTGCGCCACGATGGCGAAGAGTTTCTGTATGTGCTGACAGGCGTGATCCGCCTTTACACCGAATTTTACGAACCCGTCGAAATGCGCCGTGGCGACAGCGCCTATTATGATGCGGCGATGGGGCATAATGTTGTTTCGCTCAGCGACGAGGACGCTTCGATTTTATGGGTGACATCGCTGTCCTGATGGCGCAGGTGGCCCCGCGTTGTGCGCGTGCGCCCTAGCTTGGATCGTACCACCAAACTTCGGGCATGAAATTCGGCCCGTCGCCATAGACAGGCAGGCGATCGGGAAAACGCAATTCCCTGACATGCGCGATGCGCCCGACCGTGAATTGCCAGAACGGAATGACATATCGTCCCGTCGTCAGCACCCGATCCAGCGCGCGCGCCGCTGCGACAAAATCATCGCGGCTTTCCGATGTCAGCAACACATCAATCATCGCGTCCGCCGCGGGCGATTTCATCCCCATCAGATTGCGCGATCCGGGCGCGTCCGCATTGGCAGAGCCCCAGTAAAACCTTTGTTCATTTCCCGGTGACAGGGACAGTTCGCGCCGGAACGATGTCATGTCGAAATCAAATTCGGTGGTGCGCCCGGTGAACTGGGCATTGTCCACGGTTTCGATATCGGCCTGAATACCCAGACGTGCCAAGGCCGAAACATAAAGTTCGGCAATCGACTGGCTTTCCGTATCCCCCTGTTTCAGAAGAATGGTGAATGAGAACGCGGCCCCTTGCGCATTGCGCAGCACACCGTTCTGCACGGTCCATCCCGCGCGTTCGAACAAATCGGTCGCCTTGCGCAGGTTGACACGGTTACGGGCTGATCCATCACCCTGGGGCAGGGCATATCCATCCAGCGCGTCAGGCGGCAGAGTGCCTGTAAACGGCGCCAGCAATTCGGCCACACGGCCAGTTGCCGCGCCCGATTGCATCGCCAGTTCGGAATTCGAGAAATACGAGGTGATGCGCGGCTGCGCGCCACCGGTAAACGTGTCGTTGATGAATTCGAAATTGAACGCGTGGATTAAGGCATCGCGCACATCCAGATTGTCAAATGGCGCACGCCGCGTGTTCAAGACAAATCCCGTCATCCCCGATGGTTTGGAATGGGGAATTTCGGATTTCACCACATCACCGCGCTGCACCGCCGGAAAATCATACTGGCTGTCCCACTTTTCGGCATTGAACTCGCGCAAGACAGTCAGGTTGCCGGCCTTGAACGCCTCGAACAGAACGGAATTGTCGCCGAAAAAGTCGATCCGGATTTCGTCCAGATTATGGGTGCCGCGCCGCAACGGCAGATCCTTGCCCCAATAATCAGGGTTGCGGGTCAAGATGACATAGCGCCCCGCCTCGTACCGGCTGACGGAATAGGGCGCGCTGCCGATGGGAATGGTGTCCAGCGCCGCTTCGGCAAAATCAATGCCATCCCATTGCGCTTTTTTCAGAATGGGGCGAAGTCCGGCGATCAGCGCCAGTTCGCGGTCCGCGGTGTTAAAGGTCAGGCGCAGCGACCGGGGGCCGGTCTGTTCGATGGTTTCGATCTGGGATCGCAAACCGTGATAGCGCGGGTGGCCCTGGGTGCCCAACACCTCGTAGGACCAGATCACATCCTCGACTGTGACGGGGCTGCCATCCGAAAACCGCGCCTCGGGGCGCAGGGTGTATTCCACCCATTCGCGATTCGCTCCGACCTCAATCGATTCGGCCAAAAGACCGTAAAGCGTGAACGGTTCGTCCCAACTGCGCCCCATCAGAGACTCGTACGCAAAAAACCGAAGTTGCCAGGGCGGCGTGCCTTTGCGCACGAACGGATTGAGTGAGTCAAAGCCGCCGGTGTTGCCCAGAACGATACGCCCGCCTTTGGGTGCATCTGGATTGGCATAGGGCAGCGACACAAAATCAGGTGGTAGGTCGGGGGTGCCATACATAGCTATGGCATGTTGCGGCGCACCATGCCCGATGTTGGCGAATAACATAGCGGCAAGAATCAGCGCATAAAGACGCAGAAAACCGCCGACGGGTTGGAAATAAACTGATCGCACTTTGGCAACAATCCTGCTCTGCCCTTGTTTTGTTTGCGCAGACGGTAACGGCAGTTTCATGTCTTTTCAAACTTTTAGCTTGGATGCAGGCTCGGAATTGCTTATAAGGAAGGCACTGCTCGATAGGTTTCTTGCCTGTATGAAACCTGCCTCAATAACTTAACGCCCGCTTCGTGCGGGCGTTTTTTTTCGCCCGGACCTTTTGTTTACTGGCCCATCATTCAAGGGGCGGTTCTACACATACCGGCACGACACACCACAGAAATCGGACCTGCAGGGGCGCACAATACCGATTCTTTTTGCGACCCTGTGAGGCGCAGAAATCAGAACCGCGGCCCGCGCTGTGGTTCTGTCACGGTCTTTTGGGTTTATTTCGCATCTGCAGCATGACAGATTGCGGCAAACGCCACCGGCCCCATCCAAAGGAGAGTTCGAATGACCCTGTCAGGAAAAACCGCTGTGATCACCGGATCAAATTCAGGCATCGGGCTGGGCATTGCCATCGAACTGGCAAAGGCCGGGGCCGATGTGGTGCTGAATTCCTTTACCGACCGCCCCGAAGATCACGCCATCGCCGACGGCATCGCGCAGGATCACGGCGTAAAGGCGCGTTACATACAGGCCGATATGTCCAAGGGAGATCAGTGCCGCGCCCTGATCGAACAGGCGGGGGCCTGCGATATTCTGGTCAACAACGCCGGCATCCAGCATGTCTGCCCGATTGACAGCTTTCCGGTCGACAAATGGGATGCCATCATTGCCATCAACCTCAGTTCGGCGTTTCACACAACCGCCGCGGCCCTGCCGGTGATGCGCAAGGCCGGTTGGGGCAGGGTGGTCAACATCGCATCGGCACACGGACTGACGGCCAGCCCTTACAAATCGGCCTATATCGCCGCCAAACACGGCGTTGTCGGCCTGACCAAAACCACCGCACTGGAAACCGCAGAAGAACCGATCACGGCCAATGCGATCTGCCCCGGTTACGTTCTGACCCCGCTGGTCGAGGCGCAAATTCCCGACACGATGAAGGAATACGACATGAGCCGTGAAGACGTGATCAAGAACGTTATGCTCAAACGTCAACCGTCCAAGGAATTCGCGACCGTCGAACAAATGGGCGGCACGACGGTGTTTCTGTGTTCCGACGCCGCCGCACAGATTACCGGCACCACCATCAGCGTCGATGGCGGCTGGACCGCCTTGTAGAATGCACCTTCTCCTCACCGCCAACCCGGTCACTGACCTATTCACCGCGTATCGCGGCAGATGACCAAATTGCGCATCAATCTGGCGCTTCAGGGCGGCGGCGCGCATGGTGCGTTTACCTGGGGCGTGCTGGATCGCCTGTTGCAGGATGATGATATCGAAATTGCGGGCATTTCCGGCACGTCGGCAGGGGCGCTGAACGGCGCCGCGCTCAAAGCCGGAATGCTCAAGGGCGGCAAACAGGGCGCGCGCGACAATCTGGACTGGCTGTGGGGCAAGGTGGGTGCCGTTCAGGATAATGCGCTGACCGGCTGGATGTATTCGTCGGGCCCGCAAGCCTATTCGCGCATGATCGAAAATTCCCTGCCGTTCATGATGGCCGACACATGGTCGCGCATGGTGTCGCCCTACAGTTACGGCCCGTTCTATTCCAATCCATTGCGCCCGATTGTCGAAACGTTCGATTTCGCCTCTGTGTGCGCCCACGAAGGTCCGGCCCTGTTCATCTGTGCAACACGCGTGCGCAACGGGAAAATCCGCGTCTTTGACGGCGACGACATCACAACCGAAGCGATCATGGCTTCGGCCTGCCTGCCGACGCTGTTCAAGGCGGTTGAATTGTACGACAGCGAAACCGATCAGAACGAGGATTTCTGGGACGGTGGATATACCGGAAATCCGGCGCTGTTTCCTTTGTTTGCCGATGACCTGCCCAGCGACATCGTGATCATCAACATCAATCCGCTGGAACGCAGCGGCGTACCGCGCACCCCGCAGCAGATCCAGAACCGCATCAACGAGATCAGTTTCAATTCATCGCTTTTGCGCGAATTGCGCGCGATTTCTTTTGTCCAGCGCCTGCTGGAACGGGGCACGCTGGAACAAAGCGAGATGAAGCGCGTGCTGATCCATATGATCGCCGACGACGCATTGATGAACGATCTGTCAGTGGCCACGAAACTGGTGCCGACACCCTATGTGCTGAAAACCCTGAAAACGGCGGGGCAGCAGGCGGCAGAGACATTCATCGCCAGCCACAAGTCAGCGCTGAACAAACGCAGTTCGGTGGATATGAAGGACATGTTCGGCTGACAAGCGGGCAAGAGCGCCGGACGTAAAAATCCCGATCAGACGGAATTTACACCGTAAAGTCCTGAGTTGCATCAATGTCATCTTTTTTTCCAGTCTTAAGGTGATCGACAGACCGCATGTTTACTCTGGATAACGGCAATGCCCTTTTCTCGTCGTACCTTTATCTATGGCGCAGCCGCATCTTGTGGTGCCCTGCTGTTTGGCGGCGGCTATGTCTGCGGTTCTTATGGCGAAGCCGTTCCAGCCGCGCATGCTCGGGTCGGCCAGAAAAGCAGGCTGATTTCCACCCGTTTCGGCGATCTTGAATATGCTGTCGAAGGCTGTGGCGCACCTTTTCTCATGATTCATGGAACAGGCGGCGGGTTCGATCAGGGCTTACGGTTTGCAGGTCGATTAATTTCATCGGGTTTCCAAGTGATCGCGCCTTCGCGTTTCGGATATCTGCGAAGCCATATTCCATCCGAACCGACGCCAGAAAGCCAAGCGGACGCTTTTGCCGAATTGCTTGATGCGCTCCGCATTGACAGGATTCCCGTTGCCGGTGGGTCCGCAGGCGCATTGACCGCGTCGCAGTTCACCCTGCGTCATCCTGACCGATGTTCACATCTGATCTTGCTTGTTCCCGCCATGAACCTGAGCAACCGGGATCCGGTCGAGTTCACCCGGCTGCAACGGTACTTTGTCGGAAAACTATTGACGTCAGATCGCTGGTTCTGGACGGCTTTGAAGCTGGCGCCAAACCAGTTGATCCGCACGTTGCTGGCCACAGATCCGGCCCTGCTGGATAAGGTGGAGCTATCCGAGCGCAACCGGGCGCACCTGATACTTGGGGATTTGATGCCAATCAGCCGGCGTTCGATCGGGATGGTCAATGATGCCAGATTTTCGGGTCATCCGACCGAAATTGATTTCACGCAACTGAAAGTTCCCACTCTTGTCGTGTCAGCCCAGGATGATTTGTTCGGGACTGCGCAAACGGCCCGCACCATTTCCGAACGAACACCTGACGCGAGACTGGTTGTTTTTCCTTCGGGAGGGCACATTTGGCTGGGCCATGATCAGGAGTTATCCGAGTTGATCACAGAATTCGTGGCGCAACACTGATCTTCAATTCATGGGGCAGCGTGCCTAACGCGCTTACCTCTTTCCGCTTTGACCCAAAATTGCCATTTAATACCGCCGCCTGATGGCTAACGTTTATCCACAGGCGGCACTGTCGGATCTTTTCCGTTGGGATAAACCAGCCCTGCGGAAATCACCAGTTTGGCGGCATCTTCCACGGTCATGTCCAGTTCGATCACGTCCTCTTTGGGAAAGAACAGCAAAAAACCCGATGTCGGGTTTGGCGTTGTCGGCACAAAGATCGACATCAGCGCGCCACTTGTTTCCGCCCGCCGCGCCACTTCGCCCTTGGCGGTGGTCGAAACAAAGCCGATGGCCCAGATACCCTTGCGCGGGTACTGGATCAGACAGGCTTTTTCGAACGACCTTTCGGATTGCGCGAACACGGTTTCCGAAATCTGTTTGATGCCAGAATAGATCGACCTGACGACAGGCATCCGGTCGACCACACCTTCGCCAAAGCGGATCAGCGACCGCCCGATCAGCCCCTTGGCAACCCAGCCGACAATGACGGTGAACACCAGAAAAATGAATACGCCAAGGCCGCGCAGGTTGATCCCGATATATTGTTCCGGTCGCAGGTTGGCGGGCACCAGCGGCAGCACGAAACCATCAATCCAGCCCACGACGGACAGGATCAGCCAGATGGTCAGCCAGATCGGCGCGATCACCACGATGCCCGTCAGGAAAGACGCCCTCAGACCCGCAAAGCGCCCGGCTTTGCGCGGCTTTTCTTCATCATCGAAAGGGGTGTTCATCTTTGACCCGTTCACTTGGTTTGCGGGTGATACTTAGGGTGTTTGGTTTCACGCTACAATGGGCGAGATTGCATATGGCTGATCAGTCTGTTTTGGCGCTGAAAGCTTTGGCAATCTCTGCGCCAAGGCGTGCATTGTTCAGCACCAGTGCGATATTGGCATCAAGCGAACGCCCGTCGGTCAGTTCGAAAATCCGTTGCAGAAGATAGGGCGTCACCGCCTTGCCGGTGATGTTGTGACGTGTCGCATCCTGTAATGCGGTCGCGATCAGCGGGGCCAGAATCTCTGCCGGTATTTCGTCCTGTTCGGGTATCGGGTTGGCCACCAGCTGCCCGCCCGGCAGGCCCAGGGCCGCGCGCAAATCATGAGCGCGCGCGATATCGGCAGCGCTGTCCAGCCGCAACGGCGCGGCCAGATCGGACCCGGCCAACCAGAATGCTGGAAACATATCCTGACCATAGGCAATCACCGGCACACCCAGCGTTTCCAGCACCTCAAGCGTTTTGGGGACATCCAGAATGGCCTTGGCCCCTGCGGCAACCACCGTCACCGGAGTTTGCGCCAGTTCATGCAGGTCGGCCGAAATGTCGAAATCCGCTTCGGCCCCGCGATGCACGCCGCCAATGCCGCCGGTGGCAAACACCCTGATCCCCGCCAGATGCGCCGCAATCATCGTGGCCGCCACAGTGGTCGCGCCGGTTTTACCGGATGCAAGGCACACCGCCAGATCGGCGCGTGACAGTTTGGCGACGGATCTGGCACGTGCAAGCGTTTCAAGCCGGTCGTCATCCAACCCGATGTGAAGCTGGCCCGACATAACGGCGATTGTCGCCGGAACGGCGCCATTCTGGCGCACGGTATCTTCAACCTTGCGCGCCACGTCCAGATTTTGCGGATAGGGCATGCCGTGGGTGATGATCGTGCTTTCTAGCGCCACAACGGGCGCGCCACTGGCCCGCGCCGCGGCAACTTCGGTTGAAAAGTGCAGATCAATCATGACGGTGTATCCCCTGAAACATAGACAGCAGCCGCCCGCAGCGCGCGCGACAGCGCATCGGCGCGATCCGATCCGGCATATTCGGCGGCAATGTGAGCGGCCATAAACGTATCGCCCGCACCTGTCACCCGCGTTACCAGAACCTCTGGCGGGGCCTGCGTGATCACGCCTTCCACGCTGCCGTCAGACGCGTCCTGACCGCCATTTGTAACCAGCGCGCGCATCGCTCCGCGCGCGACCAGCGCAAGGGCGGCCTCGTTCGAACTGGAAAATTCCGTGTGGCACAGCAATCCGGCTTCTTCCAGATTGACATATAAAACACCGCGCCGCTGCGCGATGAACGGCGCCAACCGCTCGGCCTTGCCCGGAGACGCGGGCGCCACCCGCAAGTCAGCGGCGCCAAACAGACCAGACGCCGCGATATGGGCCAGTAATTCGACGGTCAGGTTCCCGTCCAGCGCCACGGGGCCGCGATAGGGTGTGGCGGCCGTGCCCAGCGGCCCCACGATCAGCGGGCGCAGGATCTTGTCGCCCGCGGCCTCAAGCGAATGGGCATCGGCAATGGCGGCAATCAGGCCGTTCGCCCCTTCTACTGCCATATAGCGGTCTGTGGGCAGATCATCGGACCGGTAGACATGATCCGTGATCATACCGCGCGACGTGCAGGCGGCGATCATTTCATCGCCTTCGGCATCGCGCCCGATCGCTGTCAGCAGCGCTGGGGTCATGCCAAAGCGCGCCAGCGTCATCGCGATGTTCATTGCCACGCCACCGGGCAGGCGGGTGATACGGCCGGGCACATCCGATCCCTGACGCATCGCACTGGGCGAACGCCCGATCACGTCCCAAAGAACGGACCCGATGCACAGGATGTCAGGCGAAACTGTCATGGCGCGTTTGTGGCGGGGATCAGGGCAGGGCGCAAGTCACTCTGGCACGGCAAATGTCAGCGCCGCCCACAATGTTTCCCAAACCGTTCCACTGTCCTTGGGCGCTTCGCGCAATACCACCGCATCCAGCAGATAGCTGTGCCCGTTTGTCACCGGCACCGTGGCAATGCCGGACGCGTCCGTTTGCGTGATACTGACCGTAACGCTGCCATCCGGCGACCGGTCAAAGATTTCGACCTGCGCATCTTCGCGCGGCAGCCCCTGATACAGGGCCTGCACACGCATGCCCCCATCCAGAACATCATTGTAAGGGTTGGTCAGCGCGACAAATTCGGTTTCCATACCTGTCGGTGCATCCTCGCCGGCACCGTCCCCGACCGCGACAAGCGCCTTGGCATAGCGGAAATAGGTTTCCTTGAACGTGTCGGTGGGAAATCCCAGCGCCTCATGCCGCGCGCGCATGTCGCCAAAACCCTTGTGATTGGCAAATTCCTGGAATTTGTCCCATTCCGTATAGGTCAGCCGGCTGGCAGTGGTTTCATGCACGATGACCAGCAAACCTTCACCTTCCACCGGCTGTTGCAATGCCGGAGAATCGCCCATGCGAGCCGCAACAGGGGCAACCACGCCGTTCAGGATCATATCAAATCGGGCGAACCGGTTTTCGAAAAACGCAAGGTCTATTCCTTTGAAATTCTGTCCGTTTTTCAGGTCGGCCTGCAGGATTGTGCCGTTTTCAACTTGAAAGTTTTGTGGTTCAATCCAGAATTCATGAGCAGACACAGCGCTGATGGAAAACATCAGCGCCAGAACGGACAGGGCAAGGCGGAACATGCAGAATCTAACCTTCTTTCGGATGTTCCATAAGCTGCGCCTGATCCTGATGTTGTCAACCCTCTTGGCACTGCTGTCGACTGCGTTAAGCGCGCATGAAGTGACACCGACCATCGCTGATCTGAGCGTGGAAGGCGGCGAAGTCACGCTGGTTTTGCGCCTGAATGCCGAGGCGTATCTGTCCGGTATTGATCTGGACGGCGTCGAAAATACCAATGATACCCCGCAATCCAATGATTACGATGCCCTGCGCGCCCTGACACCCGCAGAGCTTGAGGCGCGATTGGCCGCTTTTGTGCCCGGCTGGGCCGAAACGATCGAAATAACGGCAGACGGGCAGACAGTGCCCCTGACACTTGCCAGTGCCGAGGCCGGAGAGGTGGGCGATATCGAATTGCCGCGCATCACCCAGTTAACCTTGCGTGGCCCGATTGCAGAAAATGCAAAGTCCCTGACCTTTGGCTGGCCCAGGGGCGCTGGCGCGCTGGTATTGCGCCAGCAAGGCGTGGAACAGCCGTTTACGGATTATATCGAGGCCGGCTCCACCAGCCCCGATATCGACCTGCGCGGCGGCGGCGGGCAGGGGTCCTGGGCCACGTTTGGCACCTATATTCCAATTGGTTTCGATCACATCCTGCCCAAGGGGCTGGATCATATCCTGTTTGTGCTGGGGCTGTTTTTCCTGTCCACCCGCTTGCGTCCGCTGATCTGGCAGGTCAGCGCGTTTACGCTGGCCCACACGGTCACGCTGGCCCTTGGGGCGCTGGGATGGGTCGCAATTCCGGCCAGCATTGTCGAACCGCTGATTGCGGCCTCAATCGTCTATGTCGCTGTGGAAAACATCCTGACAGACGGGCTTAGCCGGTGGCGTCCCTTGGTGATCTTCGGGTTCGGGCTGCTGCACGGTCTGGGCTTTGCATCGGTGCTGGGCGAATACGGATTGCCCGACAATCAGTTTTTTCCAGCCCTGATCGGGTTCAACATAGGGGTGGAACTGGGGCAGCTGACGGTGATCGCCATTGCCTTTGCCCTGCTGGGATACTGGTTTCGTGACAAACCGTGGTACCGTGCGCGCATCGCGATCCCCGCATCGGTTCTGATTGCGCTGGTCGGCGGTTACTGGTTCGTGGAGCGTGTGTTTCTTTAACCCATCGCCGCCTGCATGGTCTTCAACATCGCGACCGGATCATCCGTGGACCAGATTTCATCGCCGATGCCGAAAAAATCGGTGAAAGGCGCAAGGCCGCGCACCAGATCAAGATCAAGCGCGCCCTCGGCAACGCAGGGTACCTCGACCACGTCGGACCACCATTCAAAGATTTCCTGTTCGGCGCGTGATCCATCGCCGAGCGCGGTTTCCCCGACAGGGCCGAAACTGATGTAATCCGCGCCCGCTTCGCCCGCAATCAGCCCGTCATGACGCGACGTGCCGCAAAAGCTGCCGATGATCGCATCTTCACCCAGTTGCTTGCGCGCATAACGCACGGATTTCGACGCATCCAGCAAATGCACACCGTCCAGCCCCAGACGTTCCACCAGAACCAGATGTTCCGACAGCACCAGTGCAACATCGCGGGCATGGGTGATCTCGCGCAGCGTGTCAGCGGCGCGGGCAATCGTATCTTCGGACTGACCAGCCATCGCCAGGCGCACGCAAGCGACAGGGCACTGGTCCAGCACCTGCGCCAGCAGGGGCGGAAAGGCCGACAATTCGAAATGGGCAGGGGTGATCAGATAGGTTTGTGGCTGCTCTTGTTCGGCCATGGTGAAACGTCCCTTTGGTCTTTGAAAACCGCATTTACCCTGTCTGGGCGCAAATGCAAACGGGCAGGTGAATATTGCGGCTGTCATTGAGGGTTCGGATTGCATGATACCGACGGGCCGCGTAGAGCAGGGGCGCATTTCTGGGGATTTCGCGATGCCGACCGACACGCCACAACCTGTCTTTATTCTGGTGCGCCCGCAAATGGGCGAAAACATCGGCGCGGCCGCGCGCGCGATGTGGAATTTCGGGCTGGACCGGATGCGGATCGTTGCGCCGCGTGACGGCTGGCCTAATCAAAAGGCGGTCGTGATGGCCAGCGGCGCAGGCCGCCTGCTGGACGAGGCCGGTGTTTTTGACAGCGTGGCCGATGCCGCGGGCGATTGTACCTATGTGTTCGCCACCACCGCGCGCCAGCGCGACCTGACGAAAACGGTCATGTCGCCCGAACACGCGATGCAGATCGCCCGCGACAGGATCGCAGGCGGGCAAAAAGTGGCGGTGCTGTTCGGGCCGGAACGCGCAGGTCTGGAAAACGAAGATATCGCCCGGGCCGATGCGCTGATCTCGGTTCCGGTGAACCCTGAATTTCCGTCGCTGAACCTTGCGCAATGCGTTTTGCTGACGGGCTATGAATGGCGCCGCCATGCCGTGGACGTTACGCCGCAAAGCGTGGAACTGGCCGGCACTGACTGGGCACCGGTGATCGAGATTGAAAAACTGGCCGAGCATTACGAGAACCGACTGGAAGAGGCCGGTTTCTTTTTTCCGCAGGACAAGGCCGCCAGCATGAAAATCAACCTGCGCAATCTCTGGGCCCGCATGGCGCTGACCCGTGCGGATGTGCAGATGTTGCACGGCATCCTGCGCCAGATGGTCCGCTGGAAAGAACGCGGGTCGTAACCGCTTGAAGCGGCCCTGACAGCGCCCTAGTCTTAGCCCCAACACAAGAGGTCGTCATGAGCGGTAAACGAAATATTTTTGAAGAAGTAGGCACGTCTGACGCAACTCGCCCAGCAGCGCAGACAGGCGTGATCGATCAGGGCCGGGGCGGCGCGCGCGGGGGCATCCGCATCTGGCTGTTGATCCTGTTCGCGCTTGTCGTGGTGATGATTGCCGTGGGCGGTCTGACCCGCCTGACAGACAGTGGCCTTTCCATCACCGAATGGCGCCCGCTGACCGGCGCGCTGCCCCCGATGAACGAAGCGGCGTGGCTATCGGAATTTGCAAAATATCAGGCGATACCGGAATTCCAGATCCAGAACCAGTGGATGCAACTGGATGATTTCAAAGTCATCTACTGGTGGGAATGGGGCCACCGCCAACTGGGCCGTGTGATCGGTCTTGTCTGGGGGATCGGGTTCTTGTGGTTTTTCCTGCGGCGCCAGATTCCAACCGGATGGACCGGCCGTTTGCTGCTTCTTGGCGGTCTTGGCGGGCTTCAGGGGGCGATCGGATGGTGGATGGTGTCATCGGGGCTAAGCGGGTCGATGACGGATGTGGCCAGTTACCGGCTGGCGATCCATCTGGGCCTGGCCTTTGCCATTCTGGGCATGATCGCGTGGTATGTGTTCCTGCTGGGGCGCAGCGAACGCGACCTGATGCAGGCCCGCCGCGGCAAAGAGGCAAAGCTGTTTTCACTGTCCACCGGCCTGATGCATTTCGCGTTCCTGCAAATCCTCATCGGCGCGCTGGTGGCGGGTATTGATGCGGGGCGATCCTATACCGATTGGCCGCTGATGGGCGGGCAGGTGTTTCCGGCCAGCGCGCTGGTGCTGGAGCCTTGGTGGCGCAACTTTTTTGAGAGTCCGGGTCTGGTACAGTTCATCCACCGGATTGCCGGGTATCTGTTGCTTGTGTTCGCCGTCATCGTCTGGCTGCGCGGGCGCAAATCGGCCCATGCAACCACACGCTTTGCCTTTAACGCGGTGATGGCGGCCCTGTCGCTTCAGATGGTGCTGGGCATCGTGACCGTTCTTTACGGCGCGCCCTGGCAAGTCGCCATTCTGCACCAGTTGCTGGCGGTGGCCCTGTGGGTTCTGATCCATCGCGCGCGCTACCTGTCGGCCTATCCCGTCGCAACCTCTCTCAGGACACAATAAATGACAGCCTATGATGAATTGATGGCGTTCCAGCGCGACACCGAAGCGTTGGGGCAGGTCGCGGGCCGGTTGGGCTGGGATCAGGAAACCATGATGCCACGCGGTGCAGCCGCACAGCGCAGCGAGGAAATGGCCGCGATGGAAGGCGTGTTGCATGCGCGGCGCATTGATCCGCGCATGGCCGACTGGCTGGCCAAGATCGATGATGCCGCACTGGGGCCGGTGGAACAGGCGCAAATGCGCGAAATCCGGCGCAGCTATGCCCGCACGGTCAAGGTGCCCGCCGCATTGGCCGCCGAAATTGCCCGCGTCACATCCCGTGCCCAGGGCCAGTGGGCCGAGGCGCGCAGCAATGATGATGTTGCAGCCTTTGTGCCGGTTCTGAAAGACGTGCTGCGCCTGAAACGCGAAGAAGGGCAGGCGCTGGCGGCTGGCGGCAATGTCTATGACGCGATGCTGGACGATTACGAACCGGGTATCACCGCCGATGATCTGGAAACGATGTTCGCCGCAATGCGTCCACGTCTGGTGGCCCTGCGCGCTGCCGTACTGGACCGGCCCGCGCCCGCCGGTCTGACCGGCACCTTTGACGAACCCAAACAGATGCAGCTGACCCGTAAACTGGCCAAGGCATTTGGCTATGACATGGCGACAGGACGCGTGGACAAGGCGGTGCATCCGTTCAGTTCGGGCAGCGGGCAGGATGTCCGCATCACCACACGCACCTCTGAAACCGATCCGTTCAACTGTTTCTATTCCACCATCCACGAGGTCGGGCATGCCTGTTATGAACAGAATATCGCCCCCGATTTCCTGCTGACTCCGCTGGGGCGGGGCGTGTCGATGGGTGTGCACGAAAGCCAAAGCCGGATTTACGAAAACCAGTTGGGCCGCAGCCGCGCCTTTTGCGGCTTCCTGTTCGAACAGATGCAGGCGCAATTCGGCGATTTCGGCGTTGCGGATGCCGATGCGCTTTACGGGGCCGTCAATCGCGTATCGAACGGCTATATCCGTACCGAAGCGGACGAAGTGCAGTACAACCTGCATATCATGCTGCGCTTTGATCTGGAGCGCGCGCTGATTTCCGGCGATCTGGGCGCCGGCGATCTGGAGGCGGCGTGGAACGATCGCTTCAAGGCCGATTTCGGATACGAGGTTGATCGCGCCTCGAACGGGTGTTTGCAGGATGTGCACTGGTCTGTCGGTCTGTTTGGCTATTTCCCGACCTACAGCCTTGGCAATGTCTATGCCGGATGCCTTTATCAGGCGCTGCGCGCCGCCGTGCCCGATCTGGAAACGCAACTGGCCCAGGGCGATCTTGGTCCCGCAACCGGCTGGCTGGCGCAGAACGTGCAATGCCATGGCGGGCGGCATCTGCCCCGCGAGGTGATCGAACAGGCCAGCGGTATTGCACCTAGCGAAGGGCCGTTACTGGATTATCTGGATGGAAAGTTCGGCGCGCTTTACGAGCTTTGAACGAACAGCACCGGAGTTTGCGTAAAACTCCGGTGCCTTCTTTTTACCAACGTTTACTCTGTCCCGCCGTCTGCGATGTCGCCCACGACATCCTCATCGCCCTGATCGGCGATACGCGCAACGCTTACGACCACTTCGTTCTTGCCGGTGTCAAACACCTTGACGCCACCCGCGCTGCGCGAACGGAATGAGATCCCCTCGACAGGCACGCGGATCGACTGGCCCTTGGATGTCGCCAGCATGATCTGGTCATCCATATCCACGGGGAAGGATGCCACCAGCGCGCCGCCGCGCATGGCCTTGTCCATCGCGGCCACGCCCATGCCGCCGCGTCCGCGCAGCGGATAATCGTGGCTGCTGGACAATTTGCCCGACCCTTTGGCAGTGATTGTCAGGATCAGGTTTTCAGCCGCCGACATCTGCGCATAGCGTTCGGTCGAGAAATTGGGATCGGCCACGCCGTCTTCATCATCGGTTTCGCCATCATCGGCCAGTCCGGCCATGGCGCGACGCATTTTAAGATAGGCCACGCGTTCGTCCGCGGTCGCTTCGAAATGGCGGATCACCGACATAGAGACAACGCGGTCATCCCCCGTCAGGCGAATTCCTCGCACACCGGTGCTGTCGCGCCCCTTGAACACCCGAACATCCGTGCTGCGAAAGCGGATGGCACGGCCGGAATCGGTGACCAGCATCACATCTTCGTCTTCAGAACAGATGCGCGCATTTACCATTTCCACGGTTTCGGGCAGCTTCATCGCAATCTTGCCGTTGGATTTCACATTGGTGAAATCGCTGAGCGCGTTGCGCCGCACATCCCCAGCGCTGGTGGCAAACACGATTTGCAGATCGGCCCAGTTTTCTTCGGGCACATCCACCGGCATGATCGCCGCGATCGAGGTTCCGACCGGAATGGGCAGGATATTGACCACAGCCTTGCCCTTGGACGTGCGCCCGCCCTGCGGCAGACGCCACGTTTTCAGTTTGTAAACCATTCCATCGGTGGTGAAGAACAGCAACTGGGTATGGGTGTTGGCCACGAACAGGGTGGTCACAACATCCTCCTCCTTGGTCTGCATCCCCGACAGGCCCTTGCCACCGCGGCGCTGGCTGCGGAAATCGGCCAGAGGCGTGCGTTTGATATAGCCACCCGATGTCACCGTCACGACCATGTCTTCACGTTCGATCAGGTCTTCATCGTCCATATCGCCGGACCAGTCGACAATTTCGGTCCGCCGCGGCACGGCGAACTGGTCGCGCACTTCGCGCAACTCGTCCGAAATGATGCCCATGATCCGTTCGCGAGATCCAAGAATTTCCAGATATTCCCGTATCTTGCCTGCCAACTCCTGAAGTTCGTCCGTCACCTCTTTGACACCGATCTGGGTCAGGCGTTGCAGGCGCAGTTCCAGAATGGCGCGGGCCTGTGTTTCGCTGAGGTTATAGGTGCCATCATCATTGGCCGTATGGGTCGGATCATCGATCAGCGCGATATATTCCAGAATGTCACGCGCAGGCCAGCGGCGCGTCATCAGTTTTTCGCGCGCTTCGGCCGCATCGGCGGACTGGCGGATCGTCGCAACGACTTCGTCGATATTGGTGACGGCAACGGCCAGACCGCACAGGATATGGCTGCGTTCGCGCGCTTTGCGCAATTCAAAGGCCGTGCGTCGCGCAACGACATCTTCGCGGAAATCGATGAATGACGTCAGGAACCGGCGCAGTGTCAGCTGTTCGGGCCGTCCGCCATTCAGCGCCAGCATGTTGCAGCCGAAATAGGTTTGCATCGGGGTAAAGCGGAACAGCTGGTTCAGCACCACTTCGGCTGTGGCATCGCGTTTCAGTTCCACCACCACGCGCACGCCGTTGCGATCCGATTCGTCCTGCACGTGGCTGACGCCTTCGATCTTCTTTTCGCGCACCTGTTCGGCGATCTTTTCGATCATCGACGCCTTGTTCACCTGATAGGGAATCTCATCGATAATAATGGCATAGCGGTCTTTCCTGATCTCTTCCACGCGGGTCTTGGACCGGATGATCACCGATCCGCGCCCTTCAAGATAGGCTTTGCGCGCGCCGGACCGGCCCAGCATCATGCCGCCGGTCGGGAAATCGGGGCCGGGGACATATTCGATCAGTTCTTCGCTGGTGAGGTCGGGATTGTCGATCAGCGCCAGGGTCGCATTGATCACCTCGCCCAGATTGTGCGGCGGGATATTCGTGGCCATACCGACGGCAATACCGCCCGCACCATTGACCAGCATATTGGGAAACCGCGCCGGCAACACCGTGGGCTCACGGTCTTTCCCGTCGTAATTGTCCTGAAAATCGACCGTTTCCTTGTCGATATCAGCAAGCAAAAAGGCTGCCGGCTTGTCCATGCGCACTTCGGTATAGCGCATCGCCGCTGCGTTATCGCCATCCATCGACCCGAAATTGCCCTGTCCGTCCAGCAGCGGCAGAGACATCGAAAAATCCTGCGCCATCCGCACCAGCGCATCATAGATCGCACTGTCGCCATGGGGGTGGTATTTCCCCATCACATCGCCGACGGGACGAGCGGATTTCCGGTATGATTTGTCGTGCGTGTTGCCGGTTTCGTGCATCGCGTAAAGAATGCGCCGGTGCACCGGCTTCAGGCCGTCGCGCAGATCGGGAATGGCGCGACTGACGATCACCGACATCGCATAGTCCAGATAGGACGTCTTCATTTCGTCTTCTATCGAAACCGTAGGGCCATCATAAACCGGGCGTTCCGGTGGCATTTCGTCTTCGTTTTCAGGTGTTTCTGGCGTGTCGTTCACGTAATTTTGTCCGTCTGTCACTGCGCGCTATATTTTGTGTTTCAGACTATATCAGAGGCAGGATGTAGGGTGCAATGGGTGACGTCCGATTGCTTTGGCAGCCACATCAATCAAGTGATAACATACTGTTTTTATTGAAAAGTAATTCGGATCAGGCATTGTAGGTTTCAGGGGGGTCGGAAAGGACCAAAGATGGATCGTCAGGAAACCGAATTGATGTTGCGGGGATACGGGCTGACCACGGCAGAGTTTTTCTATCGCATGCCCGATTACACCCATGTGCTGAACAGCTTTGTCTGGCAGGACTATGATATCGCACCGGATCACCCGAAACTGTTCGAGTTTGTCGAATTCTGGCAGTCGGAAATCGAAGGACCGCTGCATTCCGTGCGGTTTTCACACCGCAAATTGCTTCGCTCGGGCGAGTGGCGCAATGTCGTCGGAGAGTTTACCCTGCATTAGGCACAGGGCGAGACGTTCCGGGGCGCGCTGGCGGGCCGCTCGGGCCAGCTGACAGCCAGTTTGCGGGCAATATCCTTGTTGAACAGCGCACTCAGCGCGTTTGACAGACGCGACGATTTTTCCATCAGGGCGGTCAGTTGATTGCGTTCCCACTGCACATAATGCGCCCCAGCCGGCGCGATTACGGTGGCCGTTGCCGGACCGTCGATCAGAAACGATATTTCACCGAGAAAATTGCCCGCACCGATATTAACGCTTTTGCCGTCACGGCCCAGCTTGATGGTGCCCGATGACAAAAGATAAAGATGCGTCGGCTTGACCCCCTGAGTGCAGATTTCGGTGTCTTGCTCTGCCACGATCCAGTCCCCAAGGCGCATGATCCGGCGAAACTGACCGGGGTTCAGCGTAGGAAAGGACTGGTACAAGGTCAGCATCTCGGGCGACATGCCCAAGGTTGAGCGTTCGCGCAAAATAACAACGATCATCAGCAAATTGGACGCTGCGATCGCGGAGCTGGCCCAGATTGCATCCCACAAAGGCGCGTCGGATGCGTTGTAGTAGTAGATGATGTAAAATCCCGAGCCGACCAGCAGAAAAAGCCGCAGGCGCAGCTCATTCCGTGTCAGCAACCCCAGAATATAAAACAGCAGTGCGAGCTGTACGAAGACGCCAGCGCCGGAAAAGTATGAAAAATCCATGAAATACTCGGGTCAAATAAAACGTAACCCTAAAAGCAAGTTTCGCTTATTTCAATCGGCAGCCTGTCCGGTACGAAATTGCGGCAATCCGGTTCACGCCGAACAGCTGGCGCCGCCAAGAACACAGAACTTTGCGCAATGGGGATGGTTCAGATACACATTGCGTTCCGCTGCTTCCAGCGTATCGCCCAGTTCGAATTCGGGCGCATAGGGCAGCAGGGTACAGGCCAGAACGGCCGGTTTTTCCGCACCCTTGCGTTTCACCACCATGCGCGAACTGGAACACATCACGTCACAAGGCGACTTGCCCAGAATATCCCAGCAGGCGGTGGTGATTTCGGGCACCGGCACGGTTGCGTCCATTTCCGGAAACAAGACCGTCTCGGCCGGGTTTTCGGCGTCAATATCAAACACGTGGCGCGCATAAAACGCGCCGTAGCCCTGCCGTGAACTCGCATCATCATCCCCCCAGACGGTGCGCCCGGCAACGGCCATCCTGATCCCCTGATCCCGCAGCCATTTCATTCCGGCCACGGTTCTGGAAAAACTGCCCGCGCCGCGTTCCTTGTCGTGAAAGGCGGCGGAATGGTGATCTACGGAAATCCGCAGCGTCAACATATCACCGAAACGGGTATTCAGATCAATCAGACCGTCATGAACACGGCGGCGCATCATCGGTTGCATCGCATTGGTCAGGATCAGCACCTTGTAGCCCCGTTCCAGCGACACGCGCGCCATGTCGATCATCTGTGGATTCATGAACGGTTCACCGCCGGTAAAGGCGATTTCCCTGACCGGCCAGCGCCGTTCTGTGATCTGGTCCAGAAACGCCGTCACCTCTTGTGCGGTGATGTAAACCAGACTGTCGTTTTCCGGGCTGCTTTCGATATAGCAATTGGCGCAGGTGATGTTGCACAGCGTACCGGTGTTGAACCACAGCGTTTGCGGGTCGCGCAGTGTCACGCTGGCACGCGGCGCACCCGTTGCCGTAACCAACGGGTGTTCGAACTTGCCGTCATTGCCCGATGTAGAAACATCTTTCATTGCGCACCTTGATTGAATTTGCCTGTTCCCCGTTCCTAAGGACTGAAAAAACCAAGGGAAAGTGCTACCTCGCGGTTTGACACCATTGTGATGCAGGCAGCAGATGCTAGGGTCGGCGCACATCATTCCGCAATGAGGGCGCACATGGTTTCTCGTATCATACCGGTCGAACCGTTCGATCTTGTCATTTTCGGCGGCACCGGTGATCTGGCGCGGCGCAAGATCCTGCCCGGCCTGTTCCGTCGCTATTGTGATGGTCAGGTCTTGCCCGGTGCGCGGATCATCGGCGCCGCCCGCAGCGAACATGACGACACCGAATACCGCCAGTTTGCGGCGGATGCGATCCGCGAATTCGGCGGCGGGCGCGCCTGCGAAGACGGCACCTTGGAGGCATTTCTTGAAAACCTGTCTTACGTCACAACCGATGCACGCGGCACCCAAGGCTGGGACGAACTGGCCAGCCGGATATCGAATGACGGGCGGATCAAGGCATTCTATTTCTCTGTCGGGCCCGGTCTCTTCGGCGATCTGGCCGAACGGTTGCACAGCTATGGCATGGCCGATGCGGACTGTCGCATAGTCGTCGAAAAACCCTTTGGCCGCGATCTGGCATCAGCCCGCACGCTGAACGCGACGCTGGCGGCGCATTTCAACGAAAGCCAGATCTACCGGATCGATCATTATCTGGGCAAGGAAACCGTGCAGAACCTGATGGCGGTTCGTTTTGGCAACATGCTGTTCGAACCGCTGTGGAATTCGCAATATGTCGATCACATCCAGATCACCGTGGCCGAAACCGTGGGTGTGGGCGGCCGTGGAGAATATTACGACAAATCAGGCGCCATGCGCGATATGGTCCAGAACCACCTGATGCAACTGCTGTGCCTGATCGCGATGGAACCGCCGGCCAAATTCGATCCGGACGCGGTACGCGATGAAAAGCTCAAGGTGATCCGCGCGCTTGATCCGGTGGAACCCCACCATATCGTGCGTGGCCAGTATGATGCGCATGCCGGACAGGAAGATGCCCACCCAAGCTATCGTGACGCCGTTGAAAACCCGCGCAGCAGCACCGAAAGCTTTGTCGCGTTGAAGGCCCATATCAGCAACTGGCGGTGGGCCGGCGCACCGTTCTATCTGCGCACCGGCAAACGGCTTGCAGCGCGGTCTTCGGAAATCACCGTCGTGTTCAAGGATACGCCCCACAATATTTTCGGCGCCGATGCGGGGCGCCACCGCAATGTCCTGTCGATCCGCCTGCAACCCAACGAAGGCATCACATTGGGTGTGACCATCAAGGAACCGGGACCGGGCGGCATGCGTCTGGTGGATGTTCCCTTGGATATGTCCTTTGCCGAAGCGCTGGGGCCGGATGGCGAAGATCCGCCCGACGCCTATGAACGGCTGATCATGGATGTTATCCGTGGCAACCAGACCCTGTTCATGCGCGGCGACGAGGTCGAGGCCGCATGGGCTTGGACGGACCCGATCATCGCAGGTTGGGAAGCGCGCAAGGAATTTCCCAAACCGTATGAAAGCGGCAGTTCTGGGCCAACGGATGCAGATCTTTTGATGCAGCGCGACGGACGCAAATGGCGAGGAGTGAGCCCATGACCATGATCGAGTATCCTGACCGTGATATGTTGGCCATCGATGTTGCCAACAAACTGGCAGGAGAGCTGGAAAACTGCCTGTTCAACCATGACCACGCATCTTTTGTCGTGCCCGGCGGAACAACGCCGGGGCCGATTTTCGACGTGTTGTGCGCCGCCGATCTGGATTGGTCACGCGTGCATATCTTCCTGACCGACGAACGCTGGGTTCCCGAGGATCACGACAGATCGAACACCAAACTGGTGCGCGAACGCCTGCTTGTGGAACGGGCGGCAGCCGCGCGGTACCTGCCGCTTTACGTCAAGGCCGACACACCCGAAGACGTTCTGCCCGAACTGGAATCCGAACTGGTGCCGGAATTACCAATCTCGATTGCGCTGTTCGGGATGGGCGCGGATATGCACACCGCATCCCTGTTTCCGGGCGCGGACCAATTGGCTGCCGCGCTGGACCCGCAAGCGCCGATCCTTGTTCCCATGCGCATTGATGGCCAGCCCGAAACCCGCGTCAGCCTGAGCGCGCGCGTGCTGGACGGCGCATTATCTAAACATCTGGTGATCTTTGGCGCAGAAAAACGCGCCGCACTTGAACGCGCGCGATCCCTTCCCCCAGAAGACGCGCCGATCAATGCGATCATGGATGACATGACCGTGCACTGGGCGGAGTAGGGACCGTGTGGCAAGACCTGAAATCGGAATACACGCGCGTCAGGGACCGCCCGATCCTTGATCTGTTTCAGAAAGACGGGCGCGCGCAAGACTTCAGCGTGACAGCGGGTGACATGCTGTTCGACTATTCAAAGACCAACATTGATGAAAACACCCGCGCCGCCCTGATCGATCTGGCAGTCACCGCCCGCGTTGCTGAAAAACGCGGCGCAATGTTTGCCGGCGCCCCGATCAACGACACCGAAGCGCGCGCGGTCTTGCACACAGCCTTGCGCAATCTGGATGGCGGAGCGGTTCTGATCGACGGGCAGGATGTGATGCCCGAGGTCAGGGACACGCTGGCGCGGATGGCAGAATATTCCGATCAGGTCCGCTCCGGTCCCGTGACCGATGTGGTCAACATCGGCATCGGCGGGTCCGATCTGGGGCCCTCCATGGCCGTGCAGGCGCTGTCGCCCTATCACGACGGACCACGCTGCCATTTTGTATCAAACGTGGATGGTGCGCATATCGCCGACACTCTGCGCGGACTGGATGCAAAAACCACGCTGATCATCGTGGCCTCGAAAACCTTTGGCACTATCGAAACCATGACCAACGCGCGCACGGCGCGGGCGTGGATGCAGGATCATGGCGGCGATCCGAAGGCGCAGTTTGTGGCGCTGTCCAGCAATCTGGACAAGACCGGTGCCTTTGGCATACCGCGTGAACGCGTGTTCGGGTTTCAGGATTGGGTGGGCGGGCGTTATTCCCTGTGGGGGCCGATCGGCCTGTCCTTGATGATCGCCATCGGCAAGGATGCGTTTGGGGCATTCCTGCGCGGCGCACAGGCGATGGACATACATTTTCAGGCCGCCGACTGGCATGAAAACATGCCGGTTCTGCTGGCGCTGGTTGGGCTGTGGCACAATCAGGTCTGCGGCTATGCCACCCGTGCCGTTTTGCCCTATGACCAGCGGTTGGGGCAGTTGCCCGCCTATCTTCAACAGCTTGAAATGGAAAGCAACGGCAAGCGTGTGGCGATGGATGGCAGCGATCTGACGGTACCGTCGGGGCCGGTGGTGTGGGGCGCGCCCGGAACCAACGGACAGCACGCGTTTTACCAGTTGATCCATCAGGGCACGCGCGTGATCCCCTGCGAATTCATGATCGCGGCCGAGGGGCACGAACCCGAATTGCGCCATCATCACGATCTGCTGGTGGCCAATTGTCTGGCCCAGTCCGAGGCCCTGATGCAGGGCCGATCCCTGCAGGAAGCGCGCGCGCTTATGCAAGCCAAAGGCTATACCGGTGCCGAACTGGACCGGCAGGCCCGACACCGCGTCTTTCCCGGCAACCGCCCGTCGGTCACGCTGGCCTATCCGCAACTGACACCCTTTGTGCTGGGCCAGCTCATCGCACTATATGAACACCGCGTGTTCGTTGAAGGCGCGATACTGGACATCAATTCATTTGATCAATGGGGCGTCGAACTGGGCAAGGAACTGGCCACCTCGCTGGGCCCGATAATCGAAGGCCACGCATCCGCCGAGGGCAAAGACGGATCAACCCGCGCCCTTGTCGGTTTTGTCCACCGCTGGCGCGATTAGGCCTTATTCGGCGATCGCGCCATCCACGTCCAGAAACCGCTGTTTCAGCGCGTCCGGCAGCGGCATCCTGCCCGAACCATCGGGCATCAGCAGGACGCTGACACAGGTAAATACGGCCCGCAGATCACCTGACCACAACTGCTGTTCCATGGTGCAGGAGGTGTTGCGAAACGCCTTGACCCGGCAGGTGGTCACGTAATCCTCGCCCATCAGCATTTCCTTGATGTAGCGCACCGTGCCCTGTCCCAGAACAATCCGGGGGCGTGGCTGGTCGTCATCGTAATAAGGGCGCGCCAAACGGTTGAAATACTCGACCCGCAAAGTTTCAAACCACGTCATATACGCCTTGTTGTTGACGTGGTTCAGCACGTCCAGTTCGGCAAACCGAACGCGATCTGCAATGGCCATTGGCTGCGGTTCCTGCAAACCGGCGGCGCGTTGTTGATCGGGTGTAAGCGGGGTGTGATAGGGCAAATTCATGGCGGCAGGGCTAACCGTGTCCAAGGGGTGTTGCAAGTGCAGTTCACAGCCGGTGCCGGGAAACGTGACGTCGTGAAGATGCCGCCAACTTTTCCGGAATTCGCCTTAAAGAAACCACCGGTGCAGCGCAGGGTAGTGACAGTCACGTAACCAGTCCCGATTTTGAAAGTATGTTCGTATGGCAAATATGCGCCCCAAAACGCAGAATGATCTGCACCTTGAAATCATCGAAACCCCACCCGGTTCAAAACCGGCGCTGACCGCACTGGTGTTTCTGGAATTCGTCGCGGTGTTCTGCGCGATCTTTACAGTTGCGATGGTTGTCCTGACCTGAACGTCGCCGACGTCCTAGTCGCCGTCTGCAACCCCCTGCGCCCGCAGTCGGGCGCGCCGTGCGCGGTAACTGGGCAGGATGACCAGCAAAACAGCGACGCCCAGCAGGCCCATCGTCATCGGGCGTTCAAGAATGAAGCCAATTCCATCGTAGAGTTGCATCGAACGCGCGAAATTGTTTTCCAGCATCGCGCCCAGAATGAACCCGATCAGCAACGGGGCCAGCGGATAATCTGCAAAGCGCAACACCGTCGCGCACACGCCAAGGCCAACAAGGATCAACAATTCGGTTGCATTGTTCTGGCCGATATAAGCCCCCATCAGCGTGAAAAACAGAATGAACGGGATCAGGAAGGTGCGCGGCACGGCCAGAACCTTGGCGATATAAGGTATCAAAGGCAGGTTCAGGATCAGCAGGATTACATTGCCCAGATACATCGAAATGATCACCGCCCAGAAAATTTCGGGCTGGTCCACCATCAGGCGCGGCCCCGGTGATACATTCAACGCGATCAATGCCCCCAACAGAATGGCCGTAGTCCCCGATCCGGGTATGCCCAGTGTCAGCAGCGGTACAAACGATCCGGTGCAGGCGGCGTTATTGGCGCTTTCGGGCGCGGCCAGCCCTTTCAGGCTGCCTTTGCCGAACTGTTCCTGATCCGCCTTGGATGCGATATTGCGTTCTACTGCATAGCCCAGAAACGACGCGATTGTTGCACCGGCCCCGGGCAATACCCCGATCAGAAATCCCTGAACCGACTGGCGGCCGATCACAGGGGCGATGCTGCGCGCTTCATCAGCGGTAATTCGCAAATCCTTGATTTCGTTGGTGCCACCTTCGGTCCTTGACCGGTTGGGATCCAGCACCAGATAAATCGCCTCGGGCAGGGCGAACATGGCCATGGCCAGTGTGATAAAGCCAAAGCCCGACTGCAGATCCATCACACCCATGGTAAATCGGGGCAGGTTGAACAGGGCACCTTCGCCCACCGTGGCCATGATCAGGCCAAGCACCGTCATCAATACAGCCTTGGCCACCTGTCCCGTACCCGCAAAAGCCGCGATCGCCGACAACCCGACCACCATGAGGGCAAAGTATTCCGCCGAATGGAACAGCAGCGCGACCGATGCCAGCGCGGGCGCGAAGATCATCAGCAAAACGGCCCCGATTGTGCCGCCGCAAAAGGATGCAATCGCCGCAACGGTCAGCGCCTTGCCAGCCTTGCCTTGCCGGGTCAGCGGATAGCCGTCAAAGCTGGTCGCCACGGTAGACGCGACGCCGGGGGCGTTTATCAGGATTGAAGAAGTGGATCCCCCGAAAATCGCGCCGTAATAGACACCGGCCAACAGGATCAGTGCGGTCGAGGGATCGCCGATTGAAATGGCAACCGGAATCATGATGGCAATGATCGACATCGGCCCCAATCCCGGCAACATTCCGATGAAGGTGCCGATCAGGCATCCGCCGATCACCATCAGGATGTTGGTCAGGGAAAAAGCGGTTCCGAGCCCGATCAGAATACCTTCAAGCATGATCTATATCCCCATGAAAAACGGCCAGGGACGCAGGAAAATCCCCAGAACTTCCTGCACCAGATACCAGATGGATCCTGCCGCAACCGCAGCCACCGGGATCAGGATATGGAACCGCCGTTCGCCCAGAACAACCGCGCCCAGCACCAGAAACCCGACCGTAGATGCCAGAAAGCCGGCCGGGCGCAGCAACAGCGCATAAGCCACCATCAAGGCCAACAGGATCGCAGCTTGCCCGATCTTGTAATCCCCCAGACGGGTATAATCAATTTCGCCGTCCTTGGGGCCGCCTGACCCTTTTTCCAGTCCCAGCAGGATGATCAATGTGCAGCAAACCGCCATGACGGACAGCACTTTGGGAAAGGTTGATGGCCAGATCGGATTGCGCTGCATGAACGGGGCCATGCCCTGATCCATCGTAAAGAATGCGGCGTAGCCATAGACCAGACAGATCAAAAGGATAATCAGCGCGATCCAGCGGTCCAACGCCATGGGCTTATTCCTTTTGCTGCTGCGGGGATTATGCAGAACCGGCCAGCCTTACGCCCGCGTCAACAGGCGGGCGCAAGGGCGGGGCCGGGTTACAAGAACCCAAGCTCTTTCATCAGATCGCCGATCACCTGTTCCTGTTTTTCAAGGAAGGCTTCGAAATCAGCGCCTGAATTGTGGATGTTCACCCATCCGTTCTGGGCGCGCACGGCTTCCCATTCGGGGGTTTCATACATCTTGGTCAGGGCATCCTGATAGGCCGCAACCTTTTCTGCGGGCAGACCGGGTGCGCCAAAGAAACCGCGCCAGTTCACGAACGTGGCATCAATACCCTGTTCCTGCATTGTCGGCGCATCACCGTAAGCCGCGACACGGTCATCTGCCGTTACGCCGATGATTTTGACCTCGCCGGCGTTTGCCAGATCAACCGCTTCGGAAAACCCGGTGCTGAGCGCTGCAATCTCGCCCGACAACAGCGCCGCCATGGCCTTGCCGCCCGCATCATAGGGAATGTATTTGACCGCAGTAGGATCTTCGCCAGCCGCCTTCATGACCATCGCGGCCACAAGATGATCCATTCCGCCGGGAACCGATCCGCCGCCGATCGCCGTGCCACTGACATCCGCCTGATAGGCGGCGACCAGATCCGCCATCGAATTGATCGGACTGTCCTTGCTGACCACAATTGCCGCGTAATCGCCGATTGTGCCCGCCACCAACGTCAGATCGCGAAAGTTTTGCGGAAACACGCCGGTCAGGGACCGGATGATGATCGGGGTCGAGTTCACCATCAGCGTGCCGTGCTGGCTTTCGGCGTTTTCGATCAGGTAGCCGATCGCCTTTCCGCCGCCGCCGCCCGACATGTTTTCATAGCTCGCAGTGCCCACGAGGCCGGCCTTGGTCAGCGCTTCGCCAGTGCCGCGCGCCGTACCGTCCCATCCGCCACCGGCACCGCCGGGGATCAGAAAATGAATGCTGTCCACAACCTGATGTCCGCCCGCAAAGACCGGGGCCACGAACGACAAACTGGAAGCCGTGGCCGCCATCATCATGCGCCGTGTCCATTTCAAAGATGTCATGTCTCTCTCCCGTTGATGATCGCGACTTTGGCCGCTTGTTGATTTGAAAGAGAATGCAATGACAGGGCAGGGCTGTCACGTTTTCTTTTTTCCACAAGCCGCAGCCCGGCCTTTTGCAGCAGGGGGCGGGCACAAAAAAACCTGCCCGTGCAGCGCATCGGCCAGGTTTCAATGGGGTCAGGCGGAAGGGATCAGGCGCGCCGGCGGCGCCCGCCTGCAGCGCGACCACCGCGGCCACGGCCTTCTTCGCCGGCTTTGGGCGGCTGTTTGTTGAACTTGATCCATTCCCCGCCATGCGGATCATTGTTGGTCAGGAAATTGGCGGCGCGAATTGCTTCCATTTCCTTGCCCGCGCGCGGTTTGGTTGATCCCAGACCGGTCAGATTGGCCAGCACTTCGGGGTCGATATCATCAGGCACGATAATGCCGGCGGCGGCCAGTTCATCGCGTTTTTCCTGCAGCTTGATCGGCCCGACAGGCAGGGCGACAGGGTTCATGATCGCAGATGTCATTCCCGCCGCCATTGCCATCGGCAGAAACGCATTGTTGATGCCGTGACGGTTGGGCAGACCGAACGAAATGTTGGATGCGCCGCAGGTTGTGTTCACACCCAGTTCTTCGCGCAAACGACGCACAAGGGCAAACACCTGCAAGCCCGCCGTGCCCATCGCGCCCACTGGCATCACCAGCGGATCAACCACGATATCATGCGCGGGGATGCCGAAATCGGCCGCGCGCTGCACGATCTTTTTTGCCACTTCGAACCGCACATCGGGATCTTCGGAAATGCCGGTGTCGTCGTTTGAAATCGCCACCACCGGCACATTGTATTTCTTGACCAGAGGCAGGATCAGTTCCAGACGGTCTTCTTCGCCGGTGACCGAGTTCAGCAGCGGCCGGCCTTCGCAGACTTTCAAGCCTTCTTCCAGCGCACCCGGCACCGAGCTGTCGATGCACAAGGGCACATCCACCAGCCCCTGTACCAGTTCCAGGATCTTGCGCATCAGGGGAGGTTCGGTTTCGTTGGGGTTCGGGTTGGAATTATACACCACGCCCGCATTCACATCCAACACGGTCGCACCCGCCGCAACCTGCGCCAGCGCATCTTTCTCAACGGTCGAAAAATCACCCGCTTCCAGTTCGGCGGCCAGTTTCTTGCGTCCGGTCGGGTTGATCCGTTCACCGATCACACAGAACGGTTGATCAAATCCGATAATGGCGGTTTTGGTTTTACTTTCGACAATCGTACGGGTCATGCGCGCGTCCTTTTAGGCTTGATTTGCAGGACGGGCCGAAGCGCCGCCATTTTCGATGGCCCAGTTGGCATTGGTCTTGATGCCGCCCAGGGGAAAGAAGTGAACATTGGTGATGTTGAAATCGGGATTGGCTGCCTTGTGCGCCGCCAGTTCCGCGACCACGTCATTCGGTTCGAAGGGCAGCAGCAGTTTGCTGACATCCTTGGCCCGTTTTTGCAGCACTTTAAGCGACGGACCGACACCACAGGCAATCGCGAACTTGATCAGCGTCTGCAATTTGGCGGGTCCGGCAATGCCGATATGGATCGGCAGTTCGATACCCGCGGCCTTCAGGCTGTCGGCCCATGCGATGATCGGGCCGGCCTCGAATGCGAACTGGGTGGCAAGCGCCATCTTGGCATCGGTCTTTTCCGAAAACGCCTGCTTCCAGCGCAGGGCATCATCCACATTCTTGCTGCCACCCTTGGGGTCGATGTCGCGGTTGCCTTCGGGGTGGCCAGCCACGTGCAACCGTTTGAATCCGGCGCGATCAAACGCGCCATCCTCAAGCAGCTGCATGGAGCTGTGAAAATCGCCATGCGGTTTTTCCACGCCACCGGCCAGCACCAGTGCCTGATCGACACCCGCTTCACCCTGATAGCGCGCAATCCAGTCGGCCAGCGTGGCGCTGTCCTTGATGATGCGGGCCGGGAAATGCGGCATGACCGGAAATCCGTCCAGCGACAGGCGCCGGGCCGTGGCGACCATATCGTCTATCGGTGTGCCTTCGATATGGGCGATGTAGACACGGGTGCCTGCAGGCAGCAGATCGCGGAAATTCTCGACCTTCTCGGCGGTGCGGGGCATCACCTCGATCGAATAGTCCTGCAAAAACGCCTCGACCTTTGGATCGACCGGTTTCACGCCAACGTCTTCACGTTTCTTGAAATTGAACAAAGCCATTGCGGCCTCCCATATGGAACGGTGTCGGCTCAGCCCTGGGCCCAGCCATCATTGGCGATCAGCGCCTTGATCCGGTCGCGATCAAATTCGGTTTCCAGACGCACGGCCTCGGCCTCGGCGATCTGGGCGGGGTCGCCTTCGACCTCGTAGGGGGCGGCTTTGCGCCATTCGGCAAGATAGGCATCGGTATCTTCCGCGCCGATCTTCATGGCGGCGCGGTCAATTGCCTGCTCAAAGCGTTCTTCCAACTGGCGTTTGGAACCACGGCGGCCCTTGCCCACGATAACCTGCGCCGGAATATCGCGCCAATAAACAATTGTGACCTCTGGCATGTGTGATTCCCTAGCCGCGCCGAATTTACATCTATCTAGTGCAGACATCCCCTCCGGCACTGCCGTTTTTCGACAGAACGCGCCCTGTCCGCGACGTTGTGAACCTTGCACGATCACGGCACCACAACCAGACGCGCCGGCATGAAAGATATGCACCTTCTTTATGAGCCGCGCTATCGCGTGACGCTTGCGCGTTTAAACGCAAGGCGTTAGCGTGAACCCAACTCGAAAATGGAGGGCGTGTCACATGGCGCCCAAGCGTCCCACTGGTGCGGGCGCGTTCCCAAAGCCGGTTGACAGCCCCGCGCCGAAACCGCCTGATCCCGCCGCGCTTTATGCAGCGCTGGATTTGGGCACGAACAGTTGCCGTATGCTCATTGCCCAGCCCAAGGGCAGTGGGTTTCATGTTGTCGACAGCTTTTCCAAATCCGTCCAGCTTGGCGCGGGGCTGGAACGCACCGGTCGCCTATCGCGCAATTCGATGGCGCGCACGGTACAGGCGCTGCGCATCTGCCAGCAAAAGCTGAAACGCAACAACGTCCAGAACATGCGCCTGATCGCGACCGAAGCGTGCCGGCGCGCGCGCAATGCGCAGGATTTCATCCGGCAGGTACGGCGCGAAACCGGCATGCAACTGGAAATCATCCAGCCCGAGGAAGAGGCACGGCTGGCGGTAATTTCCTGCGCCCCGCTGGTCAGCACCAAAACCGAACAATTGCTGGTGGTGGATATTGGCGGCGGATCGACCGAACTGGTCTGGATCGACATCAGCTCTGTACCCAAGCGCGACCGCCCGCGCGCAATCATGCGCCTGCATGCGGGGTTTCATCCGCCCGAAAGCCCGTTTCCCGCCGCCAAGGTGATTGACTGGATATCGGTGCCTTTGGGCGTGGCCACCCTGCGTGACCAGTTCAACGATGTCGAAGACGATGCCGCACGCTTTGCGCTGATGAGCTGGCATTTTGAAGAGAATATGATGGATTTCGCACCCTACAAGGACGTGCAGGAGCGCGAACGCTTTCAGATTGTCGGCACATCCGGCACTGTCACCACCGTGGCGGCGACCCATCTGGGGCTGAAACGCTATGACCGCACCAAGGTGGACGGGCTGCGCATGACAACCGACCAGATCGACAAGGTGATCCGCGGCTATCTGGATCAGGGCCCTGAAGGGCGGCGCAACGATCCGCGCATCGGACAGGACCGGCAGGCGCTGATCATGTCGGGATCGGCGATTTTGCAGGCGCTGATGCGGGTGTGGCCGACCGACCGCCTGTCAGTGGCTGACCGCGGCCTGCGCGAAGGACTGCTTTATGCGCAGATGAGTGCCGATGGAGTCTTGGAAGACGGGCCGTTCTGACATAAAGACGCGTGTTCGCCGGGACATTTCGGCGGATTTCGAGTATTTCTGGACAAATGAAGCGGGCAGGGGCCCACATCGGATCATGGCAAAGACACCCACAGGCAAGAACACATCCGGACGCGGCGAGCGCGACCTGAAGGTCAAGGTCAAAAGCGCGCGCGGCCGCAAGCTGAGTTCGACGCGCTGGTTGCAACGGCAGCTGAACGACCCCTATGTGCGCCGCGCGCAGGCCGAAGGCTATCGAGGGCGCGCCGCGTACAAGATACTGGAGCTGGATGAAAAGTTCCGCTTTCTGGTGCCGGGGGCGCGGGTCGTTGATCTGGGCTGTGCGCCGGGCGGGTGGTGCCAGGTGGCAGTCAAGCGCGTCAATGCATTGGGCGAACGATCCGGCAAGGCGGTGGGGCGCGTGCTGGGCGTGGATCTTCAGGAAATGGAACCGATCGCGGGGACCGACCTATATCAGCTGGATTTTCTGGAAGACGATGCCGATGAAAAGGTCAAGCAATGGCTGGGCGGGCGCGCCGATGTGGTGATGTCGGATATGGCGGCCAGTTCATCCGGGCACAAGCAAACCGATCATTTGCGCATTATCTCGCTGTGCGAGGCGGCGGCCTATTTCGCCTTTGACGTGCTGGAAGAGGGCGGCACCTTTGTGGCCAAGGTTCTGGCCGGCGGCGCGGAAGGCGATTTGCAGAAGGTTCTGAAGCAACGGTTCGACAAGGTTGCAAACGTCAAACCGCCCGCATCGCGCGCGGACAGTTCGGAAAAGTTTGTTGTTGCCACAGGCTATCGCGGAGACCCGGAGGACTGATCAGGCGCGCATCTCGAACGAGCGTTTTGCCATCGCCTTGATCTCATCCGCTTCTTCGGCGCTGATCTTGCGCACCTCGAACCCTTTGACGCGGGCCACGGTGCGCGAGGCCTGATTCTGCTGACGCAGCATTTCGAACAGGCGTGCGTGGCGGATTTTGGTTGACTGGTCACTCATGCCCACGGTCCTCACAGATATCGACAGCTTCATCATGCGGTGAAATGCGGCAAGAACGGGACGGACTTGCGGTGTTTTCAAGGGGCAGGGGCGGAAACTGCCTAAAACCGGGCTGTTTTCCACCCGATCCGGTGCCAGGCAGCCAGTTCTGGGAATTGCCGCAATCCGCCTGACGCGGCCAAATTCAAAAACGGAAACAGAGTGTTTCGCATATCGCAGCAATCAAATCTGGGCACATCCGCCAGAAATCAAAACCATGCCGAAACCACGCTTTTGTATCGCGACAAGAAACAATGCCAGCAATTTATGCCGAGAAATCCCAAGATACCGCCCGGCATCCGCCAAATTGTCTCCCCTACGGCATCAATTTCCGTTCTGCTGAACTCAGGCCGGCCACAACCCTGTCTTAAACCCGCCACAGCATGCGCCAAACCGGTCATATCCACACCTTGATTGTGCGGTGAAAGAACCCGGGTAAGATGAGTACCCGGTCGTGGCCGGTCTGGCCGCGCCCTTGTTGAGGTGTAACGATGACAACGAAAGGGTTTAAAATGGACCTGACGATTGAGTATGAGTACAAACCCGACGGCGCGCTTCTGGTGCATTCGGGCGGCATCAAGGAAGACGAGGGCGGCGCGTGGCGCCCCCTGGTGTTCCAGATCGGCCCCGGAAAATACCAGAGCGGCGTGATCCGGAAAGCGAAAGGCGCCAAACCCGTGCTGCACCGCGCCATTCTGGACGATCTGAGCTTTGCCCGTCACGTCGCTGAGGAACTGGCACGGCTGGCGGCAGCGTAAGCGGGCCGGTAGCCGGAAAATCCGATTGCAAAAGGTCTTGTGGCGGAGAGACAGGGAAACTTTATCTCCGCCCCTAAATCGCACCTAAGCCATTGATATTACTTACGTATGGAGCATTCTGCGTGGTGTATTTTCGTGTGGTTGAAGGTACACTACGAGAATACAGCAGCGCAAGATCATACGGAAGTTTGAACCACTCTATACAAATCTTATAGCGCCCTACAAACTGTCGCACCTCATTCGGCATTCAAACCAAATCAAATATGGGCCCAACGCCGTAGCTTAAGCTGTAAGCATTCTCAGAAGAAGAACATCGTATGGCCGGACGTCAAACTAAAGTCTGAGGCATAAGCAAATGATTGCAGGTAATTGCAGCAAACCATATACCGGCCTTTCAGGCCCAAACTTCCCCCAATCGAAAGGACTTTGAACTTTGAAAACCTCAAGTACCGCCACCCTTATTTGGAGTTTTTTTCTGGGATGGTGTGCATTTCTTCTCATGGCCTTACTTAGATTTGGGGAACTTCGTGGCAGCAAAACAGTAAGTAAAATCATCGAATATGCTGAGGGCGGCGAATGGAACGTCGCGTTAGGCTACGTGTTGGGAGTTTCCCTAGGGACCACAACTATCGGGTACTTTGTTTTTGGCTTCCTTCAGTTTGTTGTTTCGAAATCAAAAAAACAACAGACGAAGATTTTGAGCACTCCGACGAATATAAAACAGGTTGTTGAGAAAAAAAACGGAACTAGCGCAAACTCCAGCTTTGGTTATTTCGCTCGTAGAATTGGGTATTGGGCGTTACTCGCGATTGCAGTCATAATTGGTGTCATATTCTCGCAAGGACTGAAAAAACATCTTTCAAACAGAAATGCAGACGCCGGTTTACAAAAATATGCAGAAGAAAAGCTTGTGCTATCTAAGCTGGATGAAGACTATTTAAAGATCTCAGAAATGATGAACGAAAACGTTCCAGTTCGCATAAGTACGAACGTTACGTTGGTTTCGACCACATACATCCCTCCAAATGATATATTCGTTTATCGATGGCAATTATTGAAATCGACCGATGAAGAAGACGCCCTTATGTCTGAATATATGAATAGAAAAGCTTTTAGTTTCGAAACGTGCGACCAAAACAAAGGAATTTCAGACATGGTCAATGAGATCAACGTACGTATCGAGTTCTATGGAAACAAAATGCAGCAACTTTACTCCAAAGACATTATTAAAGGATCTTGTCAGAACTAATTTGCGTCTATGGGCATTTTACATTTGAGGATGAATTTTTGGCGGCTAATACAGCAATAACTGGGGAATCGACGCGCATTGTTCGTCTCCACCTCGTGACTCGTTTTTGATATTTGTCGCCTTCTCTCACCCCGCCTCAGAACCTGAAACCAATCGCCTTAAGCCGTTGGCGTCGTTCGTCTGTCAGATTGCCTTTCACGGCATTCGTCCGCTGGGTGGTCACCCATGACGCAAGTTTCTCATTCTCAGGCCACCCATACGGCACATTGCAGTCCCCATGCACATCTTTGTAGCGGACCAGCTCGGCGAACAGCTTTTCCCAAGGCGGCGCTCTCAGGCCCCATTCAAAACCTAACGCCTCAAGGCGGGAACGTCTGTCCTCAGATAGTATCCTCCCATACGTTGCTGCTATTTCATGTAGTATCCGGATATTCAGTTCACGGCACTTAAAACCCAATTAGGAATAAGCATTTCGTTGTTTAGACTTATTGCAAGATTCGTATCGCCAAATAGAGAGCCGTTAAAAGCTGTGCTGAGTGGCTCGCCGGAAGGATAGTGCACCATAGATTTGTACATATCGCGAATGAGAGCTATTGGATTCTGGCCCCCTTCGCGTCCCCAAATGAACTGACAACCAATTGCTCTGAGTTTAGGCTCTTCTATAGAAAATATCCCAACGCCTTTGTCGGCTAGCACCAACCTATCAAAGTCTTCACTCGCCAAGCGGCCGGTTTGCATAATCGCACGTCCGGCTGCTGCCGCCGTGCTATCGCCCGGAAAAGCCAGAATATCCAACCAGAGTTCGTCGCCACGCATCTCTGTCGAGAACTGAACTCCGTCGGACCACTGCCACCTGTTCATGTGTTCGCCGATTTCATCAGCTTTCACAGACAGTGGCTCCAAGTAATCTTCTGTGCTTGAGAACTGAGGCCATTGTTCACAGTCAGTAGCATGCATCTGACCCGCCGACACCAAAAGTATGATGGAGGAAATTGCGGAAATCTTAGTAAGTGCCATGTGTTGATTCTACCTCTAAAGAAGCGCAACAAAAAAATGGTCGGATAAACGTGAAGCCGTGTTACCAACTACAGGCGTTGCGCAATTCAACTATCGCGTTTTCGAGGCCAACAATATCAAACTCCAACGTGACAGTGCTGTCACTAAACGGCATAGCCCGCATGACCATCTTTTTGCGACCAATCATCTTCTTAATCATTGGGATGGATTTGCTACCCGACCATAGTCCAAGGACGCTATTGTCGTTGCTTTCGTTCATGCGAACGGAGGACATACTGAGGTCGTCTAGCCGATACTCTACGTTCCCTTTCCCATTGTGGTCAGACATAAAATGGTCGGCAAATGATACGAACATTGAGGTTGTATTCTCTTTGCAGCGGATACCAATCCAGCCATTTTTTGACTGACCATACCGGTCGGCGGGCATATTTGTTGAATCTAACTGGACAAAAACGGATTTGCTGTCATCCATTGGTGAGCTATCAACAATAACTTTCCAGTTGCCTATACCATCAGTATTCTTTTCGACTTCCGCCGGAGGTTCGTAGTTGGTTGCCGCGTCATAGCAATCAAGCCGCAAGGTATCGTCCGCGACGTCATGACAACTATTAAATTCTTGAGCAACCGTTTGCGTCATTGGCGAAGCGATCAGTATAAGTGGTAGCCAAAGTTTCATTTTCGTTCCTGTATTAAGCCTTTGCTTTCAGTCGGATTGAAGGGAACAAGAATGTAGGGCGGTTTTAGGGCGTTGGCTGTGCTTTTTGGAGGCGCGGATACACCCTTATAGACAGAGATTCATCAGATGTTGATGAAGGCCAGCCCCTACAATTTCAACAGTCAGCTACGCTTTCGCAGCTTTCATAATCTTTCTCTCCCCCAAAAAGCTGAAATGATTTCACCGCAAAAATGTGAGTTCCAGAGATATATAGGAGGGAACGCGCAGCCCCCCCCGTACCGCTGCCAGCAAACTATCTCCACTAACGTGAACTTCCCTTTAGAGCTTATATTTCAGTGACTTGCATTAATCTCTATGCACGCCCAATTTTCACTCACTGTAACCCAGTGTGAACCCCTATAATGCATTTCAAATCTATCCGCCTTGGTCGCTTTGAGTTCTTCGTCCAGCGTGAGATAGTGCCAGTTTGACACATTCATCAAGCATCGCTTTCAATGGCGTTTGGCGGTGCTGGCCCATTTACATCAACACCTCCAATAACCCTTGGCCAATCTCTTACTGTTCCTGCCTTAAGTATGGAGCAGCATCGTTTTCTGACATCTGGTATATCCACACATTTGCGGGTCGGACGCGCTCATAGAACTCTTCATACCAAAGCGCCGCGTCTAGGTAATTTTTTGGAGTAGACGACTTAACGCTTCTCCAGATGATGTTCATTGCGAAAAAACCCACAATGAACCACCACCAACGATCAACGAAACTGTAATAGATAGACGCAGCGAATACACCAAAAGCCAGCCAAGTAAAAAGGTATGTGGCATAGTCCGCAGTTCCCTTTTTCGGCCCATGTCCTGCGGCTTGGAGCTTCATTGCAACATCGTTGTCGATGCCAAGCACAGCCTTTCCTTCAGAAACCAACATTTTTAGATCGTCGTGAGGAATATCCAATTCCGCGTTAGTGTATGTGCTCGTCATTTTTTCCTACTTTATTAGTTGTGAAGTATCGCAATGATGAAAAGTTATCAGCTGGCAAATATGTCCAAAATGCAGATCAAAAAAGATTCACGCTTAAGTGGTATCTGATGCGCTTTTGCATCACGGAATGTTTGAAGCTCTTGGCCTAGAATGCCGGTTCGATAGACAAAACACTGTGACAAGCCAAAGGCCTGTGTCCCACTGGGCAAGGTCTTGTGGGAACTCCAACACGCCCCAATATCTGTCCCATATAAATGGTGTTGACGTTCTGGGAATAATATTCCACAAAGCCTTAGACTCTTATTGGAAGGATTGAACCATGATCATCGGTTACGCACGGACCTCTACCACAGACCAGAAGGCAGGGCTTGAAGCACAACTCAGGGACTTGAAGGCGGCTGGCTGTGAGAAGGTATTCACGGAGGAGGTGTCGTCTGTCGATGTTGTGGCAAGGGTGCAGCTTAAGGCAGCCCTTGAGTTTGCTCGTGAAGGGGATGTTGTGGTGGTCACGAAGTTGGACCGCTTGGCCCGTTCGGTGGCGCACCTGTTGCAGATTATCGAAGACATGGAGAACGCTGGGGTGTCCCTTCGCATCCTTGATCTGGCCATTGATACGGCAACCCCAACAGGGCGCCTCATGCTTACCATGATCGGAGGCATCGCACAGTTCGAACGCGAGATTATGCTGGAACGGCAGCGGGAAGGCATAGCCAAGGCCAAGGCGGCTGGGAAGTATCTCGGACGCAAGCCCACAGCGCGGGCCAAGACGAAAGAGATTAAGGCGCTGTCAGCCCAAGGGGTGAAGCCGATGGAGATTGCCAAGCAGCTTGGGATTGGGAAGTCTTCTGTGTACCGCATTCTTGAGGAAGCGTGAGGGGGTGACTCCCACATAGCGGCTCTGGGGTCGTTCAGGTAGGGTGGGTAGGCTTAGGGTAGCTTAGTTAAATCCAAGCAGACCGGGGACACTTGGCTATTGCAGATTACGACACCAAGCAGGCTGCGTCCTTACATTCCCCGAACCCAGTATCGCTGGTCCCTATCTACGACAGATAAAGACGTAGCTGAAATCCATGCTGTGGGAACTGGTATGCTTCAACCGTTCGTAACGTAGAGCAGAGAATGGCACCGTAGGGCGGCTGTAAAGGGTGCTACAGCGCCTCTAGCTCTGTATGGAGGGTTCGCCGCACATCCCTGTATCTAGGTTTCGATACATACTGATTGGGTGCCAATGGGATTGGTCAACTGGAGTACTTGAGATGTTCAATTGCCTTTTCAGACCATTCACTACTTAGGCTCTGGACCTATTAAACCTCAAAGTGTCGAAAACCACATAGCAGGTATTCGTAGCGCTGTCGGTGAACGGCAGAGTTGCGGAATTAGCCGCCGTTCATTGCGTTTGTTTAATATTTGTCTTTGATCTTTACGAGGGTCGTATGAGGTAATTCCACCATGCCATATGTTCCAAAATATGTTCCAACCTATGGTCAGAACCCTATATTTATATAAGAATAAAGGCAAAAGGTATGGTGGCGGAGAGACAGGGATTAGAACGTCCAAGCCTTTGGCCGTCTAAGGTTGTCCTGTTTGTCTGTTTATTTACAGTAGGTTAGGAGGTATTAGCAGTAACTCCTGACCAGCCACATATACTCCCAAATAGGCGCAATTTATACTCCCGTTGTGTCTCGGTCACTGCTGAACGCGATAAGATCAGTCTCAAATCCTTACGATCACGTCATGGCAATGGTTGGACACGCCTCAAGGACGCCGAGCATAACAGAATTACTCGTTGTTTCACCGAAGAAGTTCAAAGAGGCGGTTGCTTACAAGCACGGCATTGCGAAAGACACCGATAGGGGAAGCTGATTACACAGTTATTCATCGCCCGAATTTACAAAGAACCCGCTTGGAACGCTATCCGGCTCTGAAGACAGTGAACCTGCTGTCTTGTCTTCGAGCGTGAAAAGAAATTCTACGATGAGTTTGACTTGGGTTTCTGTTACATAGTTAGGCGTACCGACCAGCGGCGATATTGCTTCAATTTCTCCTTTATGCATCAAATGAGAGCCCGTTTTAGTGTACGCTTTTGCCTGGCGATAAGGTGATAGGTGCTGAACAATCGCATCAGTCAGACTTTCGGAATAACCGTTATGAAAAAACGGTGCGGTTAAAGTCACGTTTCTTAGCGGGGGGGTCCTAAACTTGTATCGGTCCTTTGGGTCTCCCGATGCATAGAAGCGCCCCAAATCCTTTTCTTGGTTTGGCTGCGGCACTCCGATTGCATGGAACGAAAAATCACTGAAAAGGTCACCCGAATGACAAACAGCACAGCGTCCAAGTCCGTAGAATAGAACGGCGCCTTGTTTAGCTTCCTTAGAAATCTCCAAGCTATTACCTTTCAAATAGCTATCCCACGGAGTCTCTCTGCTCTGAAACGTCAACTCGATAAAATGTGCAAGCGCATTGCCAATATGAGATGCATTGAGCTCGCCAGTATCTGACAGGCCATACGCTGCTTTGAATAAATTGCGGTAATCTTTCTGCCATTCATAAAGATTGTCTCCAGTATCTCCGACGAGCCTGGAAATTATGCTGTCTAAAATCTCCTGCGGCTTTAGTCCTTCTTCCAAATCTAAGTTTGCGGTTAGACTATCTGGAAGTCCTTTCTTCGAATTCCGTATTGCTATTTTTGGGTCGCCAAGCATTTCAACTGGCTTCACCAGTGGGAGCACTGATTGAACGGCCATTAGATTTTCATAACCGTCTGTAGAGATGTCTTCCGGAACTCGAAACTCACGAGTGGCTGGGTCAATCATTTCCAATCGCCCATCCCAGAGCATATTGGCGAAAGAGTTGTGGTCCCGGTTCCATAGATCTGGAACATTGCGCTCTGGAATCTCTTCGGCGAACTCTTGATCCGAAACTGAAGCTCTGTTCTCTACACTTAGTCCGTCAGCGGTTGCGTGGGTGTCTTGATGGCAGGTTGCGCATGATCGGTCGATCCTGCCGCTAATAATCGGGTCATAAAAAAGCGCTTGTCCAAGGCGGTACTTGGGATTTTCTTCGAACTTTTTAATTGGAAGCGCAGTCAGTCCGAAAATCCGAATAGCCTTTCTTAGCTGGTCCTCAGCGTTGAGAGGAAGGCCCACATTGTAGTCGATGTTTGAAAATTTGTTCTCGGATGAAGCAAGCAAATTCAGCTCATTTAGTTTGTGCTCAGAAACACCTTTGGACAGAAGTCGTTCTCTCAAGATCTGGTAATTTCTACAGGGCAACTCGGTCACCTCTAACGACCGCGAAAGCATACCCCAATAGTGATCTGGCACCTTGCCTCGAAGCTCTTCAGAAGTGCTAATATTCTGTTTGGCCTGAGCGCAGATCATGGAAGCTTGCACAAAGCTTTGTCTTTCGTTTTGCAGAGCGATCATAGGTCGCAAAATCAGAAAGTAAGTTAGCAAAAGGATAGAAAGAGTTGCAGTTGCCGCGAGCGCCAATACGGCGAAGACTGCCGAGCTGCTGCGGTAGCTAAGTGGCCAAAGTGATTTCATGATCCTAGTAGTGCTCCTGTGTCACAAAATTTGGCTACCTTCTCGAGCTATAGGTTACAATACAAAGGCTAAACTTGGCAGAACAACCCCAGCGCTAATTATAAATTCCGAATACACGAGTAAACCCTTGTGCCAATAAATGCTGGCTGTTAGCGTCTTCCTCATTGATTTCTTTATGAAAATGCGACGAATTCAGCGTCGCTACATGTGAAAGCCAAGGTGAAGATGTGTCGAGACTTATAGTTCCGGTTGATGCTTGTTTTTCGGAGATTGCAGGGGCCGCTAGAGCTAGGCTGGAGGTGAGTCATCCAGACCTTAGTTTCGAAATAGAAGGTGATAAGTTGATCGTAAGCGGTGATGAAGTTGAGGATCGAGCTAGTCAACTCAAGAAGTCGGTCTTGAATACACTCTATCAAGAGAAAGTTTTTCAAGAGACGCTCGAAATAAGAAAGCGCATTTACAATGGATAACGTTTTCAGCCCATTTCGTTTTCGTGAAATCAGCGAAAATAAGACCCTTTTGGTGAATGAAGTCGGTGATTTTGATTTTTTTGAGTCAGATGTCGTTCGAAAAATTTTGAGCGGTCATTTATCTGACGAACAAGCAAAAAAACTTAGTGATCTTAAAATTCTGCTCTCAGGCGAGGACGACTGGCGATTCACGGCTCTTGCAAGTCGAGCAAGACAGAATATTGGAAAGAGAGCCGATCGTCTTTCGTACATGTTAATCGTTCCTACGCTACGTTGTGACTTGGCCTGTTCCTATTGCCAGGTATCCCGAGCTTCCGAGAATGCCGTAGGCTTTGACTTAGAAGAACAACAGATTGAACTGTTAGAGACTTTCTGGAGCCAGCACGCCAGCAATAGCGTAAAGATCGAGTTCCAAGGCGGTGAACCGACTCTTAGGCCTGATCTTTTGAATGAGATTATTACCAGAGCCGAGAAGCATTTTGATCAAGTCGAATTCGCTATTTGTACAAACTTGATGAACCTTACTCCTGAGGTCGAGGAACTACTGTCGAACCCCAAGATGCACATCAGCACCTCAATAGATGGGCCGACAAACTTAATGGCGCTTAACAGAACAGGAACAACGGAAAGTGCTCAAAAGTTTTTTGAAAACCTAACATACATCATGAGGAAATACGGTTCCGACAAGGTTTCGGCACTGCCTACGATTCCCACGCAAGCATATGACCAAATTGAAGAAATCATAGATTTCTACAGAGAGCTTGGACTTAGTTCCATTTTCTTGAGGCCAGTCAATTACATGGGCTTTGCAAGAAAAAAACATGCGACTTCACTTGAAGGAACGGAAAACTGGAACCAGGCTTATTTTCGAGCTCTTCAGAAGATCATGGAAATAAACAAAACGGAGTTCTTTGAAGAGTTTTATGCGTCAATGATTTTCCAAAAAATCTTAGGAGCGTCAGGAATAAACTACGTCGATTGCCGTTCTCCAAACAGATATTTTGAAGACTATTGCGTGATTGATTACGATGGCTCGATATATCCAACCGATGAAGCCCGTATGTTATCGCGAACTAAGCAAGTTGATCTAAAGATTGGCGAAATTGGCGGTAAGATTGACGAAGACAAGCTCTCGACCCTGAATATGAACTCGATCAATGAGGTTCATTCTGATTGTGTACACTGTGCTTACGGACCATTCTGTGGTGTGGATCTAGTGGACGATCTTTCTCGGTATGGTCGAATTGACACGCCTAAGACTTCTACCGCATTCTGTAAAAGACACATGGGACTATTCGATCTGATTTTCGAGAAGATTGCAGAGCAGGACAGGGAATGGCTTGATCCGCTTATGACTTGGGCCTTCCGAAAAAATGGCGCACATGCGCCGTTTGAGGCGTTGTATGATTAACCTCCAACTACCGATCGAGTGCAGCCTGCAAAACTCAGGGCCTTTTGTTTGCCGCGTCGAAATGCCATCCGAGAACCGATTTGGTGAAAAGGGCTTGGCGCTAGAGACAGATGGAAAGGATGGCTCCGTTGGCAACTTCGAGGGTTTGAAGATTTTCTTCCCAGGAGTTAAGGCCGAGGAACTCTACGGAGATGTTCTTCTGGTTGTTCCCGGACATCAAACGGCTTCTCGGTTGATACGGTGCAATAGCCACCACAACACGCTCTTGTTTACCGAACAGTGCGATCAGCTATGCGTAATGTGCAGCCAACCGCCGAAGCGTATAAACGACCAGTGGAGACTTCCATTCTACAAGGAAGCGGTTCGCCTTGCTGATGAAGGAATTCCAATTGGAATATCGGGTGGCGAGCCTACTCTGCAAAGAGATCTTTTTTTCGATTTGCTCGAAGACATCGTATCTTCTCGACCAGACATCAAGTTGCATATTCTGACAAATGGCCAGCATTTTCGGGACGAGGATGTACCAACGCTGAGACGCCTCAATGAAGAGTGTGATATTCTTTGGGGTGTTCCTCTCTACGCGCCTGAAGCTGAAAGTCATGACCGAATTGTGTTCAAGGACGGTGCCTTCGAAGTACTAATGCCCAATTTATTTAGGTTGGCTTCTGCGAAGGCGAAAATTGAACTTAGGACGGTCCTGACCGGAATGAACTATCCCCAGCTGCCTAGCTTGGCAAACTTTATATCGAAGAACCTTTTCTTCCTAAAAGTCTGGGCGATCATGGGCTTAGAGCCAACGGGGTTTGCTAAGGCCTTTAGAGAAGACTTGTTTGTCGATCATTCAGTCTTTTTTGAGCCGCTAGAACACGCGTTAGACATCGCAAAGTTAAGGCGTATCCCGACCACTCTGTACAACATTCCGCTCTGCACAGTGCCGCCCCAGTATCGAAAGTACTGCGCGGATACTATCTCAGATTGGAAAAAGAAATACCTGCCGGAATGTGCTCCATGTGAGAAACGGGACTCTTGTTCTGGTTTCTTTGAGTGGTACAATGAGTCTTGGCGGTTTGAAGAGATCAACCCGCTCTCGGCCAAAGGAGAATCTCTATGAGTTCCAGAAAATTTATCGTTCCCACAATGCTCTCAGCCGGTCTAGTACCTGCATCATCAGTAGTACATGCGGACACCGGACCAATTTCTGCTACCAAGAGTCTAATAGACGATATTGTCCATCACGCTGTTTCAATTACTGAGCTCAATGAGTACGATCTTTCTGCACATAGCTCGCATCAAAGCCACCAGTCTCACGGTTCACACTCGAGCCACCGTTCCTATCATCGGCCAGAAGCTCCCAGCGATGGAATAACTTACGCTCCTTCAAGCGAGAACGGCGATGCATTGCAAATTTCTGGCAGAAACGAAAGCAGCACACCTCGTTCTGCAGTGCTCCCAAGGAGTCCCAGTACGGCTAGAAAGCCAAAAATTCTTACAGGGAATACCAAAAAATTCGGCGAGATAGTCTCTAAAGTACAGATAGCATTACTTGCCGAAGGCTACGAAGTGGGTACGCCTAACGGTGAGTTACATTCACGGACGATTGCAGCGGTTTATAAATTCCAACGTAATTCAGGTCTGGTGCCTTCGGGAAAGCTTGAGGCAGATACACTCAATCTTCTTGGCATAGTTGCCAACTAGATGTTGATCAGAAGAACGCCTTCAATGAACCGGGTTTTGCTTGTTGGTATATTTGCTCTGACGTTGACCTACGGGATTATCGAGTACTTGGTGCCTCCTTTAGCTGCCCAAATCTACAGACAGGAATATCAGGAAGCGATGTTCCAGTGCGATCACGTGATGCGAGAACACTTCATTGCCAAAAAAGCAGTCGAATTTGATCCTAGCGATATTACTATCACGAATTTAGAGGCAGCAGAGATAGGGCTTCTATCTTGCCAAGAATACGACAAACTACGAAAAAAACTAAGTGCGATGGGCGTGTCGGAGTCACATTTGGGGCTCCTTGGTCTTGAGGCTCTCGAGGCTAATGCAAAGGACGTAAGACGGTTTGTCGAAATACATGAAATTCGCTATTAGCACTACGATTGGGTTGGTACTTCTTGCTGGCCAAGCCTTATCCGATGTGCGGCACGAGGTACTCCGAAATGCGCTGGTCAATAATGGATTGCAGCCAACGGTGGACAAGCCACTCTCCGAATTAGGAGAATTAGGCAAAGAGTTCTTTCAAGCCGAGGCGCTTAGTCTCAATGGTGAAATATCCTGCCAACAGTGTCACTTGCGCGAATTCGGTAGCGGTGACGGTATCCCGGTGTCTGCAGGATTATCCAGTCAAGGCAAAGGACGCGAACGCGTAGAAAGCGCTTATCGGTTTCTACCTAGAAATTCTCTAGCCCTTTGGGGACGTGGCGCTGAAGACTTCAATACTTTCTTCTGGGATGGTCGAGTAGATGCAAGTTCCGGTTCGGTGGTAAGTCAGTTTGGTGGCTCCCCTCCTTCGGATGACCCACTGATTGTGGCCGTCCACTTACCTCCTGTAGAGACCGTCGAAATGCTAGACTTCGACGAAGTAGTACAAAGATACCTTCAGGAAGACGCAGACTTAGCATCCGGCTTGTATGCTGCGATTGTTGAGAACCTTAGGGTGAAAGAGCCAAACCTTATCGCCGAACTAGCTACAATATCTTCAAAGTCGGTGGACGCGGTTGAGTTTGTAGATGTTGCACAAAGTATCTCTGCCTTCATTGAAGAGGAGTTCAATATTCACGAAACGGACCTTCACAGGTTTGTCTTTCAAGGGGGGGAGCTATCGGAGCCAGAAATTAATGGAGGTTTGATCTTCTACGGCAAAGGTAGGTGCGTTTCGTGTCATAACGGCCCACATTTCTCCGACTTAAATCTTCACGCAATACCTTTTCCGCAACTTGGCCAAGGCCGCAACGGCTTCGGTATCGATTACGGACAGTTCAACGTAACGCACGACCCGGCTGACTTGTACAAATTTCGAACTCCACCATTGTGGGACGTAGGAAACACTGCACCATACGGTCATTCTGGCAGCGTTGCCACTTTAGAAGAAGCAATTGTAGCTCACTTTGATCCGCTGAGATTAGTTGCTCCTTCGCAAATGGCGAAACTGGAGCGTCACGAGTTTTACAAGGCAATTGCCGCCTCAGGAGAGAATCTTCTAAGCATTAGCTACCTAGAAGATTCCGAAATAAATGACCTGATCAGCTTCTTAAGACTTCTAGATCAACCCGCTGAGTAAGGACTGCCAAACGACTTTAACGGGTGTGTGTCCAGCCGCCTCTAGGCCTCCAATGCTTTGGAATGGTTGCATGTGGGGGTAAAAAAGCCAAGGACGTTAGATCCGGCTTTACAGGTCCAGAGCTTAGACCGCTACTGTATCCTCTGACGACCTGCAGCGCGCCGTTGCGCCCCGGCAAAGTTCACAGCGCAGAGGGATGGGAAGAGGTTTTGAAGCCCTTCATTGCGCGATATGCGGACCGTCACCTGATGCGGTTCTTCCGGGGCGATGCTGCCGAAAGCTGTGCCGTCATGGTTTGCAGGGCGTTGCAATCGGGCTTTGGGCGTTAAGATTAATGGATCCCTACAAACCTAACGTTGACCATTCTCATAAACTCAGCTTCGACGTTCTCAATGGCCTTGAGGGCTTGGCCTCTATCAAAACCTGTTAGATCAGAGCTGAACAAACTCCAAAGACCTTTGATTACTACAGTTGCACGCCCGTTAGGAGCGCGGATAGAGTTGTCAATTATTAGCACGATAGTCACAATTGTTCGCCGCGAATATCAAATTCTTTCGGCTTCCAGAAAGGTATCCGATTGCGCCAATCGGTTCATAAGGCTGTTTGGTATCAATTCGAAATTCATACTGAGAAACTTCTGTAAGCCATGCCAATACCTTCTCAGTCGGGATTGGGATTGCTACCATTGTAACCAAGCGATCTTCTTGCCATATCATCGGCTCACTCGTTTCTAGGCTGAATACATCAGTGAGCAAGACAACTCTTTGAGTTACTTCTTCAACTACTTCGGATGGTCCATGGATTTCGATCGCCAAAAATAGCACGCCAGGAATATGCTCAACGCAAAACTGATTGAGCTGAAGTTCTCTTTCTGCATCAGAGCTAGGTCGGTTGAAAGCTCTCCACCCATTTTTCCAGAAATCCAAACGCCAAGCAGATTGTGCGGCAGGGAGCTTTCCAGTAATTGCCCGGAAGACGCGAGGTTCACTCTTTTCGAAACCGGACTCTTCGGAGCCTGGATAGTGTGAAATCCCCCAACCATCGATGTCCTCGCGACTGAACCAGAGCATCTCGGTTGGAGCAGTATAAGTTACAAAGGCCGCAACAGAGCCATGTGATACTCCATTGGAAATTGCGTGTTGGCTGATCAGTTCATTGCATTCGGAGTCCGGTGCACCCGACACCGAACATGAGTGTTGGCCGAAACGTCCAAAATGTTCCATGGTACGATACTTTCCGGCAATGAAAACTATAGAAGCACAAGCGGACGCACAACTCGCATCGTCCGCTATCACTGTGTGAAAAGGCCGGTTCTTCATAGCTGCGGAAAGCAAGAGGGCTTCGAATACGTTCCCACCCGGACTGTCCAGTAGAAGGATGGGCAAGCCATGCTCTGCCGGTTTTACTCGATCCGCAATTGAGTTGAAACGCGCAGCCGTGCCTAAGTCAATCTTGCCAGTCATCTTAAGCGCTTGCCCGCCACGCCAGTCAACGATCTCGAACTGCGAGGCATGAGCTGCTACTGCTGAAAAAACCAGAGAGATTCCAAGTATCCAAATTCTGAGTCCGAACATAGCTATCCTTTCTACGAAACAAGTCTCACATCGCCCTCCATTAGTATTGGCAATTTGGAAACCTTTCTATTGTGAGTATAACCGTATCCGCGAGGAGCACAGTACTTCACATGAGTGAAACCACGGTCAGCACCTTTTTTGAACCGACATTCACGCCTGCGGATGACGCTACTCGAGAACTGGTGCTGTCTTTTGCCCATGATCTCGGCCTGTCGCTGACATCAGCTAAAAAGGAAAAGGTGATCGTGATCCTGTCTAGCCTGCTCTGGGCTTGTGAAAGGATGCGAAGGGACGGAGCCACCGATAACCTCATTGGCTGGAGTAACGATGACAAGCACTGGGTGGAGTTCCCAGCCGTAGGCAAGCGGGTGGTACGAGAGGTTCGTGAGGCACTGATCGACAAGGGTCTGCTTACATTGTTCTCTGAAGCTAAGTTCAAGAAAACAATGACCGTCTACGAAATTTCTGAGGATGTATTCATAAACAAAGGCAATTGGATGCAGTCCGAGAAGCCGACTGTCACCGTGAAGTCAGAGAAGGCAACCATTTACATCACTGGGGATTCCGTTGGTGGCGGTAAAATTACACCTGCCAAAGCAAGAAAGAAGTTTGGATCCAAGCTTGATAGTGCAAGGTCTCGTGTCCAAAGATTAAAGGAATTCTGGCATGAACACCCACTTGTTATTGATGGGAATAAGTACGTGTCAGCAACACGTGTCTTTAACGATGGCCGCTTGGACCGAGGTGGTAGGCTTTATGGTGGCTGGGTAACGCTTCCCGAAGCTACCCGACTAACTGGTACGATTGATGGTCATCCTGTGGCTGAGATCGACCTCCGAGCCGCCAACTTGACCTTGCTGACAGGAATGACTGGCGATGCAATGCCTGATACGCCCTTTGGTGACCCGTATGCCTTTGTTGCCGCTGACAGAGACAAAGTGAAGCGAGTAGTTTTGGAAGTCTTGGGATCAGGTAATGCCAATAAGAGGCGGGGATCAAAAGAATACAACGACACTTTTGGAAAGGGTCAGTTCGTTCCAGTCAGGGATAAGCTAACTGAAACCTTCCCAGCGTTGAAGAACCTGAAGCCGGGTGTTTTGGATTCAAATGCCTTGGCCTTCAGAGAGTCAGAAATTGTCCTATCCACAATTGAGGTATTAATGGCCAAGGGCATTCCTTCCTACCCAATGCATGACGCACTGATATGCAAAGCATCTGATTCAGATGTCGCTGCTGAAGTGCTACAGAATGTTTTTGAGGAAGATTGTGGGATACGACCAGCCCTTAAAATTCAAGGACTTGGTGGTGAGAAGGAAATTTTGGGGTGCTATACCTCGGGTGGGTAAGGGTACAACTTAAAGTACTCCATAAGGAGCCGATGTGTACTAGCCACTGAAGTAATTGCTTGTTCTTGGCCAAATCAACAGGAATTGAATCCTGTGTTGTCTCGCCCTCTATGTTTATCAAAATGCTTTTACTGCAGACCCAAAGACGAATGTCCAATCGGTACCGTCAGTCATACGAACTGATCCTGACCCGGCCATTCCAGAAGCTTCACGAACAACTGTTCCTAACCCCTTCATGCCATTGTTGCAGGTCACAGGGAAACTAAGCGATTCACTCATAGAATACGCATCGTATGTACCTGCACATGTCAGTTTTCCATCCGAAACTTGGAAGGAACCGCTTTGGGTTGTTGAAGCCGTAGTTGTTCCTTTTAATACTCTGCCTTCTGGGCTTATGACCGCAACGGGTTGGGTGATGTCGCAACCAGCGGTAACTAGTGCGAGGCATAACAATACGATCTTCTTGTTCAACTTAATCTCCAATGTTGAAGTCTGTGACTTTTAGATTAAGAAATTAGGCAGCTTTCTGTTGTGACTTTCTCCTGCGGCGAGCAATGAAGCCAAGACCGCCCACGCCAGCCAGAAGCATCGGCAGGGCAGCAGGGAGGGGTACTGGCGACAAACCATCGGGACGCCACGGTTCACATTTCGGTGGCGTGTAGTTGCTTGGTATGCAGCCGGGAGGTGGAGGGCCTAGTGAAAGAACAACCGAAGTTACTGAAGCTGGGGTACTGGCATAATCACGTAGTTCGTATCGGGAGAATATGTATGCTGCACTAGCTACGGATCCATTAAAATCGTAACCCCCAGCGTCACCAAACGGGGCTTCGAGGAATGAAATAGACGGTGAATAAGGGTTGGATATCGCAACCCTAAAAAAAGCAATATCGTCATAAAATGATGGTGGTCTCGTACTCGAAGTATCGATACCATACCCATAACCTACAATTTCAGTAGTGCCATCTCCGAGTGCGTCGTATCCAGTATCGACGCTACCGAATACTCTAAGGTAGATTGTGTCGATATTGGAAGATGACGTTGAATCGTGACTAATATAGCCATCCCCATCGACGTCAGTTCCAATAAAACTTCCTGATGTGTACATTTCACTGTTAGATCCAGTTATAGAAAAACTCAACGTTGATGCACTTAGAGAGACCGGAGCCACAACCATCGCAGCTACAGCCGCCATCAAAATTCTCTTCATCATAAAATAATTCCCCACACCCGAATAATACCCAGATCAGAAAGTCATACATACATTGTAATTTTTAGCCAGCACTGATCCAGATCAACTCAAAAGGTCAGCTTCAAATTCTCAAGTAAATCATTTCGTTACATCCAGTGAAAAATTACCGAGATAATTTGGGCATGTCATTCTGAATAGAAGAGGTACCCCGACACCCCCCTGTCCCCTCTTGCTGCACCACACAGACATTTAGATTTTTTCAACGTTTATGGCATTTACTGGGTGCAACCTACGTTGACATTCCATCTTTCACGACTCATATTACGTTAGCGACTGATGAACGAGAGAGATGAGATGTTGGAACAGTACGTAGTTTACAAACGAGTAAGTACTAAAGGGCAGGGTGAATCAGGTCTTGGCTTGGAAGCTCAACAGCGTGACATTGGGCTGTATCTTGAGAACTACGCCCCCAAGGAACACAAGGTAATAGACACCTTTACTGATGTTCTATCAGGTGCCAGCAGTGACAGACCCCAGTTAAACAAGGCTATCAAGATGGCAAAGGAAAACAACGCTATCCTTTTGATTGCCAAGCTGGACCGACTTAGCAGAAAGGTCTCCTTTATCGCCACCCTGATGGATGATCCAAAGCTTATGCTTCGTGTGGCTGTCATGCCTAACGCAGACAAGTTCCAGCTTCACATATATGCAGCACTGGCAGAACAAGAGCGTGAGTTCATATCAACTCGAACCAAAGCTGCGCTGAAAGAAGCCAAGGCAAGGGGTGTTAAACTGGGTGGCTACCGGGAAGGCACAAAGAAACGACACAAGGCGTTGCAGGTTGAAGCCTTGAAGAGAGCGCAACACGTCTATCCAACGATCAAAGCCTATCGCGACAGTGGATTGACACTCCAGCAGACAGCAGATGAGATGAATCGTATTGGCTTGAAGACTGCCAGAGGGGGGCAATGGTATCCGTCAACTGTCAGGGGGGTGGTAGATAGGGTCTTGGATAATGCCTGAGAGCGCCTGAGAGGGGTGCTACAGAGCCTCTAGACCTGTTTGGAAGGGCACCCTAGACTAGAGGCTTAGAATGGCTGTAAGGCGCCTCTCCGTGGCTGTACGTGGATATTCTATATATTGATTTATTCTGAGTGGAGACACAACATATAGATACTATCAAATGATGTAATTCACTCTGGATGCCTCATATACACGTAAGTGTTTGTTTTAAAAGCAATAACTTTATATTTACCTATAGAAAGTATACCTTAAGTTCTTACGCGCGTACGAGGCAGGTTCACCTTGTTCTTAGCCAAGGGTGTTCCACCGAGTTCAATGCGTCTGCTCTGACTTTCAAGCTGGGACCAGAGCCATAAGACCCGGCAACATCCCCACTCGAATGACCCGTTATGAAGTTGTTAACGTCCTCTGGTACGCCAGCATCACGTAAGAGGTCTTTCAAGTTACCCCGTAGTGAATGAACAACCTTCTGCCTGTCCGGTGTGACCTTACGAACATATTTCATCAGAGCCTTACTGGCTGGACTTTGAGCCTTCCCGTCTGCGTCACGTTTAAATTGGGGGAACACCTGACCAGTTTTACCAGCTACAACGGGATACAAATGTTCGATCACTGTAGGGCAGGGGACAAGCCTCTTTGATCCAGTTGTCTTAACAATTGATTTGGTCAGATCGAAATACTTGATCCCGTCTTTCACCTTCACCTCGTCCCATTCAAGCAAGGTGATTTCATCCAAGCGACACCCTGTCACCATGAGCGTAGTCAACAAGGTTTTCAAATGATCTGGCATAGATAGAGCAAATAGTTCATGCAATTCTGACTGTTCAAATGGGATGAAATGTTTCGTTGGTGTCCCGAGTTTGTAATCAATCGTTATGTCTCTGAACGGATTTCTTTCAATCTTGTCTTTTCGTACAGACCAATCCAGCAATCGACTGATGTACGAACTCTTTTTCTTGATGGTTTTATAGGCCAGACCGGACATGCTGTCGTGCCACCTGTTGCCTGTCCGGGTCTCAATTTGGTCAACAGGCAGATCACCAGCGAATTCGATAAACTGACCGACCGACAGCTTGGCATCCATTTCTGTTTTCAATTTGTCGTATGGCTTGCTGGCAAAGAATTCTTCTGCCACTTCTGACAGCTTAGGTGCCTTCGTGGTGGTTTCTTTTTCTTCAGTGGTCGCTTTGAAAAGCTTGTAAGCTTCTTCTGCCCTGATCTGCTCAGATATAATAGCACGGTCTTCCTCTGGTTCGCCAATGAATGGCTGAACAGTTTGACCTATTATCATTCGTTCTAATCTTTCTGGATCATCGCGCATCATGGCTTTCAGCTCATCCAAGGACCACGACATCAGGTCAGCCACCTTTTGCAACGGATCAGGTCTGGCAGCGTCCAGCTCTGCCCTCATCGCTGTGGTTATGTCGTGCTGTACAGCTTTTGCATGGGTCAAATCAGAGGTCTTGGTGCTTCGCTTCAACTGGGTTCGATCTTTAAAATAAGGCCGTAGCTCCTTGGGTATTGTCATGAAGACGTACCACTTTCCCTTGTTCTTAGTCAGGGTCGATGTTGGGTAATGCGACACGATTTATACTCCCTTTATACTCCCAAATATTCTCTTTTGTGTAATGTAATAAGGGAATAAGGGCAATAAGGGTAGTTGGCGGAGAGACAGGGATTCGAACCCTGGGAACCCTTACGAGCTCAACGGTTTTCGAAACCGTCCCGTTCGACCACTCCGGCACCTCTCCGCGGGGGTCTTGCAGGGGCGTGTAACTTGGACCGCGCAGCGTGGCAAGATCAGAATTCGCCTCATCCGCTGTCACGGGGATTTTCATTGCCTGCGGGATGAAATGGCTTAGGCTTGGCACCGTCGCACAGCTCAACAGGACGTTTTCATGCCCCGCCCTCTTCTTATCCTTTCCAAAGCCCTGGTTCTGGGGCTGGTTCTGTCTCTGGGGTCGTTCTGGCCGGCGCAGGCCGCCGATCGTGCCCGGCTTGAGGCGTTTTTGACCGTGACAGGATTTGATGTCGCGCTGGAAAGCATCAAGCTTTCGGCGGCATCGGCGCCTGAAATGCTGGGGCTGGATACGGACGCGTTCGGTGATGACTGGACCCGCCTTGCCGACGATATCTTTGAAACGGAAACCCTGCATGACATGGCGCTGGACATTCTGGAACAGACGCTCAGCGACGATTTACTGGCCCATGCGGCCGAATTTTATGCCTCGGATCTGGGGCAGCGGCTGGTGGTGGCGGAAAACGCATCGCACATGATGGAGGACGATACCGCCAAATCCGCGCAGGGCGAGGCGATCGTGGCGCAGCTGGTTGCGGACGGGTCTGACCGGCTTAACAGCCTGAACCGGATGAATGCGGCCATTGATACGGCGGGCCACGGGGTGCGGGCGTTGCAGGAAATCCAGTTGCGGTTTCTGATGGCGGCAGCGGCGGCGGGCGTGATCGAACTGCGCATCGACATAGAAGACCTGCGCGGCATGATGCGCGAGCAGGAGGGTGAACTGCGCCGTGCCATGCAAAAATCCGGCCTGTCGGGGGCGGCCTATACCTACCGCGATTTTTCCGATGCCGAAGTTCTTGCCTATGCCAAGGCGTTGGAACATCCCGATATGAAACTGGTCTATGAATTGATGAACGCCGTGCAGTACGAGATTATGGCGAACCGGTTCGAAAAACTGGCCGCACGTATGGCCGATCTGCATCCGGGAACCGAATTGTGAACGTGATCTGGTCCCGTATTTGTGCCGCGAGCGCGGTCCTGTTGATCTCTGCCTCCTGCCTGATGGCACAGGGCACCGCGCGCGTCACGTTGTTGATGGACGCATTGAAGATGGCAGAGATGATGCAGATCGTGCGCACCGAGGGGCTTGATTACGCGCGCGATCTGAATGCCGACATGCTGGACGGGCAGGGCAGCGGGTTCTGGGCCAGCCAGGTCGACAGGATTTACGATATCCACCGCATGAGCGAAACCACCCGCGCCGGGCTGGCGAACGCGCTGCAGGGCAGCGATCTGGATGCAACGCTGGCATTTTTCCAGACACCTGCCGGTGAACGCATCGTGGCCCTTGAAAACGCCGCGCGCGGCGCGATGGGGGATGATGACATCGAAGAAATCGCGCGCCAGAATTATCGCGACCTGGCGCAAGACGGCGGCAACCGACTGGATCTGATCCGCGCCTTTGTCACTGCAAACGATCTGCTGGAGCGGAATGTCAGCGGCGCCCTGACTTCAAACTACCAGTTTTTCCGCGGTTTGAGCGACGGCAACGCCTTTGACATGAGCGAAGACGAAATGATTGCCGAAGTCTGGGCGCAAGAGGAAGAGATACGTGCCGACACGGAAGAGTGGCTGATGGGATATCTTTTGATGGCCTATCAACCGCTGAGCGATGAGGAATTGGAAGCCTATATCGCGTTTTCGCGCACCGATGCAGGACAAGCGCTGAACCGCGGGCTGTTTGACGGTTTCAACGCCATGTACACCGATATTTCCTATGCGCTCGGACGGGCTGTCGCGCTGGAACTGGCCGCCAGCGAATTATAATTACAACATCTGTGCCAGAAGGCTCGCCTCGTGGGCGCGGGCTTCGGGGCGGGCCAGCTTGCGGGGCAGGCGCGGTGCCAGATCGGGAAACAGCGCAAGCACTTCGGCGGCCTGTTCCAAGGCGGCATCGCTGCGCGCCGTGTCGCCGACATAATAGCTTTCACTGTCGCAACCCTGGGTGCGCACAATCTCATGATCGTCAAACATGATGTGCACGTAAGTGACAAACCCCATTGGGCTGCGTTTGACACTGCACCCGTTCACAAGGTGTTTGGCCGCGACAAGTACGGTATCGCATCCCATGTAAAGTTGCGCATGCGCGCCTGTGATCAGCATGCGATGGTTGGGCGAAATCAGCAGATCGCGCGATGCCCCCAACGTGCCCTTGCAGATCCGAACAGGTGCCATGGCCCCCATGCCCGGAACGCTGCGGCGCCCGACCCAGCGCACCGGTTGCGCCCCGTGATGCAGGGTATCGACAAGATCGCCCGCGACCAGAACGCCAACCCTGCGCACCCCTGTTGGCGTATCAATCAGGGTTGCGCTGGTGAAGCAGGCAAATTCACTGTAGCTGCGCGCCCCGTTGCCACCGATATTGTCCTCTTGCGTAAAGACATATTGCTGCCCGGGCACCATGGGCTGTGTGGTGATAAAGGCTGTGGTTGTGTTGTTGCCGGAATTCTGGTCGCCAATGGTTATGGAAAACCCTTCGAACCCGTTGTTGTCGGTCAGCACATAATTAACCACGACATGGCTGCCTGCGGGATACAGAACACCGTCAATCGTAATGTCGCTGGCCAGCGGTTGCGACGGGTCCGAACCGGTTGTTTCGTGAAGCAGCGCATCGTCATCGTCGATCACGATTTGCAACGGCGTGGCTGACGGATCAAGTGTCATCGTGAAGGGCGGCGATCCCTGAGCGCGCGCGCCTTGTTCATCCGGCGGCGTGATATTGGCACCTGTGGTCAGGAAATCGGACAGTTGATAGACATATTGCAGCGTAAAAAGAGCCATTGGTACCTCGCACTCACGAAACAGTTTGCCTATCTGCGATTTGCGGCGGTTTGATGGCATTTCAAATGGAAAGACCGAAACCGGCGCGATATTGCCAAAGTCCCGCGAAATCCGGGATCAGGGCAGGCGACGTGGCAGGATCAGCGCGGTGGCATTCTTCCTCTTGACTTGGTCCCGTCTTCCCCTCATAAGCCCGCATCTCGGCGGGAAAGGTCCCGATCCGGGTTTATTTTTCAATGACGCCCCAAGGGCGCGCTGTTCGAGGTGGCCAAACGGCCGAAAACACCCGCAAGGGGACCACAGAACGCGGCAAAAGCGAAGGAAAGATGCATGTTTGCGGTCCTCAAGACCGGCGGCAAGCAGTACAAAGTTCAATCGGGCGATACGCTTCGTGTTGAAAAACTGGCTGCAGACGCTGGCGAAACAGTACAATTCAACGAAATTCTGATGCTGGGCGGTGACAAGCCGGTCGTTGGCGCGCCATTGGTGGCAGATGCCGGCGTACAGGCCGAAGTGGTCGACCAGATCAAGGGCGACAAGCTGATCCATTTCGTCAAGCGCCGCCGCAAGCACGGTTCGCAGCGCACCAAGGGCCATCGCCAAAAGCTGACCCTGATCCGCGTGACCGAAATTCTGGCCAAAGGTGCAGACAAATCCGGCGTGAAAGCCGCGATCGGCGCAGGTTCGGTATCCGCTGTTGCGGTCGCTGCCGCTGCCCCGAAGAAATCTGCGAAAAAGGCCGACACAAAGGCGAAAGCCGAGACAAAGGCCGAGGCATCCAAAAAGGCTGCGGCCCCGAAAGCCGCTGCAAAATCCGCCGCTGCTGACGATCTCAAGCAACTGTCCGGTGTTGGCCCCGCGCTCGAGAAAAAGCTGCATTCCGCAGGCGTGACCACATTTGCCCAGGTGGCAGCGTGGACAGAGGCGGATGTCGCTGCTATGGACGAGCAACTGTCGTTCAAAGGCCGGATCGAGCGTGAAGGCTGGATCGAACAGGCCAAAGAACTGGCTAAAGGCTAAGGAGAAACCAAATGGCACATAAAAAAGCAGGCGGTTCATCCCGTAACGGTCGCGACTCTGCGGGTCGTCGTCTTGGTGTAAAGCTGTACGGTGGCCAGTCGGCTATTTCCGGCAACATCATCGTGCGTCAGCGCGGCACCAAATTCTGGCCGGGCGAGGGCGTTGGCATGGGCAAGGATCATACGATCTTTGCAACTGTTGACGGCGCAGTGACCTTTCACAAGGGCCTTAAAAACCGCACATTCATTTCGGTCATGCCGGTGGCAGAGGCCGCTGAATAAGCCGTACCGAAGTGGTTTGACATTTCAGGGGATCGGCGAAACCGCCGGTCCCCTTTCTTATTTGACGGAATTGATTTCATGGGCGTTGCCGCCGCCAGTTTCCTTGTTTTTGCCGCCAGTCAGGTCGGCACGCCGGGTCCGGCCAATATGGCCCTGCTGGCAACAGGCGCGCGCTATGGGTTTCGCGCCGCACTGCCTTTCGTGGCCGGTGTCGCGCTCGGCAAACAACTGGTAATCTGGCCCGTCGGTTTTGGGCTGATGGAACTGTCTGCCCGCGCACCATGGGTGTTTGAAACGCTGAAATGGGTTTCCGCCGCCTATATCCTTTGGCTGGCATGGAAAGTGGCCAACCTGCGCCTTGGGCCGCAGGGCACGCGCAGCACCGCACCGGGATTTCTGGCAGGGCTGATCGTTCATCCATTGAACCCCAAGGCATGGGGCATGATCATCGCGGGCTTTACCGGATTTGTCGCCATCGGCACACCGCCCTTGCAGGCCACGGCCACCATCGCGGCCATTTTGCTGGCCTGCCAGATGGTGCTGCACCCGATCTGGGCCTTTGCCGGTGATCGCATCGCCGCCACCGTTGCGGGGACGGCGGCGGAAACCTACCTGATGTGGACACTGGCGGCGCTAACCGCCGCCTCTGTCCTCTTTGTGTTGTTCGCAGGAGGAGCAAACGCATGAAACTGGATCCGATCCTGAACCAGCCTTTGGTCGAAACCGACCGGTTTGATCTGCGCCCGCTGCGCAAATCCGATATGGGCCTGATCGAGCTTTACGCCAGCGATGACCGCGTGGCGCGCATGACCACGTCGATCCCGCATCCGCTGCCACCGGGCGCGACCGAAGCGTTTGTGGCGCGGGCCCTGTCCACAACCCGGACAGAAGATGTGTGGGCCATGGACGGCACAAAATCGGACGGCCCCGATCTAATGGGTGTGATCGGTCTGGAACGTCTTGATCGCGACCAGTCCGAGGTCGGATACTGGGTGGCACCGGCATTCTGGAACACCGGTCTGGCCTCGGATGCCGTACAGGCGCTGGTCGATGCCAATCCGATGGACAACAAAACCATGTTCGCATCCGTGTTTCAGGACAATCCTGCCTCGGCGCGCGTGCTGATCCACTGCGGGTTCGAATATCTGGGCGACGCGGAAACCTTTTGCGTAGCCCGTGATACAACCATGCCCACATGGACCTATAGTCGAAAACTGTGATTGGCTGCGTCTGCCCTTTGCACTAGGAGAACATTATGAAGTTTCTTGATCTCGCAAAGGTCTATATCCGCTCTGGCGGCGGGGGCGGCGGCTGTGTCAGCTTTCGCAGCGAAAAATTCATCGAATATGGCGGCCCCGATGGCGGCGACGGCGGCAATGGCGGTTCGGTCTGGGCCGAAGCGGTCGACGGGCTGAACACCCTGATCGATTTCCGCTATCAGCAGCATTTCTTTGCCAAATCAGGCCAGCCCGGCATGGGCCGCCAGCGCACCGGCAAAAGCGGCGATGACATTGTTCTGCGCGTGCCGGTCGGCACCGAAATTCTGGACGAAGATCAGGAAACCGTGGTTGCCGACCTGACCGAAGTGGGCCAGCGCGTCCAACTGGCGCGCGGCGGCAATGGCGGCTTTGGCAACCTGCATTTCAAATCCTCGACCAATCAGGCTCCACGCCGTGCAAATCCGGGGCAGGAGGGCGTGGAACGCACCTTGTGGCTGCGCCTCAAACTGATTGCCGATGTCGGATTGCTGGGGCTGCCAAATGCCGGAAAATCAACCTTTCTGGCCGCCACATCCAACGCGCGCCCCAAGATTGCCGATTATCCGTTTACCACGCTGCACCCCAATCTGGGCGTGGTCGGCGTGGACAATGTGGAATTTGTGGTGGCCGACATCCCCGGACTGATCGCAGGCGCGCACGAAGGGCGCGGCATCGGCGACCGGTTTCTGGGCCATGTCGAACGCTGTGCCGTGCTGCTGCATCTGGTTGACGGCACATCAGACAGCATCGCGCAGGATTACCAGATCATCATCGACGAACTGGAAGCCTATGGCGGGCATCTGGCCGACAAACCGCGGATCACCGTCCTGAACAAGATCGACGCGCTGGATGAAGAAGAACGCGCAACTGCCTGTCAGGAATTGGAAAAGGCAAGCGGCGGCCCTGTCATGCTGATGTCGGGCGTTGCGCGCGAAGGCCTTACCGAGGTGCTGCGCGCCCTGCGCACCAAGATCGACGAAGACAGGTTGCGCCACCGCGCGCCCGCACAGCAGGAAGAGACATGGCAACCCTGACGCAGGCCAGACGGGTTGTTGTCAAAATCGGGTCCGCGCTTTTGGTGGACCGGACCAGCGGCAATTTGCGCCACGACTGGTTGCAGGCACTGGCACAGGATGTTGTCTGGCTGAAATCTCTCGGGATCGATGTGATCCTTGTCTCGTCCGGCTCGATCGCTTTGGGGCGGGGGGTGCTGGGTCTTCCGGGCACTGATCTGACGCTGGAACAATCTCAGGCCGCTGCCGCTGTCGGGCAAATCCGGCTGGCCCGCGCCTACGAAGAGGCACTGGCCCCCCATGATATCACCACCGGTCAGGTGCTGGTCACGCTGGAAGACAGCACAAACCGGCGCCGCTACCTCAACAGCCGCGCCACGCTGGAACAGCTGATCGCGCTTGGCGTGGTCGCCATCGTCAACGAAAACGATACTATCGCAACCGACGAAATCCGCTATGGCGACAATGACCGGCTGGCGGCACAGGTGGCCGTGACCGTGGGCGCGGATCAGTTGATCCTGCTTTCGGATGTCGACGGATTCTACAGCGCGAACCCCGCGCAAGACAGCAGCGCGCACCGCTATGACACCATAGACGACATAACCCACGACATCGAAGCGATGGCGGGCGATGCGGGGTCGGGCCTTTCAAAGGGCGGAATGAAAACCAAACTGATGGCCGCCAAGATGGCCACGGCAGGGGGCTGCACCATGGCGATCACCCATGGCGGCCCGCTCAATCCGCTGCGCGCCCTTGAAAACGGTGCCCCCGCGACCTGGTTTACCGCCAAACTGAACCCGCAGGATGCGCGCAAACGCTGGATCGGTGCCATGAAACCCAAAGGCGAGATCATCGTCGATGCGGGCGCGGCCCGGGCACTGAAAAGCGGCAAAAGCCTGTTGCCCGCCGGGGTTGCACAGGTCAACGGCACATTCGGGCGCGGCGATCCGGTTGCCATTCTGGATGCGGACAATCACAGACTTTCTCAGGGGCTTAGTCGATATACCTCAACCGAAGCCAAAGCCATAAAAGGCTGCCAGACCAGCGGGATCGAGGCGATTTTAGGCTATCCGGGCCGCGCCGCTTTGATCCATCGCGACGATATGGCAATCTGACCGCTTCATTTGTCCGGAAATACTCGTTCCCCCGCCAGCCAACAGGACACGACATGAAAGATATTGAAAACATTCCCGCCCTGATGGCCGAAATTGGCCAGCGCGCCAAGGCCGCCGCGGCCGAACTTGCCTTTGCCAGTGCCGAACGCAAACACGCCGCGCTGATTTCCGCGGCCGAACATGTCTGGGCACGCCGCGCCGACATTCTGGTGGCCAACGAAAAAGATATGGCGTTCGGGCGTGACAAGGGCCTGTCGCCCGCGATGCTGGATCGTTTGCAACTGAACAAGGATCGTATTCGGGCCATCGTCGATGGGTTGCGCGCCGTGGCCGAACAGGCGGATCCGGTGGGGGCGGTGATCGACGAATGGGATCGCCCCAACGGGCTGCATATCCAGCGTGTGCGCACGCCATTGGGGGTGATCGGCGTGATCTATGAAAGCCGCCCGAACGTGACGGCGGATGCCGGTGCGCTGTGTCTTAAATCGGGCAATGCGGTGATCCTGCGCGGCGGGTCGGAAAGTTTTCACTCTTCGGGCGCGATCCATGCCTGTCTGGTGCAGGGGCTGCGCGATGCAAACCTGCCCGAAGCGGCTATTCAGCTGGTGCCCACCCGCGACCGTGCGGCGGTGTCGGAGTTGCTGACCATGACCGACACGGTTGATGTGATCGTGCCCCGCGGCGGCAAGGGGCTGGTCGGTCTGGTCCAGCGCGAGGCGCGCGTGCCGGTCTTTGCCCATCTTGAAGGCATCGTTCATATTTACATCGATGAACATGCCGATCCGCAAAAGGCGCTGGATGTCGTGCTGAACGCGAAAACACGCCGGACGGGCATTTGCGGCGCGGCCGAATGTCTTTTGATCCATCAGGCCGTGATCGACACCATCGGGCAGGGGGTGATCCGCGCCCTGATCGACAACGGGGTCGAGGTGCGCGCCGCCGGTGATCTGGCCCGGATCAAAGGCACCGTGCCCGCGACAGAGGCCGATTGGGGCCACGAATATCTGGACATGATCATCGCGGCGAAACCCGTTCAGGATGTCGATGATGCGATTGCGCATATTCGCCGGTTCGGGTCCGATCACACCGATTGCATCCTGACCGAGGATACAAGAACCCGCGACCGTTTTTTCGAGCGTCTGGACAGTGCGATCCTGATCCACAATGCCTCGACCCAGTTCGCAGACGGTGGCGAATTCGGCATGGGGGCCGAAATCGGGATCGCAACCGGCAAGATGCATGCGCGCGGGCCGGTGGGCGCCGAACAGTTGACCAGTTTCAAATATCTTGTGACCGGTGACGGAACAGTGCGCCCCTGATCACGTCAAAAGGCGATGTGCAGATCCGTATCATCGCGCGCCGAAGACAGAACGCGCCCCGCCTCTTGCGCCAGAACCGGCAGCAGCCCGAATTGCACCTGCGCAGGCGACAGGGCCGGGCGAATATCATAATCGGTCAGGCTGGCCCATAGGGTCGCATCATATTTGAGGCTTTGCGTGCACCCCGTAACACGCCATGTTGTATCGAGGCTTTTGAACGAAATAGTCCCGCCATGGGGCATTGCGGTCTCAAGACACTGAAAGGCCAGAAACGCCAGGCGCACCAGAACGCGCGGTTGCGGGGTTTCTAGACGCCATTCACAGTCAAACCGGCTTGCCGCCGACAGATCGGACAGGATCGACATGACTTCGGCGCGGCCCATCATCTGATCACCGGCGGCCCCGAATGCCACGCGAAAAAAACGGATGCGGGCGGCGGCGTTGCCGACGCTGTCCGTGATCAGGTTCAGTTCTGCGGCGCTGTCGCGCGGGGCCATCTGCAACAGTTCGATGCCGTTGCCGATCGCGCCGATCGGGCTGATCAGATCGTGGCAGATGCGTGACCCTACCAAAGACGACAGATCGCGATTAGGATGTACTGATAACATGAAATGCCCTGTGGATTGCTGAATGTCTGATTTGAATGCCGCACTGGCTCCCGGAATGCTGGTTCAACATCCCGACCGGCCGGATTGGGGCACAGGACAGGTCCAGTCCAATATCGGCGGCAAGATCACCGTCAACTTTCGTGAACAGGGAAAGGTTGTTATCGATAGTGCCCGCATTGGCCTGATGCCCGTGTTTGATCCCGGTTAATATCCCAATCAATCCTTAACACAACCTTAAGTTGAAATCTACTTACAAACGGCATTGCGGGTTCCGGTTGCCTCATGCCGATGGCTTTTGTATGCACGGCCACGCACTGCGACAGACCGGAAGGAATATGTGTCCGTTATGATCCGTCCCGCCGCCCCCCGGTTTACGGTCAAACTTGCCACGGATCAGGCCGAGGTCGAAGCAGCGCAACGCCTGCGATACGAGGTTTTCGTGCAGGAACTGGGTGCTGGCGGTGCGCTGGTGGATCATCAGGCGCGGCTGGAACGCGACAGGTTCGATCCCTACTTTGATCACCTGATCCTGCGCGATGACAGTGCCGGACGCATCGTCGGGGTCTATCGCCTGTTGCGCGACGATCAGGCCGCACGGGCAGGGCAGTTCTATTCCGAGGACGAATACGACCTGCAGGTTCTGAAAGACAGCAAGCGCAAACTGCTGGAACTGGGGCGGTCCTGCGTTCACAAGGACTATCGCGGCGGCATGGCGCTGATGCATCTTTGGAACGGTCTGGCCGATTATGTTGCCGATCACGGCATCGAAATCCTGTTCGGGGTAGCCAGCTTTCACGGCACCGATGTCAGCGCGCTGGCCCTGCCATTTTCCGCGCTCTACCAGACACACCTTGCGCCGCCCGATCTGCGGGTCAGGGCGCGCGCACCGCATTTTCAGACGATGGACCTGATCCCGAAACATCTGATCGACCGGCGGCGCGCGATGATCGAAACCCCCGCCCTGATCAAGGCCTATCTGCGTCTGGGCGGCTATGTGGGCGAGGGCGCGTTTGTCGATCATTCCTTTAATACAACCGATGTGTGTCTGGTCATGGATACCGCGCGGATGAATTCCAAACACGGGGCGCGCTATAAACGCGGGCTGCAGGGTTAGCGGATGGCAGGCCCGACCTGGCACAGCGACACGCCGGCAGATGCGTACAGGATCACCGTTGCGGGCTGGGTGCGGGTGTGCCTGCGCGGCCTGTGTCTGGGGTGTGTGGTGTTCGGTGGCCTGCTGATCCTGCTGCTGGTGCGGATGATCGAACGTCCGATCTGTGGCCTTGGGCGGCCGGTGACGCCCCACATCACCCAAACCGTGTGCCGCATGACTTTTGTGATCCTTGGCATGAAGCGGCACGTTTTTGGCACGCCGATGCGCGAACGCGGCGCCGTCGTGGCCAATCATGTCTCATGGCTGGATATCTTTGCCCTGAATTCGGTCAAACGGTTCTATTTCGTGTCCAAATCAGAAGTCGCACGCTGGCCTGGCATCGGCTGGCTGGCCCGCGCGACAGGCACCGTGTTCATCGACCGCGACCCAAAACGCGCCAAGGGACAGACACAGCAATTTCAGGACCGCTTGCTTGCCGGACACAAGCTGCTGTTTTTCCCCGAAGGCACCTCGACCGACGGGCAGCAGGTGCTGGCGTTCAAGACAACGCTGTTTGAGGCGTTCATGACGCCCGAATTGCGCGACAAACTGCATATCCAGCCCGTTACGCTGCACTATACCGCACCGCAGGGGCAGGCGGCCAATTTTTATGGCTGGTGGGGCGATATGGACTTTGGCAGCCATATGCTGAAAACGCTTGCCGCATACCCGCAAGGCAGTGTCGAACTGATCTATCATGATCCGGTGCGAGTGAACGCCCATGCCAACCGCAAGGCGTTGGCCGCGGAGCTGGAACGGCGGGTGCGGGCAGGGCACAGGCGCCTTTGACATGCGCGCAGCCAACTGGGTCCCGTGTACGCCTTTTGCCCTTGCGCACAGGGTAAACCTGTCTTATACGCGCGCCATTCAAACCCGCAGGCGGGGTTTGGGCCTTCGGGGGAGACATCCCCGAACGTCCGCCGGTTGAAGCAAACGCTTTGAACCCCCGCTGAGGATAAAACCGGAAAGGTAAACGAACATGGCTCTTCCTGAGTTCACCATGCGCCAATTGCTTGAAGCAGGCGTACATTTTGGCCACCAAACGCAGCGCTGGAACCCCCGTATGGGACCGTTCATCTATGGCGACCGCAACGGCATCCACATCATGGACCTGACGCAAACTGTTCCGATGCTGGATCAGGCACTGACCGCAATCCGTGACACGGTTGCCAAGGGCGGACGCATCCTGTTTGTCGGCACCAAACGTCAGGCGGCCACGCCGATCGCCGAAGCTGCTGAAAAATGCGCGCAATACTACATGAACCACCGCTGGCTGGGCGGCACGCTGACCAACTGGCAGACTGTTTCCAAATCGATCCAGCGCCTGAAGCACATCGACGAGGCAATGGAAGGCGGCGTTGAGGGCCTGACCAAGAAAGAGCGTCTGGGCATGGAGCGCGATCAGGGCAAATTGCAGGCGTCACTGGGCGGCATCCGCGAAATGGGCGGCACCCCGGACCTGTTGTTCGTCATCGACGTGAAAAAAGAAGCGCTGGCCATCGCCGAAGCCAACAAACTGGGCATTCCCGTTGTGGCCGTGGTGGATACCAACTGTTCGCCCGATGGTGTCGATTACATCATTCCGGGCAATGACGATGCGGCCCGCGCCATCGCGCTTTATTGCGACCTGGCATCGCGCGCTGCCCTTGACGGCATGTCGGCCCAACTGGGCGCGGCAGGCGTTGATCTGGGCGCCATGGAAGAAACCGTGGAAGAAGCAATTGCCGGCGATGCAGCACCTGCCGAGCAAGAGGCAGCTGCCGAAGCCGAAGACACACCCGCCGCAAGCTAAGCGCGCCGGAACCGTCACCGAAATGACATGTGGGGCAGGGATACCTGCCCCCGAACCGATTTTGATTTGAGGAGAGCCGGAATGGCAATCACAGCATCTATGGTCAAGGAACTGCGCGACAGCACTGGCGCAGGCATGATGGACGCAAAAAAGGCACTGACAGAAACCGATGGCGACATGGAAGCCGCCGTTGACTGGCTGCGCACCAAAGGTCTGGCGAAAGCCGCCAAGAAATCCGGCCGTACCGCCGCCGAAGGTCTTGTGGCCGTCATGGTGAAAGACGGGCGCGGCGTTGCCGTCGAAATAAACTCGGAAACCGATTTTGTTGCGAAGAACGCCGATTTCCAGAAAATGGTCGGATCCATCGCTACTGCGGCGCTGGACGCGGAAGATCTGGACGCGTTGAAGGCGGCCGATCTGGGTGGCAAATCGGTCGAGGCAACGATCACAGACAAGATCGCAACGATCGGTGAAAACATGGCCCTGCGCCGCATGGCGTCCGTAAAGGGCGACACGGTTGTGTCTTATGTTCACAACGCCGCGACCGCAGGCATGGGCAAAATCGGTGTTCTGGTCGCAATGACCGGCGGCGACGAAGCCTTTGGCAAACAGGTTGCGATGCACATCGCCGCCGCCAACCCCGCGTCCCTGTCCCAAGCGGATCTGGACCCGGCTGTCGTTGAAAAAGAAAAATCCGTGCAGATGGATATTGCCCGCGAAAGCGGCAAGCCCGAAGCCGTGATTGAAAAAATGATCGTTGGCCGGATGGCCAAGTTTCTGGCCGAAGTCACCCTGCTGGGTCAGGCCTTTGTGATCAATCCCGACCTGACAGTCGAAGCGGCCGCCAAAGAAGCCGGCGCAACCATCACGGGCTTTGTCCGTCTGGAAGTGGGCGAAGGTATCGAAGTCGAAAAAGAAGACTTTGCCGCCGAAGTTGCAAAAGTCGGCCAAAGCTGAGACATCAGACCTAGATCATCGACAAAAAAGCGGAGCCCTCGCAAGAGAGGCTCCGCTTTTCATTTTGATCGCCCGCCTTTGGGGATGGACGGAATAGGCGTATCAAAATCCGGCCTGAGAATGGAAAAATACAAACCCAGGCCGGGGTTCCGGTAAACCGGCCGGTCAGAAGAGCCTTGGTATCGCAAGGGTCCTGGCCGATGTCCCAGAGGCATAAAAAGCCACCACTCACGGAACATGTTCAGAATGTGCCTTTACGCCACGTCAGGAAAGTAAGGGTTTCCTTACCTTTTTGTAAAAGTTATGTAAATCAACCCTCTAGGACGAACATTTGATTATGGAATGCCGCCTTGAGAACAGCCTGAGCCGTGGTTTCGACCGAAAGTGACTCGCGGGCGAGTCGCAGATGCTTTTCCACCGTGGCGGTTGTCAGCCCCATCAGCATCGCAATATCCTGAGTCGTTTTTCCGTCACCCACCCATTCCAGCGCCTCGCGTTGCCGTTTGGTCAGCGCGCGGTTGGGCGCGGTATAGGGCAGGGTCAGGATTTTCAGATGCGCGATATTGTTCATCAGGTGAATATCACGGCCATGTTCGGCCCACACGTCGTCCACATCCTGCTGGCTTAGGCCCTTGCGCGCCGTTAACGCGATTGCCCCTTTGGATCGGGCAGAAACCGCCTTGAAACTGATGGTATATCCCGCCGTCACATCCATCGAATGGTTGAACTGAAACACCTTGCGTTCCGCATCGGTCATTGTTTTTGTATCGATCATATCGGCCAGCATTTTCCAGCTGCCAACCCCTTCATGATCCAGCGCCCACCGCACCATCGGTGCATGGAAATACAGCCCCTGACCCAGAAACACATCCGTATAGGCCGCAGAATGGTTCGTGAGGATCACGAAATCTTCGGGGTCGCCCAAAGACGTGTTGGTGCGATAACGCGTAAATCCGTAAATCAGCCGGTCAAACCCGTATTCCGCCATTTTTTCGGTATGGGCTGTCCACAACTCTTCCAGGCTTTTTGTATTGCTCAGATAATACAGGTATTCCCGCATCATGAGGCGGCCCCCAGATGGTTCAGCATCGCATCAATGGCCATGATATAGCCGAACGCACCAAACCCGCAGATCTGGCCCACGGCGACAGGCGCAATATAGGATGTGTGGCGGAAGGGTTCGCGGGCATGAATGTTGGACAGATGGATTTCGACGACGGGCAGGGCGGCGGAACTGATCGCATCCATCAACGCCACCGATGTATGCGTGAACGCGCCCGCATTCAGAATGATCCCGTCATGTGTGCCACGCGCATTCTGGATCGTGTCGACCAGAATGCCTTCGTGATTGGATTGGGTAAAATCCAGCTGCGTCTTGGTTCCGTTCACATGCGCTTCGCACATCGCTTCGATATCGGCCAGCGTTGTGGCACCGTAGACTTCGGGCTGGCGCAGACCCAGCATGTTCAAATTCGGTCCGTTCAAAACAAGAAGCGATGGCATAACAAGAATTCCTTTTGTGTGATACTTAGCCGTGCGGGGGCAATCCTGTCCAGCACTGCGCGTTTCAACCTGCCGTTGGACACAAGGGTGAGTGTATTGCACAACATCCGGTAAGCCATTGTAATAGATGCAGGAACGTCAGAGTGCCAAATCTGATACAAACTTTATTTACATAATACTGATTATAGGTCTTTTGAATACTGAGATACGGCCACACCAAACCGGCATTCCTTGGGCAGATCAACAGCAGCCACATGCACCGCCCCATTGACCAGCGGCGCGTTTTTTCCGACCCTGACCCGAAATCGGTATCACGGTACACAGTCTCATGACAAACAGCCCTGTCTCAACATTCGACGCACGCACAAGGATCACCGGATGAAAACCCAGGTTGTGATCATCGGTGGCGGCCCTTCCGGTCTTCTGCTGTCACAATTGCTGCATGTAAACGGCATTCACAGCGTCATTCTGGAACGCAAGACCAAAGACTATGTTCTGGGCCGGATCCGCGCCGGGGTGCTGGAACAAGGCTTGGTGGATCTGATGCAGCGCGCCGGCGTCTCAGACCGCCTGATGGCCGAAGGTGATTTTCATGACGGTACGGTAATTGCTTTTGAGGATCAGACCTTTCGCGTCGATTTCACCAGACACACCGGCAAACCGGTCGTTGTTTATGGCCAGACCGAACTGACACGCGATCTGTACGACGCCCGAGAAAAAGCCGGCGCTGATATCATCTATAATGTTGAAAACGTTGAAATTCATGATGCGGACGGCGATACGCCTTCAGTTACATATCAGACCAAAGGCAATGCGCACCGTATCGCCTGTGATTTCATTGCCGGTTGTGACGGTTTTCACGGCGTCAGCCGTCGCACGATCCCCCAGAACGTCCGGAACGAGTTCGAGAAAGTCTATCCGTTCGGATGGCTGGGTGTCCTCTCGCAAACGCCACCGGTACACCCCGAACTGATCTATTCCAATTCCCGGCGCGGGTTCGCGCTGTGTTCGATGCGCAATGCAAACCTGAGCCGATATTACATCCAGTGTCCGATCACTGACGCGGTCGGGGATTGGTCAGACACGGCGTTCTGGACCGAACTGAAACGCCGCTTGCCCGCTCCCATTGCCGACACGCTTGTGACCGGCCCATCGATCGAGAAATCAATCGCGTCATTGCGGTCTTTTGTAACAGAACCAATGTCTTGGGGGCGATTGTTCTTGTGCGGTGATGCGGCCCACATTGTACCTCCAACGGGCGCCAAGGGATTGAACACGGCCGCGTCCGATGTGCATTACCTTTATTCTGCATTGTGCGATCATTACCTGAACAACAGCAGCCATGGCATTGATACCTATTCGGAAAAGGCGCTTTCCCGTGTGTGGAAGGCTGAAAGGTTCAGCTGGTGGTTCAGCACTCTGATGCACCGCGACCCCAATCAGACGCCCTTTGATCTCAAGATGCAGCAGGCCGAACTGGCATTTCTGCGCGACGATGACATGGCGCAGGCTGTCATGGCGCAAAACTATGTCGGGCTGCCCTATTGAAAGAGGATAAGATGACATACCTTCCCACTGGATATCTGCCGCGCGACCCTGCCGCGCATCCCCCCGCGCTTTATCCCCCCTACAAAAGCAGCGTTGCGCGCGCACCGTCCCTAGCGCCGCTGTCTTTTCCGGCCTCGCCGTCGGAAATCAGCGGTCCGGTGTTCGGCCACAACCTGCTGGGGCCGCAGGACAACGATCTGATTCACAATTATGCGGCTGCGGGGGCCTCTGCAATCGGCCCGCGTATCATCGTTCATGGCCGCCTGAGCGACGAATACGACCGCCCGGTGCGCGGCGCACTGATCGAGGTGTGGCAAGCCAATGCCGGCGGGCGATATCGCCACAAGAACGAGGGATATCAGGCCCCGCTTGATCCCAATTTCGGCGGCTGCGGGCGCATGATCACCGACGATCAGGGGCATTACGCGTTCCGTACGGTGCAACCCGCCCCTTACCCCTGGCCCAACGGCCCCAACAGTTGGCGCCCCGCCCATATCCATTTTTCCGTGTTCGGCCACGGATTTGCCCAGCGACTGATCACCCAGATGTATTTTCAGGGCGATCCACTTATTCCGCTGTGCCCGATCGTGAACAGCCTGCCATCGCCCGACGCGGTTGATCGCCTGATTGCGCCGCTGGACATGGCGGCCACCGCCCCGATGGATGCGTTGTCTTACCGGTTCGACATCGTGTTGCGCGGCGCGCGCCAAACCCTGTTCGAAAACCAGCCCGAGGGGATGTAGAATGACAAAACCGCAAACACCATCGCAAACCGCAGGCCCCTATGTGCATATCGGGTGTATGCCGAATTTTGCAGGCATCACAGGCGTTTACGGCGTGGACCTCGGGCAGGATATGATCACGGGCAAGGCGCAGGGCCAGCGTATCAGCGTGACCGGCACGGTATTCGACGGCATGGGCGCGCCCTTGCGGGATGCGGTGGTCGAAATCTGGCAGGCGGATGCCAATGGCAGGTTTGCCCCCGCCCCCGACGCCGATCCGCATTTTACGGGCTTCGGGCGCACGGCATGTGATCAGGATACGGGCCTGTTCCGGTTCGACACAGTGAAACCCGGTTCCGTGCCTTTCGGCGACGGGCGCGTGCAAGCGCCGCACATCACCTTCTGGATTGTCGCCCGCGGCATCAATATGGGGCTGCACACCCGCATGTATTTCGCGGACGAGGACAACACGAACGATCCTGTGCTTGGCCGGATTGATCCCTCGTCACGCGTCAAAACGCTGATCGCCACACAGGAAAACCCCGGTGAATATAAATTCAATATCCACCTGCAAGTTCCTGATGAAACAGTATTTTTCGACGTTTAGGCGATCAGGTTGCGCACCGCCTGCACAATGCCGTCGCGCGACGGCAGCGTGGCACCATAGGCCGGGCCGGTTGCGATAAAGCTGTCTTCGGCCGTCAGACGCGCGAATGACGGCACGCCTGCCTCGGCCAGAAAGGCACAGATGCCTTCGCTTTGCGATCCTGTACGTCGGCATTCATCCACCACCAGCACATGCTTGCAGCCTTTTACCGCGTTCAAAATCGCCTCTTGCGGCATCGGGGCCAGCCAGCGCAGATCAACGATACGCGTCTTTATTTTCTGTTTTTCCAGAACGGCTTGCGCCTGATGGCTCAGGTAACATCCGTTACCGTAGGTCACGATGGCAACATCCGTGCCCTGCCCGCTCACCGCCACCTCGCCCAGGGGCGCGCCCTCGCCCCGTTCCGGATAATCAAACATCCACTTGCCATCGCCGTCCGCATGCAGATCGCGCATCGGGTAAAGCGCGATCGGATCAATCATGACAACCACGCGCCGTTCCTCGCGCGCAAGCCGCACCGCTTCGCGGTACATCCGCACCGCATCGGCCCCGTTGCTGGGCACGCCGATCACGATACCGGGAATGTCGCGCAAAACGGCCAGCGAATTGTCATTGTGGAAATGCCCGCCGAACCCCTTTTGATAGCCCAGCCCCGCAATCCGCAGCACCATCGGGTTGGTGAACTGCCCGTTGGAGAAAAACGGCAAGGTTGCCGCTTCGCCGCGCAGCTGGTCTTCGGCGTTGTGCAGATAGGCCAGAAACTGGATTTCCGGCATCGGGGTGTACCCGTTCTGCGCCATGCCGATGCTCAGGCCCAATATGCTTTGTTCATCCAGAAGGCTGTCGATCATGCGCGCGGGGCCGAATTTGCCTTGCAGGCCCTTGGTTACGCCATAAACGCCGCCCTTTTTGCCAATATCTTCGCCGACCATGACGATATCGGGGTGCTCCAGCATCAAATCGGCCAGCGCCAGGTTGATCAGCTTGTTCATCGGGTGCTTGGCATCCAACGCGCGCATGTCCGCCGCGCCAAAGGTCTTGGCGCGCTGTTCTGCGGACGGGCCGTTGTGTTTTGGCAGCTTGCGCTTGGGTGGCAGGATCGATGCCATCACATCCCCCGCTGTTTTCAGCTTGGGGCGCGTTACGGCCTGTTCCGCTTCACGTTCAACACGATCCGCAAGAGATTGATACAGATTGATTATATCATCTTTTGAGTGCCCCGCGTCCTGCATCAGGCGCGCTGCGGTATGGATTAAGGGATCGTTGCGTTCAGCCTGTTCGATTTCGGCCATCGGGCGGTATGCTGATTCCACGTCCGGCCCCGCATGGCCGTAAAGCCGCACACAGGACATATGCAGCATAACAGGTTTGCGGTTGCGCCGCGCCCAATCTGCCGCAGCGCGCGTTGTGGCATAGGTTTCGACCACATCCAGCCCGTTACACGCCATGTAACGCAGTCCGGGGCGGTGTTTCAGGCTTGCCTCGACCCATCCTCCCGGCGTTTTCGTCGAAATGCCGATGCCGTTATCTTCGCACAGAAACAGCAGCGGCAACGGGACGTTCTGATAAGCCGTCCAGCCGGCAGTGTTCAGCGCCCCCTGTGCCGTGGAATGATTAAGGGAAGCATCACCAAAGCTGCACAACACTATGGCATCATTGGGATATTCCGCATCTATCGGGGCACAGCGCCGCATCAGGCCGATGCTATAGGCCGCACCCACGGCCTTGGGCAGGTGGCTGGCGATGGTCGAGGTTTGCGGCGGGATCGACAGCGCCTTGGATCCCAGCACCTTGTGCCGCCCGCCGCTGATCGGATCATCCGAGGACGCGGTAAAGCTTAGCAGCATGTCCATGATCGGCGTCTGCCCCGGCACCTGCCCCGCCCGCGCGATCTGGAACGCACCATCACGATAGTGCAGAAACGCCGGATCGGTCGGGCGCAAGGCATGGGCCACCGCCGCGTTGCCTTCGTGGCCGGACGATCCGATGGTGTAAAACCCTTGCCCCCTGGCCTGTAATTTGCGCGACACCCGATCCAGATGGCGCGATGTCACCTGAGCGGTGAAAATCGCCAGCAGATCATCCGCACCAAGATCGCCGATGCCTCCGGCGGGCGTTGGCACATCCCCCGACGCCAGACGCGCCAGAAACGCCTCATGCACGATCTCGGCACGATCCATGGTGATATTCCCGCTTTTCGGCCTAGAAAAACGCCTGAAGGCCGGTTTGTGCCCGCCCAAGGATCAGCGCATGCACGTCATGCGCGCCCTCATAGGTGTTCACGGTTTCCAGGTTCATCATGTGACGGATCACATGGAAGTCCAGACTGATCCCGTTGCCACCATGCATATCGCGGGAATGTCGCGCGATTTCAAGCGCTTTGCCGCAATTGTTACGCTTGATGATCGAAATCATCTCGGGCGCGGCGCGGGCCTCGTCCATCAGGCGGCCAACGCGCAGCGCGGCCTGCAAGCCCAATGCGATTTCCGTCTGCATATCGGCCAGTTTCTTTTGAAACAGCTGTGTCTGCGCCAGCGGGCGTCCAAACTGGTGCCGGTCCAGCCCGTATTGACGCGCCCCGTGCCAGCAGGTTTCTGCAGCGCCCATGACACCCCAGGCAATACCATAGCGCGCCCGGTTCAAACATCCAAAAGGCCCCTTAAGCCCCTGAACATGCGGCAATAACGCGTCCTCGCCAACTTCGACATTGTCCAGAACAATCTCGCCGGTGATCGAGGCGCGCAAGCTCATCTTGCCCTGGATTTTCGGCGCGCTCAGCCCTTTCATACCTTTTTCCAGCACAAAGCCGCGGATCTTTCCGTCATGCGCTTCGGATTTGGCCCAGATCACGAACACATCGGCAATCGGACTGTTGGAAATCCACATTTTCGATCCGGTCAGGCGATACCCGCCATCAGTCTTGATCGCGCGGGTTTTCATTCCCGCCGGATCGCTGCCCGCATCCGGTTCTGTCAGACCGAAACAGCCGATCCATTCGCCGCTGGCCAGTTTGGGCAGGTATTTCAGACGCTGTTCTTCGGATCCGTAGGCGTAAATCGGGTACATCACCAGACTGGATTGCACCGACATCATCGACCGGTACCCGCTGTCCACACGCTCGACCTCGCGCGCGACAAGCCCATAGCTGACATATCCGGCACCCAACCCGCCATAGGCTTCGGGAATGGTGGTGCCCAGCAGGCCCATTTCACCCATTTCAGCGAAAATCGCCGGGTCTGTGCTTTCCTCCGCATAGGCCTTCGTCACGCGCGGTTGCAGTTTTTCCTGCGCATAGGCGTGCGCGCTGTCCGCGATCATCCGTTCTTCTTCTGACAATTGATCGTTCAGGTAAAACGGATCGGCCCAGTCAAACGATCCAAGATCGGGGGCATCGGTTGCTTTGAGCTTTGGCGCGATGTTCATGATGTGTCCTTTGCAAGCGGAACGTTATGAGTTTTATGCGTAAAGATTTGCCATTTGCGCCGTCATACGGCAAAGAGCAGGCAAAATACAGTTACAATTCCGCCTGATAACATGAGGAAATGGAATACATGATAGGCCCGCGCCGTTTTTTGCCCTCGATCGCGTCCCTGCGCGCGCTGGAAGCGCTGGACAGGCTGGGCAGCGCATCGGCTGTGGCCGACGAACTGGCGCTGACCCAAAGCGCGGTCAGCCGGCAATTGCAGACCCTGGAAAAGCAGCTGGGCACGACGCTGATCATTCGCGAAAAGAAACGGATGATGCTGACCGGCGAAGCGCAGAAATACGCCGCCGATCTGCGTCAGGCACTGGGACAGATCGCACAGGCGTCGCTACAGGTGCAGACGCGCGCCACCGGCGGGCAATTGACGCTTGGCATTCTGCCGACGTTCGGAATGCGCTGGCTGGTGCCCCGCCTGCCCGATTTTGCCCAGCGTCACCCCGACATTACCCTGAACATGTCGACGCGGCTGGTTCCGTTCAACTTTGCCGAACAATCCCTTGATGCAGCGATACATTTCGGCGATTCCGGCTGGCCCGGAACGCACGGTCTGCGGCTTAAGACCGAACAGGTGATACCGGTCTGTGCGCCATCCGTTCTGAAAACCGGGCCGCTGCATCATGCCCGCGATATCGCATCGCTGCCCCTGCTGCACATCGAAACGCGCCCGCGGGCCTGGGCGCAATGGCTGGAAAGCCACGGAGTGACGGATGCGCACAGTCTGGGCGGTACGATGTATGACCAGTTTTCGACCATCACACAGGCCGCCCTGCACGGGCTGGGCGTGGCGCTGCTGCCGGATTACCTTGTGGAGCAGGACATTGCGGCGGGCCGTCTGGTTGTGGCCCATGGCGGGCCCCTGAGATCGCTGGGGGCATATTATCTGGTCTGGCCAATCAACAAGGATCGCGATCCCGCGTTGCGGGCGTTTCGTGATTGGCTGGAAGGCCAGGCCGAGGATGAAGACACCCTGCCGCGCTGATTCCTACCCCAGCGCGTACCCTGCACCGCGCACCGTACGCACCGGATCCTGCCCGCCATGCTGGGTCAGCACCTTGCGCAAGCGCCCGATGTGAACATCGACGGTGCGGGTATCAACATAGATGTCACGTCCCCAGACCCGGTCCAGCAGTTGTTCACGGCTCCAGACGCGGCCGGGCTTTTCCATGAACGTGCTGAGCAGGCGAAATTCGGTCGGGCCCAGCTTGATCTGGTCGCCGCCACGGCTGACCTTGTGGCTTTCCGCATCAAGTACGATATCTTCGAATTCCAGACGCTGGCCAACGGTCGACGGGCGCACGCGTCGCAATTGCGTGCGCACGCGGGCCATCAATTCAACCACCGAGTAGGGTTTGACCACGTAATCATCCGCGCCGGTTTCAAGCCCGCGCACCTTGTCCACCTCTTCGGAACGGGCCGACAGCATGATGATCGGGATGCTGCGGGTTTCGGGGCGCATTTTCAGCCGGCGGCACACCTCGATCCCCGAAAGGCTGGGCATCATCCAATCCAGCACGATGATATCGGGAAGGTTTTCGTCCACTAGAAGCAGTGCTTCTTCGCCGTTTTCGGCGCTGACCACCCGAAAACCTTCAGCCTCAAGGTTGTAGGCCAGCACTTCACGCTGCGCGTGTTCGTCTTCAACAAGTAGAATACAGGGCTGATCAACGGCCATGGTCCCGATCCTTATCCTTCCAGTTCAATCGATGTTCTGTCTGCCTTCTGGCGGTCGTCTTCGGGTTTTTCACCGGTGACCAGATAGACAACCTGTTCCGCAATTGAAGTTACATGATCGCCCATCCGTTCGATGTTCTTGGCGATGAAATGCAGATGCATGCAGGCGGTGATGTTGCGCGGATCTTCCATCATGAACGTCAGGAATTCGCGAAACAGGGCATTGTACATCTGGTCCACGTCACGATCACGCCCGATAACATCAAGCGCCAGTTCCGCATCCCGGTGAATATACGCATCGAGCGCGTCCTTTAGCATCACACCGACCTCTTTGGCCATGCGACGCAACGCACCGGCACTGTCGTCAACCGGTGCCATCTGGGCCAGAACACCAGTGCGCTTGGCCATGTTTTTTGCATAATCGCCAATGCGTTCCAGGTTGGCGCTGATCTTGATCACGGACAGGATCAGGCGCAAATCCACCGCCGTGGGGGCGCGCAGCGCGATGACGCGGGCCGCTTCCTCGTTGATCAGTTCCTCCAGTGCGTCAATCGCCTTGTCCGCGGCGCGGACCTGTTCGGCCAGTTCCTCGTCGCGGTTTTCAAGCGAATTCGCGCCGTCCAGAATGGCGGATTCGACCAGACCGCCCATTTTCATGATCTGCGCCTGAATGGCCTCCAGATCGCGGTCAAAGGCCGATGCGATATGTTGTTCCTGCATGGTCATGCTCCCTTAGCCGATCCGGCCGGTGATGTAGGATTCTGTGCGCGGATCTTCGGGATTGGTGAAAATCTGCCCTGTTTCGCCGTATTCCACCAGATTGCCCAGATGGAAAAAGGCCGTTTTCTGACTGACCCGCGCGGCTTGCTGCATCGAATGGGTCACGATGACGACCGAGAAATTCTGGCGCAATTCGTCGATCAGTTCCTCGACCTGCGCCGTGGCAATCGGATCCAGCGCCGAACACGGTTCGTCCATCAGCAAAACCTGCGGTTCGGTGGCCACCGCACGCGCGATGCACAACCGCTGCTGCTGCCCGCCCGAAAGGCCGGTGCCGGGCGCATGCAGGCGGTCTTTGACCTCGTCCCAGATCGCGCCGCGGCGCAGGGATTTTTCCACAATCTCGTCGAGATCGGATTTCGACCGCGCCAACCCGTGAATGCGCGGGCCATATGCGACATTGTCATAAATCGATTTCGGAAACGGGTTGGGTTTCTGAAACACCATGCCGACCATCGCGCGCAACTGCACCGGATCGACTTTCCTGTCGTAAATATCCTCGCCTTCGATCAGAATATCGCCGGTCACGCGGCAGATATCAATTGTGTCGTTCATCCGATTGATACAACGCAGAAAAGTTGATTTCCCACACCCTGACGGCCCGATGAACGCTGTGACGGTTTTATCTTCAATATCAACGCTCACATCCTTGATGGCGTGGGTATCACCGTAATAGACATTCACGTCCTTGGCCTGAATTTTGACGTTATGTGTGTCCAAGGTTCTCTCCGCAATTCTCATATCATTCATTGTATCAGATCCTCTCTACCAGCGTCGCTCAAAACGACGGCGCAGAATAACCGCGACTGTGTTCATGGTGACAAGGAACAGCAGCAGAATGATGATACCCCCCCACGCCCGTTCGTAAAACGCGGGGTCCGCACGTTTGGCCCATTCGTAAATCTGCGCCGGCATCGCCGAATTCGGCGACATCAACCCTTCCGCAATCGTATCCGGTGCGTTGGATGCGATAAACCCGATCATCCCGATCAACAGCAAAGGTGCCGTTTCGCCCAGTGCCTGCGCCAACCCGATGATGGTGCCGGTCAGAATGCCCGGTGCGGCCAGTGGCAACACATGGTGGAACACCGATTGCATTTTTGACGCCCCGACGCCAAGTGCGGCATCCCGTATGGACGGGGGCACGGATTTCAGCGACGCGCGCGTGGAAATGATGATCGTCGGCAATGTCATCAATGTCAGGACAAGCCCGCCCACCAGCGGGGCCGATTGCGGCAGGTGCATATAGTTGATGAACACCGCCAGACCCAGAATCCCGAACACGATCGACGGCACCGCCGCCAGGTTCGAAATGTTGACTTCGATTATGTCGGTCAGCAGGTTCTTGGGCGCAAATTCCTCGAGATAGATCGACGCGGCCACCCCGATGGGCAGAGCCAGCGCAAGAACCACCAGCATCATGAAGAACGACCCGATCATCGAAACCCCCATGCCTGCGGCCTCGGGGCGCTGGTCGGACGCATCCGCTCCGGTGATGAAGGCCAGATTGAACCGTTTGTTCAACGAACCGGCGGCAACCAATTGATCCACAAAATCAAGCTGTTCCGGCGATATGTTCTTGTCATTGGCGATGCTGTCGCGGCTGACGCGGTGTTTCATGTATCCGTCAACGCGGCTTGAGGCCAGAAATTCGAACGAAATGGTCTGGCCGATGTTGTCGGGGTTCGCCAGAACGTAATCCCGCAACTGCGCGGCAGCCCCTTTTGACAAAAGTCCGGCCATTTCCTTTTTCTTCAGGGGCGTTTCAATGCCAAGGTTGTCAATTTTTGCCTCAAACGCCGCCTGAATCAGCGGGGCATAGCCAAATGTCGACACTTTGGCGATCTCTTCCAGATCGCGGTTACCGTTCTTGTCCAGTTTGTCTTCCAGCAGTTCGACATCCAGTTCAACAAAGGTTTGCTGGAACGCGCCGGTGCCGCGCGACGCGATGGTCACAACCAGAATGATCAGCATCAGCAACCCGAACCCGATCGCCGCCAGACCGTAAGCGCGAAACCGCGCCTCGGCCGCATTGCGCTTGCGGGTGCGTTCATCCAGTTGCAGCAGTGATCCGTGTTTGTAAGGCGCGGCGGCGCCCATGGGCGTGATATCGGTCATTCGTACTGCTCCCGGTATTTGCGCACGATATAAAGCGCCAGAACATTCAACCCCAGCGTCAGAACGAACAGGGTCAGACCCAGGGCAAAGGCCACCAGGGTTTCAGGGCTGGCAAAATCGCCATCGCCCGTCAGCTGGCTGACGATGCGTGTTGTAATGGTGGTCATGGATTCCAGCGGGTTGATCGAAAATTTGGCAATCGCCCCCGCCCCCAGAACCACGATCATGGTTTCCCCGATGGCACGGCTGGCCGCCAGAAGTATCGCACCCACAATCCCCGGCAAAGCAGCAGGCAGAACCACCTGCCGGATCGTTTCCGACCGCGTTGCGCCCAGCCCCAGCGACCCGTCGCGCATGGATTGGGGCACCGCGTTGATAATGTCATCAGACAGCGATGATACAAACGGGATCAGCATGATGCCCATCACCAGCCCCGCCGTCAGCACCGATGTTGCGCCGGTCATCCATTCGACGCCCAGAACACCATCTTCGCCGCGGCCAAAAAACCGCACCAGCATCGGGCCAACGGTCAGCAAGGCGAACAGGCCGTAAACGATTGTCGGGATGCCGGCCAGAATTTCCAGCAGCGGCTTGGCAAAGGCGCGCGTCTTGGGCCCGGCATATTCAGACAGGTACACCGCCGAAAACAGCCCGATCGGCACCGCAACCGCCAGCGCGATGATCGAAATATACAGCGTTCCCCACAACAGCGGCAGGATCGACAGATCGCTGTCGCCCCTGAAATTGGGTGCCCAAGTGCCGCCAAAAAAGAAATCACGCCACGAATGCAGCCCGAAAAAGTTCATCGTTTCAAACAGCATCGACAAAACGATGCCAACGGTTGTCAGGATCGCCAGCGAAGCCGCCAGCATCAGCAGCCACAAAACAGCGCGTTCCACCACGTTGCGCGCGCGAAAATCCTTGTTTGTCGGCCGAAGTGACAGAACCAGCCCGCCAATCGCCAGGCCCAGAACCACAATCATCCGCCACGTCTGTCCGGTCGTGGACATTTTGCGATAGGCTTGCGCCGCTTTCAGAACCGGCGCTTCCACATCCGATCCCAGCGCCACGCCCACTTCGGCCAGTCGTGCGCGGATGTCTGTTGCATCTACATTCAGATCGCTTGCGGCGTCTTCGGTCATTGCGCCCTGCGCAACGGCAAAATCAATGCCGTCCGCCACGCGTTGCACATCCGACATCACCAGACCAAGAGAGGACCCTTCGGATATCGCGCTGTCGGGGATCATCTGGGAAACGCGACTGTCAATCAGCATGGGCTGTGCCAGCATCCACACCGCTAGGATCAGCAACGCGGGAATGGCGGTGAACAGTGCAACGTTTGAACCGTAATAGGATGGAAGGGAGTGCAGCCTGCGTGCATCGCCACCCGCGGATGACAGTGCGCGACTGCGCCCCAGAACATACCCGATTGCCGTCAACGCAAGCACAACAAGAACAAGAAAACCGGTGTCGTTCATGACGCGCTCCGTTTTGGTCGGGAAAAGTATTCAACACTTGCGGGGCCACCCGGTAGGTGGCCCCCAGTTGTTTCAGGCGATCAGCTGTTGGTGCCGATAACCGCTTCGTCAGCCACGTTGGTCTGTGTCTTGCCCAATTCGGGGTCGGCAACCAGACCGTATTCAGCCAGCGGGCCGTCAGGGCCGGCGATCTCATCCGCGACGAAGAATTCCGCGAATTCTTTCAGGCCGGGAATGACACCGATATGCGCTTTCTTGACGTAGAAGAACAGCGGGCGGGACACTGGATATTCACCTGTCGCGATCGAGTCGACCGAAGGTACGATGCCCGACATGGTTGCCACTTGCAGCTTGTCTGTGTTGTTTTCATAAAACGCCAGACCGAACACGCCGATACCGTCTTTGTTGCTTTCGATGCGGGCCAGAGTTTCGGTGTAATCACCATCGATATCGACCGAACGGCCATCGGTGCGCAGACCGATACAGGCTTTCTCGGCAGCCTTTTTCTTGGCTTTGTCGCTGTCGCCTTCGGCAACGGCAAGGAACGCCTCGAAATCGCCGGTCTCTTCACAGCCGGCCAAAATCACTTTTTCCTCGAACACTTCGCGCGTGCCGTGCTTGGTGCCCGGAACATAAGCCTGAATGGGCTGCGCGGGGAAATCGGGGTTAACCTCGTTCCACATTGTGTACGGGTTGGCAACGATCTGTCCGTCAACGACAACATTTTCCGAGATTGCGCGATACCAGTCGACCGGCGTGAATTCAAAGGAGTTGCCGTCGATATCCGAGGCGAACACGATGCCGTCATAGCCAATGCGCACTTCGATAATGTCGGTCACACCATTTGCGGCGCACACTTCCAGTTCGGACGATTTGATCTGGCGCGATGCGTTTGCAATGTCGATGGTGTTTTCGCCAACACCTTCGCAAAACCGTTTCAGGCCTGCCGATGATCCACCCGATTCAACGACCGGTGTCGGAAAATCAAAGTTTTCACCGAATGCTTCGGCCACGATCGACGCGTAAGGCAGAACAGTCGAAGAACCGGCAACCTGTACCTGATCGCGTGCAGCAGCAGTGGTTGCGGATACGGCGGCGATGGTCAACGCGGACGCCGTCAGTTTGAAGTAAGACATTTCAGTCTCCTGTATTGGAATGATCACCCCCATGATGATCTTGCGGCCCGTCTATCGGGCTTGCACGGAGGTTTTGTGATAGTTTTGTAACGTCTGTGTGACACTTGCCGGATTCGGCAGGAATTATTGCGCTGACGTCGGGGTAATTTCCTGCGAAATCGGCAATATCACCGTGAAAACAGACCCTTGCCCCAGATCGCTTTCAACGCGCAAACGCCCGCGATGACGGTTTATGATGTGTTTTACGATGGCCAGACCCAACCCCGTGCCACCTAGCTGGCGGCTTCTGTGACTGTCTGCGCGATAGAATCGCTCTGTCAGGCGCGGCAGATGCACCGGATCGATGCCCGGCCCCTTGTCGATCACCTGAATACGCACTCCGGGCGCGCGTAATGTCGGGTCACGTTCCGACTGGACCATTCGAACCGTCACAACGCCACCGCTGCCACCGTATTTCAATGCGTTTTCGATCAGATTGGTGAACACCTGGTTCAACTGGTCCGAATCGCCGGTGATGACGACCGGATCGTCCGGCGCCTCAAGCGTGATCTCAACCTTGCCCTCGTCCGCAAGCGGCTTCAGCGACCGGATCACAGACCCGATCAGATCACCGATATTCACCTGCCCCTTGGGACGCACACGTTCGTCGCCCTCGACCCGGCTAAGCGACAGCAAATCCCCGACCAGACGGTTCATCCGCCCTGCTTCTCCGGCCATGATCTTCAGGAACCGTTCGCGCGCGGCAGGATCATCGCGCGCCGATCCCAGCAGGGTTTCGATGAACCCCATTAACGCGGTCAGCGGTGTGCGCAGTTCATGGCTGACATTGGCAACAAAATCGCGCCGCATCTGGCTGGCGCTTTCCAGATGGCTGATATCTTCGAAACTGACCAACACGCCTGCGGTGTCCGGATCAATCTGCGCATCCACGAAACGGCATGTGACCCTGTAAGTAATATCCTGCGCGCCATCGTTGGTCAGATATCGCGCGCTACGGGGCTGGCGATCACGCAAAGTGCTTTCAATCGCATCCAGCGTGGCGGGCTGGCGCAGCATGGTCACATAGTTGCGCCCGTCAATCTGCTGACCCAACAGCGTGCGCGCCAGCGCGTTTGACGCCGCGATCCGTTCGTCCCGATCCACCATCAGGGCCGGCAGCGGCATGGAATCGAGCAAGGCGCGCAGATCACCAAGGTACATCCTGCCCGCCCCCCTGACCGGTCAGGCCAGATCGCGCGTGGCGGCCACGGCGTCGGTGAACACAGCCATCAGCGCGTCGGGGTCTTCCAATCCGACAGACACACGAAAGAACCCTTCGGACAGGCCAAGCGCCGCACGCTCGTCAACGCTTAGGGCGCGGTGCGAAGACGATGCCGGATGCGACAGCGTTGTTCCCACATCGCCCAGAGTCGGCGCGAAGCTCAAACCGTCGGCGGCGCGGGTAAACGCATTGGCCGCGGCCCGCCCGCCGTCCAGTTCAAAGCTGACCATGTTGCAGGTTTGCGCGCCCAGCAATTCACGCGCCCGCGCGGCATCGGGATGATCCGCACGCCCCGGATAGATCACCCGTTTCACCCCCTTCAGGGTGGCCAGATGATCCGCCAGCCGGATCGCCGTATCCTGCGCGCGGTCATAGCGCAGATCAAAGCTCAGCATGCCGCGTTCGCACAGCCAGCAATCAAACGGGCTGGCCGACAGGCCGGTTGTCACGGCAAAGACCCGCATTTTCTGCGAAAGGTCCGGATCACGGGCCGACACATAACCCAGCATCACATCGGAATGGCCCGCCAGCAGCTTGGTCAGCGAATGAATGACGATATCGGCCCCGTAGTCATAGGGTCGGAAACTGCGCGGGGTGGTGAACGTATTGTCGACCGCCAGCAGAATGCCGTGCGCCTTGGCCAGATCCGCGATGCCTTTCACGTCTGCCACCCGCAAGGTCGGGTTGGAGACGACTTCGATCAGGATCATTTTCGTTTGCGGTGTGATTGCCGCCTTGATCGCGGCCACGTCACCGGGATCAGCCAGCGATGTGGTTATTCCCAGACGCGGCAGATCTTCTTTCATCAGGCGCAAGGAGCGCCCGTAAAGCTGGTTGCCGCCAATCACATGATCCCCCGCGCTCAGCAGCCCCATCAGCGCGGCTGTCACCGCCGCCATACCGGACCCTGTGACGGTACCGCCGCTTTGCCCTTCCATCGCATCCAGCCGCGCCGCGACGACATCGGCGTTCGGGTGGCCTTCGCGCGAATATGTATAGCCGTGCAGGTGCCCTTCATATTGGGCATCCAGCTGATCCGGCGTTTCGCTGGCGTAAACCACCGAAGGCGAAAGCGGCGTGACCACAGGGCGGCTGGCGCTGGCGGGCAACGGGACGGGGCGGATCAGCGATCCTTTTTGGTTTCTCATGTTGTTCAGTCTGCCTGCGTCAGGCCGGCGCGATACCGGCGCATGTTGTCCTGATAATGCACGGCACTGTCCGTCAGGCCGGCAATCGCGGTCTGATCCAGCTGGCGCATCACCTTGCCGGGCGATCCCATTACCAGCGATCCGTCGGGAATGTCCTTGCCTTCGGTGATCAGCGCGCCCGCCCCGATCAGGCAATTGTTCCCGATCGTGGCACCGTTCAGGATGATCGCACCCATTCCGATCAATGTGTTGTCGCCAATGGTACACCCGTGCAGCATCACCTTGTGGCCAATCGTGCAATTGGTACCGATCATCAACGGAAAGCCCATATCGGTATGAAACACACAGTTTTCCTGCACATTGCTGCCCTGCCCCACGGTGATCTGTTCATTGTCGCCGCGCAGCGTGCTGCCAAACCAGACAGAGGCACCGGCGTGCAATACAACCCGTCCGATCAGGTTGGCATCCGGCGCCACCCATGTATCTTCGTGCAGGTTCGGCACGTGACCGTCCAGTTGATATAGTGTCATGATAGGTCCTCGAATTGGGCTTGAAGGGCGCGGACGTGATCCGTCAGCCCGGGTTGTTGACTGCGGCGCAGCCGCGTGGCGGTCACGATGGATTTCAAACGTTCTTCCGTTGCATCCAGATCATCGTTGATCAGTACAAAATCATAGCCATCCCAATGGCTGATCTCATCCCAGCTTTTCTGCATACGCCGCGCGATGGTGTCGGCATCATCCTGCCCGCGCGCTTCCAGCCGGCGGCGCAGTTCGGTGATCGAAGGGGGCAGCAGAAAGATCGAAAGGGTGTTCTGACCCAGCGCGGAATTGCGGATTTGCTGCGCACCCTGCCAGTCAATATCGAACAGAACATCCTGACCAGCCCCGATGGCCTTTTCCACCGGCGCAAGCAGAGAGCCATAAAAGTTGCCGAACACATGCGCATGTTCCAGCATCTTGCCGTCGGCCACTGCGCTTTTGAACATGTTTTCCGACACGAAATGATAATCTGTCCCGTCCTCTTCCCCCGGACGCGCCTGACGGGTAGTGGCGGACACCGAAAAACAGATACTGGGATCCCAGTCGCGTAACCGGCGCGCTAACGTTGATTTGCCCGCGCCCGACGGCGACGACAAAATGATCAGCAGCCCGCGGCGGGGCATTTTCGGTTCAACATTCATATCTATTCCACGTTCTGTACTTGCTCTCGCATCTGGTCAATCACCGCCTTCAGGTCCAGTCCGATCTTTGTCAGATCGCTTGATTGCGCCTTGGAACACAATGTATTGGCCTCGCGGTTGAATTCCTGCATCAGGAAATCCAGCTTGCGCCCGACCGACCCGCCGGCCCCAAGCAGATCACGCGCCGCGCCGACATGGGCAAACAGCCGGTCGATTTCCTCGGTCACGTCGCTTTTGACGGCAAGGATCGCCAGTTCCTGTGCCACGCGGTCCGCATCGGCGCCTTCGGAATTGTCCAGAACCCGCGCCAGATTGGCACGCAGGGTTTGCGCCACGTCGCCCTTGCGCACTTCCGCGCGCTCTGCCGCCGCAGCGGTCAGGGTTTCGATCTGGCTCAGCTGCTCTTGCAAGACCTGTTCCAGCGCCTGGCCCTCCGCGCGGCGCATATCCACAAAGGCGGACACCAGTGCCGCAAAATCTTTCTGCAACTGCGTGGACAGGGCAGAGGTATCATCCGGCGTTGCGGCCGCGTCCATCACGCCGCGCAGCGCCACGATATCGGATGCCTTGGACGGCGCAAGGGACAGACCCCGCTCCATCGCCTGTGCTTCGACTTCGGCCATGGCGATAAGAACCGCGTTCAGCTGGTCCGTATTCAGCGATGCTGCCGCATTCGCGTCGTCCCGCTGCACCCGCAAGGACAGGCTGACATTGCCACGGATAACCGATTTGGCAAGCTGTGCGCGCAATGCTGTCTCCAGCCCTTCGATCCAGTCCGGCACCCGCAGGCGCAGATCCAGCCCCTTGGCATTGACGCTGCGCAAATCCCAAACCCATCTGTAAGGGGCCAGTTCCCCCTGCGCCGATGCAAAGCCCGTCATCGAAGTAATCACGTTGCGGTTCCCCGTCTGAAATCTCTGCCTTGCACCTACGGCAATCTGCATGGTCTGGGCAAGGGTTGTTGCCCACCAATTGTCTTTCACTCGCCGTGGATAATTAACCAGTAAGTGATTTTTTGCCCCACCACGGGAAGCTTTGCCGATATTAAGACTTCAGTAATCTTTGTGTAGATAGGGTTAATTGAACCAGCGCCTGTCCCCCGGCACAGGCGACACCAAAGCCCGAAAAATATGTCGCAGACAAAGCGGCAGAAAGGGCAAACCCATGGACCAGCAAAACCATGTCACTTTCACCCGACCACAAGGCCCGCAAAAGCTGCGCAAAGGCAATCTTGTCGTGATGGACCGGTTTCAATCCGACAACCGCTTTTCCGCCATCCAGCAGGCCATCGCCTATTGGGAGGCGCTGCGCAGCGACAACGGGTTGCCGAAACGTTCGGATATCGATCCGCGCGGCATCGAAAATATTCTGGAATATGCCTTTGTTCTGGAAAGGATCGCACCCGGCCTTGCACGGATGCGGGTGGCCGGATCACACCTGTCCGACCTGATGGGAATGGAGGTGCGCGGCATGCCGATCACGGCGTTTTTCACCCCTGCCGGGCGCACGGCGCTGGAACGGACAATAGAATCCGTTTTTGACGATCCCGCCATTGTCGATCTGGCGCTGACGGGCGAACGCGGCATCGGGCGTCCACCGCTCGACGCCCGTATGGTGCTACTGCCGATGGAAAGCGATCTGGGCGAAGTCAGCCGTATTTTCGGCTGTCTTGTCGCCAAGGGCGACATTGGCCGCAAAACCCGCCGCTTTGACGTGCGCGCGACACAGAAACGGAGTCTGGGGCAGCCCACTTTTGCCACGCCCGCGTTCAATTACGGCCAGACCCGAAAAGACCCGGCGCATTCCATCCCCGGTTTTGCCGAAGCCAGCGCGCCCCTTGCCGGCGCGAAACCGACAAAGGTGCCCTATCTGCGCGTTGTCTCGCGCGACGACTAAAGGCCGCGCGGACGGTTCAGATGGCTTCGCGCGACTGACGTTTCGTCCGGAACGCCGAAAGCGCCTCGGCGACCAGAAACGCAAGTTCCAGAGACTGGCTGGCATTCAGGCGGGGATCACAGGCGGTGTGATAGCGATCTGACAGGTCTTCTTCGCTGACAGCACGCACGCCACCGGTGCATTCGGTCACATCCTGCCCTGTCATTTCAAAATGCACCCCACCGGGGATCGTGCCTTCGGCACCGTGCACATCAAAGAACTCGCGCACTTCGCGCAGCACGGATTCAAACGGACGTGTCTTGTACCCGGTCGACGATTTGATCGTGTTGCCATGCATCGGATCGCAGGTCCAAAGCACGTTGGCGCCTTCTTCCTGAACTGTCTTGATCAGACGTGGCAGATGATCCCCGACATTGCCCGCCCCAAAGCGCGCGATCAGGGTCAACCGGCCTGCTTCGTTGGCGGGGTTCAGCTTGGCCATCAGCGCCTTGAGATCTTCGGATGTCATCGAAGGCCCACATTTCAGCCCGATCGGGTTCATCACACCGCGACAGAACTCCACATGTGCGCCATCGGGTTGGCGGGTACGATCACCGATCCAGATCAGGTGGCCCGACCCGGCCAGCCATTTGCCGGATGTCGAATCAAGCCGCGTCAGCGCCTCCTCGTATTCCAGCAGCAAGCCTTCGTGGCTGGTGTAGAATTCAACCGACTGCAACGTGTGGGCCGATTCCTGCGTTACCCCCGCAGCCGCCATGAAATCCAGCGTATCGCTGATCCGGTTGGCCAGTTCACGGTAGCGCGCCGCCTTTTCGCCTTCGGTAAAGCCCAGCGTCCACGCATGTACCTGATGCACATCCGCATAACCCCCCGTTGAAAAGGCGCGCAACAGGTTCAGCGTTGCCGCAGCCTGTGTGTAGGCCTGCAACATTTTGGACGGATCAGGGACACGCGCGGTTTCGGTAAAGGCCAGTTCGTTGATGATATCGCCACGGTAACTGGGCAGTTCCACGCCTTCCATCACTTCTGTCGGGGCGCTGCGCGGTTTGGCGAACTGGCCCGCGATGCGGCCCACCTTGATCACCGGCACCTTGGCGCCATAGGTCAGAACCATCGCCATTTGCAGCATTACCTTGAACGTATCGCGGATGCCGTTCGCGCTGAACTGGTCAAAGCTTTCGGCGCAATCCCCGCCCTGAAGCAGAAATGCATCGCCCCGCGATGCAGCCGCCAGATGCGATTTCAGGCGCCGCGCCTCTCCGGCAAACACAAGGGGCGGATATTTCGACAATTGCGCCTCGACTGCATTCAGCGCCGCGCTGTCCAGATAGTCCGGCATCTGGATCCGTGGCTTGTTGCGCCAGTCCGATTTCTGCCATTCACCCATTGCATTTCTCCGGTCTTTCGTGTGTTGAAGGGTTTCTATACAAAACCCCAAGCCAACTGACCATATCACAAATGCGGCCTCTTGACGTCGGCTTTGCACTCTGGGCAAGGTCTTCGGCAGCGGCAATATGTGTCGTAAACCGCCAATTCAGACCGTGACAAAGGACCTGCGGAATGAAAGACCCTCGTCAGGTTTCTTCAAAAGAGCCGACCCAGATCAAACCGCGGCGCTTTGTATTCGTCCTGCTCGAGAATTTTTCGCTCTTGTCGTTCAGCTGTGCCGTAGACAGCCTGCGGATCGCAAATCGCATGGCCGGGCGTACGCTTTATGAATGGAAACTGGTCGCCGAAGGCGGCAACACCGTGCGGTGTTCGGCCGGAACCGAATTCAAGGTCGATGACGATCTGGCGGACATGGCCCGCGAAGATACGGTTATTCTGTGCGGCGGCGTGGATGTTCAGCATGCCACCACAAAAAAGCTGCTGAACTGGGTGCGGCGCGAAGCCCGCAAGGGCATCGTTATCGGCGGCGTCTGTACGGCGGCCTATTCGCTGGCCCGCGCCGGTCTGCTGGACGGAAAACGCGCCACGATCCACTGGGAAAACCAGGACAGTTTTTCCGAAGAATTCGAAGACGTGAACCTGACGAAATCGGTCTTTGTGGTCGATGGCAACCGCCTGACAACGGCTGGCGGCACATCGTCGATCGATCTGATGCTGAAACTGATCGCGGATGATCATGGCGAAGAACTGGCCAATGCGGCCGCAGACCAGATGATCTATTCCTCGATCCGCACCGATCAGGACACCCAGCGCCTGTCCGTGCCCACACGCATCGGCGTGCGCCACCCCAAACTCAGCCAGGTCATCCAGATGATGGAGTCCAATATCGAAGAACCGATCAGCCCCTCTATCCTGGCGAAAGAGGTCGGCATGTCGACGCGGCAGCTTGAACGGCTGTTCCGGCGCTATCTGAACCGATCACCCAAACGATATTATATGGAACTGCGCCTGCAAAAGGCGCGCAACCTGCTGATGCAGACCGATATGAGCGTGATCAACGTGGCACTGGCATGCGGCTTTGCCTCGCCCTCGCATTTTTCGAAATGCTACCGCGCCCACTATGATACAACGCCTTACCGCGAACGTGGCAGCCACGCCGCGCGCCTGTCGATCTGACGCGCAACTTCCGTTCTTATTGCCAGAAATACGGGACTCCTGCGGTCGGATCAGCCACGCGGCTTCGGTTTGCGCCCTATTGCGGCGTCATCCGGTACACCGCCCCCTGCCCGACCGAAATAAACCAGATCGATCCGTCCGGAGCTTCCACCACATCGCGCACACGTTCGGTCTCGGGGCCACTGATCTGTTCGACCTCTTGCACATTTTCCCCGTCCAGTCGCGCGATGTAATCGAATTTCAGGCTGCCGATCAGCATGTCGCCACGCCATTGCGGCCACAAGGCACCGGAATAGATCGCCATGCCCGAAGGCGCCATGGACGGATCCCAGTAAAAGGCCGGTTGTTCCATCCCCTCGCGGGCCGTGCCCTCGCCGATCTTGGCACCTGAATAATGCCGGCCATAGGAAATGACGGGCCAGCCGAAATTGGCGCCCTTCCGGATCCTGTTCACCTCATCCCCACCTTGCGCACCATGTTCGGCGACCCACAATGTTCCGCCCAGATCCAGTGCGGCCCCTTGCGGATTGCGGTGGCCAAAGGAATAGATCTCGGGTCTGACATCCGCCTGTCCGACAAACGGATTGTCCGCCGGCACCGACCCGTCGCGATTGATCCGGATCACGCTGCCATTGTGCACCGAAAGGTCCTGCGCGCTCGGGCGGTCGCCCCGGTCTCCGATGGTCAGAAACAGGGTGCCATCCAAGGCTTCCGTGATCCGGCTGCCGAAATGGCGCCCGCCGCCTGATCCTTCTGACATCACAAACAGATCGCGCAAATCGCTCAGGGCGGTTCCATCCGCGCTTAACGTACCAACCGCCAGCGCCGTGCCGGCCCCGCCTTTCAGACTTTTCGAATAGCTGAGGAACACCGCGCGGGTCTGCGCGAAATCACGCGGTATCATGACATCCAGCAATCCGCCTTGTCCCGATGCAGCCACATCCGGCACCCCCGACACCTTTGTGGCAGTTCCGTTGTCTACATACAAAAGCGCGCCGTCGCGCTCTGTCACCAGAAATGCAGTGCTGCCCTGTTGCGGCAGATGCGCAATTGCCCACGGTTCGTCCAATCCGGTCAGCATCGGCGTCACCCTGACCGCACCGGCACTGGTTTCAAACGTTTGCGCTGATGCAAACGCGGTGCCAAACAGCAGGATCGCACAAGTCAGAACGAAACGCATTCCAAAGCCTCCGGGTTTTCAGATGTTGCGAAGAATAACCTAATTCAACCTGACGCCCAATCACGTCGGCGGCAGCAACAATCATATCGTCGGCCACGCTTTGTACTTTTCTTTTTCAAAGGCTGCGCATAACTTGCCCGATGAACGTAAAGTTCCAACATGGGAGAAATCATATGAAAAAACTGCTTATGGCCTCTGCGGCTACTGCATTGATGGCTGGCACCGCCTTTGCGGGCGGCCACGGCAAAGAAGTGAAACTGGGCATTCTGATCGGCTTTACCGGCCCGATTGAATCGCTGACCGGCCCGATGGCCGCTGGCGCTGAAATGGCCATGAAGGAAGTGACAGACAGCGGCAAGCTGCTGGATTCGGCTGTTGTTACGCCGATGCGCGCAGATACCGGCTGTATCGATAACGGCCTGTCCACATCGAACGCCGAACGTCTGATCGCCGATGGTATCCACGGTCTGATCGGCGGCGATTGTTCCGGTGTCACCGGCGCGATCCTGCAAAACGTTGCGATTCCGAATGGCATGGTGATGATTTCACCGTCCGCCACATCGCCGGGTCTGTCCACAGTTGAAGACAACGATCTGTTCTTTCGCACCGCCCCGTCGGATGCGCGTGAAGGTCAGGTGATGGCCGACGTGCTGACCGACCGTGGTATCAAATCCATCGCGCTGACCTATACCAACAACGACTATGGCAAGGGTCTGGCCGATGCGATCGTCACCTCGTTCGAAGCGGTCGGTGGTGAAGTGACCATTTCCGCCGCACACGAAGACGGCAAGGCGGACTATTCTGCCGAAGTCGGCGCGCTGGCCTCGGCCGGTGGCGACATTCTGGTGGTTGCTGGATATCTGGATCAGGGTGGTCTGGGCATCATCAACGCAGCGCTTGATTCCGGTGCCTATGATACATTTGGTTTGCCCGGCGGCATGATCGGTGAATCGCTGCCCAACAATGTCGGCCCTGCCCTGAACGGATCGTTCGGCCAGATTGCCGGATCGGGCGGCGACGGTATCGAAAAGCTGACGGCGATGGCCGGTGACGCATTCGACGCCACATCACCCTACACGCCGGAATCCTATGACGCAGCCGCGTTGTTCATGCTGGCCATGCAAGCCGCAGATTCGACAGACCCTGCGGTTTACGGCGCCAAAATTCTGGACGTCGCCAACGCACCGGGTGAAAAAATCTATCCCGGTGAACTGGGCAAGGCGCTGGATATCCTGCGCGAAGGCGGCGAAGTCGATTATGTCGGCGCCTCGGCGGTTGAGCTGATTGGCCCGGGCGAAAGCGCCGGTTCCTATCGCGAAATCGAAGTCAAGGATGGCAAAAACGAAACCGTCGCGTTCCGTTAATCTGTCAGAGATTGCAAAAACAGACAGCCCGGAGCATCGTCTTCCGGGCTGTTTCAATAGAAGACAGCCGCATGAAAGCGGCGTGGGGGTGACATGATTGTCGTAGAAGACGTGCACAAGCACTTTGGCGGCTTTCACGCGGTGGATGGCGCAACGCTGTCCATTGCTGAGGGATCGATTACCGGATTGATCGGGCCGAACGGTGCAGGGAAAACAACCCTTTTCAATGTGATCGCGGGCGTTCTTAAACCGACGTCTGGGCGCGTGTTCATGGCTGGCGAAGATATCACCGGCCTGCCACCGCATGATCTGTTTCACAAGGGATTGCTGCGCACCTTCCAGATCGCCCATGAATTCAGTTCAATGACCGTGCGCGAGAACCTGATGATGGTGCCGGGCGGGCAATCGGGTGAAACGCTGTGGAACACATGGTTCGGCGCGGCGCGGATCGCGCAGGAGGAAAGCACCCTGCTGGCCAAGGCCGACGAAGTGCTGGAATTCCTGACCATCGACCATCTGAAAGACGAACGCGCCGGCAACCTGTCGGGCGGGCAGAAAAAGCTGCTGGAACTGGGCCGCACCATGATGGTGGATGCCCGCATCGTGTTTCTGGACGAAGTCGGAGCAGGCGTGAACCGCACCCTGTTGAACACCATCGGCGATGCCATTCTGCGCCTGAACAAGGAACGCGGTTATACTTTTGTGGTGATCGAACATGACATGGATTTCATCGGCCGTCTGTGTGATCCGGTGATCTGCATGGCCGAAGGTAAGGTGCTGGCCGAAGGCACGCTGGACCAGATCAAGGCCAATGAACAGGTGATCGAGGCCTATCTGGGCACGGGCCTGAAAAACAAGGACAAGGTGGGCGCATGAGCGGGAACCCCTATCAGGAAGATCGCGGCAACAAGGATGCCTCGATCACCAACCCGAAAGGTCAGGGCACAGCCGAAAACACGCGCAAAAAGGGCAAGGCCACGCCTGCCCCTGGCGGCCCGTTCCTGATCGGTGAAAACATGACAGGCGGTTACGGCAAGGGCCCCGATATCCTGCATGATTGCACTATAGCGGTGAATCCCGGTGAAATCGCGGTGATCGTCGGCCCCAACGGTGCGGGCAAGTCCACCGCGATGAAGGCCGTGTTCGGCATGCTGAATGTACGCAGCGGTCATGTCCGGCTGGACGGCGAAGACATCACCGCCCTTTCCCCGCAGGACCGGGTGATCAAGGGCATGGGCTTTGTGCCGCAAACCTCGAACATCTTCACCTCTCTCACGGTCGAGGAAAATCTGGAAATGGGCGCGTTCATCCGCAAGGACGATTTCCGCGAAACCCTGCACCAGATTTACGATCTGTTCCCGATCCTGAAGGACAAACGCAATCAGGCCGCGGGCGAATTGTCGGGCGGGCAACGCCAGCAGGTCGCGGTGGGCCGCGCGCTGATGACCAAACCCAAGGTGCTGATGCTGGATGAACCGACAGCGGGCGTGTCGCCCATCGTGATGGACGAATTGTTTGACCGTATCATTGATGTGGCCCGCACCGGCATTCCGATCCTGATGGTCGAACAGAACGCGCGGCAAGCACTTGAAATCGCTGATCGCGGCTATGTTCTGGTGCAGGGGCGCAACGGCTATTCCGGCACCGGCAAGGAACTTCTGGCTGATCCCGAAGTCCGCAAATCGTTTCTGGGGGGCTGAGCCATGGATTTTCTCAACGCGTTCATCGCTCTCTCGAATTTCGTCCTCGTCCCCGCAATTGCCTATGGCAGCCAGCTTGCACTGGGCGCGCTGGGCGTCACGCTGATCTATTCGATCCTGCGGTTTTCCAATTTTGCGCATGGCGACACGATGGCGTTCGGCGCGATGATCACCATCCTGTTCACCTGGTGGTTCCAGTCGATGGGGATCAGCCTGGGGCCGTTGCCAACCGCCCTTCTTGCCCTGCCCTTTGGCATTCTGGGCTGTATGGCGCTGCTGCTGATCACCGATCGCGCCGTCTACCGGTTTTATCGCGATCAAAAGGCAAAACCCGTGATCCTTGTGATCGTGTCGATGGGTGTGATGTTCATCATGAACGGCATCGTGCGCTTTGTCATCGGGCCGGATGATCAGCGCTTTGCCGATGGCGAACGTTTCATTGTTTCGGCACGGACATTCAAGGAATGGTCCGGTCTGGAAGAGGGTCTGGCCATCCGCACCTCGCAAGGCATCACCGTCATCACGGCTGTGATCGTGGTGGCGCTGCTGTTCTGGTTCCTCAACCGCACCCGCACCGGCAAGTCGATGCGCGCCTATTCCGACAACGAAGATCTTGCCCTGTTGTCGGGCATCAACCCCGAACGGGTGGTGATGTACACATGGCTGATCGTCGCCGCGCTGGCCACGGTTGCGGGTGTGCTGTACGGGCTGGATAAATCGTTCAAGCCCTTCACCTATTTCCAGTTGCTGCTGCCGATCTTTGCCAGCGCCATTGTCGGCGGTCTGGGCAATCCGATAGGGGCCATCGCCGGCGGTTTCGTGATCGCGTTTTCCGAAATCACCATCACCTATGCGTGGAAAAAGGTGCTGGGCTACATGATGCCCGAAGGCCTTGAACCCAGCGGCCTCGTGCAGCTTCTGTCGACCGATTACAAATTTGCGGTGTCCTTCGTGATCTTGCTGATCGTGCTGCTGTTCCGCCCCACCGGCCTGTTCAAAGGAAAAGCGCTATGAACGAGACCGTCAAAAACACCGGCCTGTTTGTCATTGTCGCGGGTCTGATCGCCATCACCGGCTTCACCCAAAGCTGGAATGCGGCGCTGCTGATCCTGAACATGGGTCTGATTTCGGCCATCATGGCGCTGGGCGTGAACCTGCAATGGGGCTTTGCCGGCCTCTTCAACATCGGGATCATGGGCTTTGTCGCGCTGGGCGGTCTGGCGGCGGTGCTGGTGGCGATGCCGCCCACCACCGATGCCTGGGCTGCGGGCGGGCTCGGCATTCTGGTCGCCCTTGCAATGGGGGCCGGTACCGTTGTCGCCGCCGCCATTGCAATGAACCGCATGGCCCCCGGGCGCAACCGCACCCTTGCCGTGCTGGCAATCATCATCATCGGGTTTTTCATCTACCGCGCCCTGCTTGATCCTTCTGTAGAAGCGGTCGAGGCCGTGACCCCCGCCGCCACCGGCTATCTGGGTGGTCTTGGCCTGCCAGTCATTCTGGCCTGGCCCGTCGGCGGGGTACTGGCAGCCGGTGTCGCCTGGGTGATCGGAAAGACGGCACTGGGCTTGCGCTCGGATTATCTGGCCATCGCAACCCTCGGCATTGCCGAGATCATTCTGGCAGTCCTGAAAAACGAAGACTGGCTGTCGCGCGGCGTCAAAAACGTGGTGGGCCTGCCCCGCCCCGTGCCCTTCGAAATCGATCTGCAGAACAACGCGGGCTTTGTTGAACGGGCCGCGGGCATGGGCCTTGATCCTGTCACCGCCTCGACACTTTATGTCAAACTGGCCTATGCGGGCCTCTTCGCGCTGGTTCTGATCATTCTGTTGTGGATGGCCCAGCGGGCACTGCATTCGCCCTGGGGCCGCATGATGCGCGCCATCCGCGACAACGAGGTCGCCGCCGAAGCCATGGGCAAGGACGTCACCGCCCGCCATCTGCAGATCTTCATTCTGGGCAGCGCCATCTGCGGCATCGCCGGAGCAATGATGACCACACTTGATGGCCAACTGACACCGGGCACCTATCAGCCCCTGCGCTTTACCTTTCTGATCTGGGTGATGGTCATCGTTGGTGGCTCGGGCAACAATTTCGGGGCTGTGCTGGGCGGCTTCCTGATCTGGTTCCTGTGGGTTCAGGTTGAACCGATGGGCATCTGGTTCATCGAAACCGTCACGTCCGGCCTTAGCGATACCAGCCCGATCAAGGCCCACCTGATGGAAAGTGCCGCCCATATGCGCCTGCTGACCATGGGTGTCATCCTGTTGCTGGTCCTGCGGTTCAGCCCGCGCGGCCTGATCCCGGAAAAATAGGGCAAACGGCGGGGAAAAATGGCGCGCAACTGCCGCTTCATTTGTCCCCAAATACTCGAAGCCCGCCCTATCGCCCCTTGAAGAGACCACCCAGAATGCCGCGCACGATGCGCCGGCCCGTTGTGCCCTTCAACTCCTTGATCACCGCCTGGGTCATCGCGCTGGTCAGGCTGTCATCGCCTTGTGTGCGCCGTGACGTGGACCGGGGCACGCGTTTTCCCTCATAGCGGCGCGCGGTATTGAATTCGCGCAGTTTCGGCTCTTGCTGCTCGGCCTCGGCTTCGGCCTGCTCCGCTTCTGCGGCGGCCGCTTCGGCGCGCTTGGCCAGCATTTCATAGGCGGACTCGCGGTCCTCTACGGTCCGGTATTTTGCGTCCAGATCGGACGCGGCAATCATCGCCTGCCGCTCGGCGCTCTCCAGCGGTCCGACCTGCGACGAAGGCGGGCGGATCAGGGTGCGCTGCACGATGCCGGGTACCCCCTTTTTCATCAGCATTGATGTCACCGCCTCGCCGACACCAACCTCGCGAATGGCCTCTTCGGTGGAAAACGCCGGATTGTCGCGATAGGTTTGCGCCGCCAGCGCAAGGTTCTTGCGATCCTTGGCGGTAAAGGCGCGCAAGGCATGCTGCACACGGTTGCCCAACTGGCCCAGAATATCCTCGGGCACATCAGCCGGGTTTTGCGAGATGAAATACAGACCAACGCCTTTGGACCGGATCAGCCGCGCAACCTGTTCCACCTTGTCGACCAGCGCCTTGGGCGCGCCGTCAAACAAGAGATGTGCCTCGTCGAAGAAAAACACCAGCTTGGGTTTGTCCGGATCGCCGACTTCGGGCAGTTCCTCGAACAGTTCCGACATCAGCCATAACAGGAACGTGGCATAAAGCCCCGGCGACGCCATCAGTTTGTCCGCCGCCAGAATGTTGATCATGCCACGTCCGTCTGCGTCGGTGCGCATCATATCGGCCAGATCCAGCGCCGGTTCCCCGAACAGTTGCGCGCCGCCCTGGTTTTCCAGAACCAGCAACTGGCGCTGGATGGCCCCGACCGAGGCCACCGAGATATTGCCATAGCGCAGCGAAAGGTCGTTTTTCTGCTCGCCAACCCACACCAGCAAGGCCTGCAAATCCTTCAGGTCCAGCAGCGGCAACCCCTGTTCGTCAGACAGGCGGAAGGCGATGTTCAGAATACCTTCCTGCGCTTCGGTCAGGTCCAGCAGGCGTGCCAGCAGCAGCGGGCCCATTTCCGCGACGGTGGTGCGCACCGGATGCCCCTGCTCACCCAGCAAGTCCCAGAATGTGACGGGAAAGCCAGTGTAGGCAAAATCGTCAAACCCGATCTTGGCGGCGCGTTCGCTAAAGGGCGTGTGCAGTTTGCCGGTGGCCGATCCGGGTCTGGCAAGGCCGGATAGATCGCCTTTGACATCCGACAGGAACACCGGAACGCCGGCAGCCGAAAACCCTTCGGCCAGAATTTGCAGTGTGATCGTTTTGCCGGTGCCCGTGGCCCCCGCGATCATGCCGTGCCGGTTGGCATATCCCAGATTAAGGTTCTGTCGTTCGCCGTAATCCGGCCCGCCGCCACCGATAAAAATGCCTGTATCCACCCGTCAAAACCCCCTTGGTATCCTGTCATCGCGCCCCGACCATACAAACTTAACCTTTGAGGGCCATAGTCATTTTTGCTTCCGGCCCGGTGTCCTCCCGGTGTTCGGGGGCAAATTCCTCCCTGTTGGACTGGCCGTGCCTTCGGGTACGGCCTTTTTTCATCGATTTCCGTCCGGAATCCGGTCAGTTCGGGGGAAAAGCTCGGGTTTACTGTTGACCGATGCCAAAGGCTTTCATAACGTACGATCAATAATAAGTCGGCCAGTTCGACGGGGAGCACTAATTGAAAAGAGGGCTGGTTTCAGCCCTCTTTTCTTGTCTGCAACTCTTGGATAAAAGCGCGGCCCGCCAGACTGTCATCGGGGCGGTCGCGGGCATTGGATCAGGCGCTTTCGGTCAGCCATAAGTTCAGCGCATCGCTGTAATCCCCGATGTCACCGAATGTTTTCTGCACCCAATCCGGATTGTAATAGGTATCCAGATAGCGATCTCCGCTGTCGCACATCAATGACACGATGGACCCTGTCTGGCCCTTTTCCATCATCGATTTTGCAACCGACAATGCGCCCCACAGGTTCGTTCCCGTCGATGCGCCCGGTTTGCGGCCAATCAGTTTGTCCAGCCATAGCATTGTCGCCACGCTGGCCGCGTCCGGCACTTTCATCATGTCGTCGATCACATCACGCTGAAACGATTTTTCAACCTTCGGCCGCCCGATCCCTTCGATCCGGCTTGACCAGTTCTGTGTCAGATCGGGGTCATTTTTAACAAAGCTTTCGTAAAAAACCGAATTTTCAGGATCAACGACCAGCAATTGCGTTTCAAACCTTTTGTAGCGGATATAGCGCCCCAGCGTTGCCGATGTTCCGCCTGTTCCCGCGCTCATCACAACGGTGTGCGGGATCGGATGGGGTTCATGTTGCATCTGGGCAAAGATGCTGTCTGCAATATTGTTGTTGCCCCGCCAGTCCGTCGCGCGTTCGGCAAAGGTGAACTGGTCAAAGAAATAGCCGTCGGTTTCCGATGCCAGTGCCACGGCAGCCGCGTGCATTTGCGGCGCAGAGTCGACGAAATGGCATTTCCCGCCATAGAATGTGATCTTGTCGATCTTGCTTTGGGCTGTGCTGCGCGGCATGACGGCAAAGAACGGCAGCCCCAGAATCTGTGCAAAATAGGCTTCGGATACGGCGGTGCTGCCGGATGATGCCTCGATCACCGGTGTGTGTTGCGTCAGCTTGCCATTGCAAAGCGCATACAGAAACAAGGACCGCGCCAGACGGTGTTTAAGGCTGCCGGTTGGATGCGTGCTTTCGTCCTTCAGATAGATATCGATGTCGCGCAGGCCCGGGATCGGCAGTTTGAACAGATGTGTGTCTGCCGATCGTTGAAAATCGGCCTCAATCTTGGTGATCGCTTCGGAAATCCAGCGCCGCATTGCTCAAGTCCTTGTCTTGCCTGATTGCCGGCACCTCTTACCATATCGGGCGCGCAAGTACACAAAGCCAAAGGGTCTGTCCGCAGCAGTCAATGCCACCGCCGCTTCACAAAAATGTTGGCGACAAATCGCCCCTGACCCCCCTGCCGCCTTTGATAAGGCACTGACAACCGGTCGGGGCCATGCTAAGCCGCATCAAATCAGTCAAGACAAGGATGTTGAGCAGATGCACACATATCTAAAAACCCTTCCGGTCGCTTTCATTCTGGCGCTGAGCGCACCCGCGTTCGCCCAGGACACCACGACAGCGGAACCTGCGGCCGAAGCCGAAACAGCCCCTGCCGAAAACGCCGAAGGAACCGCGCAAGACAACGTGGAAAATGCGCTTTCGATGGGCGAAAATGTCGATGGCACCCCGACATTGGGCCAGCCTTATACAGCCAAGACAATCGGCGCGTGGGAAATGCGCTGCATCAAGACCGAAGACGAAACAGACCCATGCCAGATGTATCAGTTGCTGGATGACGGTCAGGGATCGCCGGTTGCAGAATTTTCGATGTTCCGCCTGCCCGAAGGCGGTCAGGCGCTGGCCGGAGCAACTGTCATCGTGCCTCTGGAAACCGCTCTGGCCCAGCAGCTGACAATTTCTGTCGATGGGGCCAAGGGCAAACGCTATCCTTATGCGTTCTGCAACGCTGTTGGCTGCTATTCCCGCATCGGCCTGACGCAGGAAGATATCGATGCGTTCAAACGTGGAAGCGAGGCCAAATTGACGATCATTCCGGCCCTTGCGCCCGATCAGCCCGTCATTGTGACCCTGTCGCTGCAAGGTTTCACCGCCAGCTATGACGAGGTATCGGTCATCAATCCTTGAACGGATACAGGTAAGTTTTTGCTTTTGCCGCCGTCCCAAAGCGCTTGGGGCGGCGGTTTTGCGTTCAGACCCGGCGCAAGGCCAGAACCGCATTCATACCGCCGAACGCAAACGCATTTGACAGTGCCACATCCACTTTGGCTTCGCGCGCGGTGTTGGGCACCACATCCAGCGCGCATTCTGGGTCCGGCTCTTCATAGCCGATGGTCGGGGCCACGATCCCGTCGCGTAGCGCCATGATGCAGGCCAGCAGTTCCACCGCGCCGGTGCCGCCGATCAGATGACCGTGCATCGATTTCGTCGAACTGATCATCAGATTGTCGGCATAAGGCCCGAACACATCCGCCACAGCCGCACATTCGGTTTTGTCATTGGCCGCCGTGCCGGTGCCGTGGGCATTGATATACCCCACCTCGTCGCGGTTGATCCCTGCATCCTGCAAAGCGCCTGATATGGCGCGCGCCGCACCCTGTTTGGATGGCATCACGATATCGGCAGCGTCCGATGACATGGCAAAACCGGCAACCTCGCACAGAATCTCTGCGCCGCGCGCCTTGGCATGTTCATATTCCTCGAACACGAAAACCCCGGCGCCTTCGCCCTGCACCATGCCATTTCGATTGGCTGAAAACGGGCGGCAGGCATCTTTCGACATGACGCGCAGCCCTTCCCATGCCTTGACCCCGCCAAAGCACAACATCGATTCAGATCCGCCCGTGACCATAACCGGTGACATGCCATATCGCACCATCTGAAAGGCCTGCGCCATCGCGTGGTTGGACGACGCGCAGGCCGTGGAAACCGTAAAGGACGGCCCCTTGAGGTTATATTCCATCGACACGTGGCTAGCGGCGGCATTGTTCATCAGTTTGGGCACAACAAACGGATGCACGCGGTTCTTACCATCTTCGTAAACGCTTCGGTAATTGTCGTCCCACGTGCTGACACCGCCGCCTGCGGTGCCCAGAACCACACCCGATTTGGCGGCCAACTCACCGGTGAACACCAGCCCCGATTGCGCCACCGCCTCTTTCGCGGCGCATAGGGTGAATTGCGTGAACCGGTCATAAAGCGACATCTGTTGCCGGTTGAACAGCCCTTCGGTTTCAAAGCCGCGCACCTGCCCGCCGATCTGGATCGAAAGACGGTCGACATCACGCATCTTTAGCGGGCCAATCCCGCACTGGCCGTCGCGCATGGCAGCCAAGGTTTCCGGCACAGAGTGACCAAGCGCATTGATTGTGCCTGCACCGGTGATCACGACACGTTTCATGTCGCCGCTTTCAAGCCTGGCTTGGTCACGATTGCTCTGCCACCAGTTTTTCGACACCGCGGATAATCGCCGCCACTGTCGAAATGTCAAAATCGCTGGCTTTGGGTTCGTTGGCGTTGAACGGAACGTTGATGTCGAACGCTTCTTCCAGAGCAAAGATACTTTCGACCAGTCCCAGTGAATCGATCCCCAACTCTTCCAGCGTGCTGTCGGGCGTCACATCGGACGGCTCCAGCACGGCCTGTTCGGCGATGATGGCGATGACTTTCTCCGAAATACTCATACACAGGTCCTTTGTATGGGTGCCCCTTGTGACTTAGTCACTGGAACCGGACTTGAAAACCGCTTTCTTAAGCGCCGCAACGTCAGAAAACAGCCGCGGCAACCGGCGGAAACCCTTGTAGGATTCCATGTGGTTTTCCATCTTGATCGCCGGATAGCCCAGCATCACCCGGCCCGCAGGCACGTTTGACATCAGTTTGGTGCCCCCGCCCGTGATCACGTTATCCCCGACAAAAATATTGTCGGACACACCGCTTTGTCCGGCCAGAACCACGTTGTTTCCAATGCGCGCGGACCCGGCAAGCCCGACCTGTCCGCAGATCAGGCAATCGCGCCCGATCTCGTCATTATGGCCGATCTGCACCAGATTATCGATCTTGGTGCGGTCGCCGATGGTGGTGTCTCGGATGGTGCCGCGATCAATGCAGGTATTGGATCCGATTTCAACGTCATCACCGATCCGGACCGACCCCAGAGAATGGATGCGTGCCCAGCTTTGGGGTTTGCGCTCTGCATCCGCGCCCAGTTTTTCGCGCGCCACCTCAACGTCCGAGCGTTCAGGCGTGACAAAGGAAAAGCCGTCGCCGCCGATACGTGCACCGGGTTGGGCAACAAACCGGTCCCCGATCACAACGCGCGCTGCGATGCTTACGGATTCGCGCAGAAACGCGTCATTGCCCAACACCGCATCGGCCCCGATATAGCAGTGCGGCCCGATCACAGCACCCGTGCCCACTTTTGCACCCGGCCCGATCACACTGAACGCGCCAAGGCACAGATCGTCGGCCACGTGCGCCGCCGGATCAACAAACGCTGTCGGATGTATCCCCTGCCCGAACCCCTGCCCGCGGTCCAGCATGCGTGTCAGGCCCGACATGGCAAAGCGCGGTCTAGGCGCGACAATCGCCGCCTTCAGCCCAAGCGCCTGCCAATCGGCCCCGTCCCAAAGCATTGCTGCCCGGGCCTGACCCTTTGCCAATCCGGACGCGTATTTTTCGTTGGTCGCCAGCGCCAGTTCATCCGGTCCGGCATCGGCCGGTTCCGCAGCCCCGGTAATGCGCAAATCCGTTGCGCCAAAGGCCTGCGCGCCCAAGGCATCCGCAATTTCCTGAACAGTGTACTGCATCTTTTGGCCCTCACATTTGGGCCAGTGATTACCCCTGAACGCCCCGCAGCGCCACCCCTGCTGATTGCAGCGCATCCCAGATTTTCGCATCACGGCCATAGATGTCGCGGCGGTACTGGATGGCGCCCTTGGCGTCGGAAAATGCGGTGCGATAGATAATGTGCACGGGCACGGGCTGAACCAGATCAACCTGTGTTTCCTTGCCGGTGCTCAATTGTCTCTTGAAAAAGCCCTCGGGGTCATCCGTCTGCTTGGCCAGCAACGTGTAGGCAAAATCAAACGGGTCGGCCAGCCGGATACAGCCATGCGAATAGGCCCGAACCTCGCGACCGAACAGGTTTTTCGCGGGGGTGTCGTGCAGATAGATGTTGTAGGGGTTGGGGAACATGAACTTGACCAGCCCCAGCGCATTGCTTTGGCTGGGCGGCTGGCGCATCGCAAACGGAAAGCTGCGCGCGGTGAACTGGGAAAAGTCCGTCGCCTCGCGGTTGATCCTGCGGCCCCGGCTGTCGGTGATTTCGATATGCCCCACCGCATTCGGGTTCTGCTGCAGTTGCGGCAGGTATTCCTTGGTCACGATCGAACGGGGCACATACCAGCTGGGGTTGATCACCATAAATTCCATCACATCGGAAAACTCGGGGCTGCGGCGGTCACTGGCATTTTTCCCAATCACGGAACGGGTTTCGAATGTCAGCTTGCCGCTGTCGTAGATCTTGGCGGAAAAATCCGTGAGGTTGACCGCTATGTGACGTTCGCCGCGATCCCGCGGCAACCAGCGTTCCCGCTCCATTGCGACAATCACGGACTGAAGCCGGTCCTGCATGGATCGGTTGATTTCGGCAAGTGTATCACCGCCGGCCACCCCATCAGGCGTCAGTCCATGGGCCGTCTGAAAGGCCAGCACGGCAGTCTGAATTTCAAGATCAAAGCTGCGCGTTGTTGTCCGCTCCAGATAGCCCTTGGCGATCAGACGGTTGCGCAGGGCCACGACGGCATCGCCGGTTTGCCCGAATTCCAGCTTTTTACCCGGCACCGTGGGGCCCCAGCCACCACGCGCCAGTTCCCGTTCAAGCCTCAGCTTTTCCTTCATCAAAGCAAGGTATTCGGGCGTTCTTGGCGGCAGGTCGCGCAGATAGTCACGCGGATCGGCGGTTGCAAATTCCGGCAGGAATGTTGCGCGGTCCTGATAGGGAACTGTGCGCACCAGGCCCGGATCAATTGAAGACGGCACGACCACCCCGGTCTGAATGTCACGGGCATAGGCCAGAAACCGTTTGCTGAATTCCACTTCCAAGAGCCCCATGTCACGGGCGCTGCGGGCGGATTTGGTCTGCGCCATCAATCCTTCGATGTCATAGCGTGCGTCGGGCAATCCATGTTCGGCGGCATGGGCCAGCGCCTGCATCAGTTCCCCGCGCCGTGCGCGATCCTGTTCGCTGTTGCCTGTCCAGATCGGTGCATAACCGTTGGACTGGTAAAACGCTGCAATGTCCTTGTCGCGCGATGCGGCCTCGGCGACAGCCTGTTTGAATGCTGTAACCTGCGCCGCCACCGGGCGGGCCATACCCATCAAGGCCACAAGGGACACAATGCAAAACGAAAACAGGGAAACTCGGACCAGTCGGTGTACCAGATGCATTGCTATCCTCTTGTTTCAAACGCGATGTCCCTTCATGTCACGCAAGGCGGGCAGGCATGTCCATTCACATTTGCGCGGGGTCAAAAAGCAAGTTGACGCTGGTGCAACCTTGCATCGTATTCGCGAGAGGGATCTGAACGACCAATCAGATTTGCGCAAGAACCCGCCGAAATGCCGCAATTACGTCAAATCGAAACAATCCGTGCTTGGTTCACGAATCTTCGTATGCAATAACGTCGATGCATCTGGGGATAGATGGATGCCCGTGTAACATCACGGGCGGGCAGGAAGAAAAACATGTGCGGGACACAGCAGTAACATGACAGATTCTATATCGACGGGTCTTACCCGGCGTGCCCTTCTGGGTGCGTTCGCGGCGAGTGCCGTCACGGCAGCACCCACATTTTCGAACGCAGCAGGTTTCTTGCGCGGATCAGGCGATATCCGCCGCATCCGGATGTATTCGGGCCGCACCGGTGAACGCATCGACATGATCTATTGGGTCGAAGGCAAGTACATCAAGGACGCTGTGAACGAAGTGAACTACTTCATGCGCGACTGGCGTACAGACGGCGTAAAGACAATGGACCTGCGCACCATTGATATCATGGCCGCCGCCCATAACATGATGGACATCAACGAACCCTATATGCTGCTTTCGGGCTATCGCAGCCCGCAAACCAATGCGATGTTGCGTTCGCGGTCCCGCGGTGTTGCCAAGAACTCCCTTCACATGAAGGGCCAGGCCGCAGATTTGCGCCTCAACTCGCGCTCGACCGGACAGATGGCCAAGGCCGCAGCGGCCTGCCGCGCCGGGGGTGTAGGACGATATTCAGGGTCCAACTTTGTCCATATGGATTGCGGACCCGTCAGAACCTGGGGCGGATAACCCAAGGACAAACCTCAAAGAATTCAGACGCCTTCGGGCGTCTTTTTTTTCGTGAAAGTTTTGTAAATCGGGCCATATGCCCTTTGCTCTTGAAATCCCTATGGTAGATTTATGTTCATTGCTGTCATCCCATGGCATCAAGTTCTATTTCAAGAAAGGAACAAACAATGCGATCCCTGACCCTTATTTCCTGTGGCGCGGCACTGGCCTTTGCCGCAACAACCGCATCTGCTGAAACATTCGAAAAATACGGCGAAGTCGAAGGCTGGAAGGTTTTCGTGGACGTTGAAATGAATTCCTGCCTGATCGAAAAAATCGACGATCTGGAAAACGTGGTCCAGATGGGCCTGACCGCAGATAAATCGGCCGCCTATGTCGGTGTGTTCACCAAAGGTGAAACCACTGTCAAAAAGGATGAAAAGGAAGCCGTTGCCATTGCAATCGGGGATAACGTGTATCTTGGCGAAGCCACCGGGATGCGCGGCAACATCACCAAAGGCTATTCGGGCGGCTACGTTCTGGCCGATGACCCGCAATTCATCGAAGACATCGCTCGCCAGTATGAAATGGTGGTTTTTCCGGAAAAGGAATTCGCCTTTGTCGTCGATCTGACCGGCACACTCAAAGCCATCGAAATGGTCAAAACCTGCATCGACGAGCGCTGATCGGCGCCACTTGAAGAATGGGCCGGTGCTGCACATTGATCAGCACCGGCCCTTTTTTGGTCAACGGGTACGCCCGTCAGATTTCGGCAACCAGTCCTGCCGCTTCGATACCGGCCATGGCCGCTTCGGCGTCTTTGTCGCTGGTGTCGCCGGTCACGCCGACCGCGCCCAGCACGTCGCCCTTGGCATTGCGTACCAGCACCCCGCCAGGAACAGGAATAACCTTGCCGCCATAAACGCCGTTGGCCGCCGTCATGAAATAATGCTGGCTTTCGGCGCGGGCCATTTGTGCCGTGCCGGCCATACCCAGCATCACAGTGCCGTAGGCCTTGCCCTGCGCGATGTCAAACCGGCCGGGGCTGGCGCCGTCTTCGCGTTCAAACGCCTTGACGTGCCCGCCTGCGTCCAGCACCACAACGCTCATCGGCTTGAGGCCCATTTCGCGGCTTTTTTCCAGTGTCTTGCGCACGATGGTGCGTGCTTTTCTCAAACTGATCTCGGCCATATCCGGTTCATCCCTTTATGAAAGTGCTTTGAATTGAAGGCGGCGCGCATGCAGCACCGGTTCGGTGTAACCAGACGGTTGCACGCGTCCCTTGAACACCAGATCACAGGCCGCCTGAAACGCGATTCCGTCAAAATCCGGTGCCATCGGGCGATAGCCGGGATCGCCTGCGTTCTGTTCATCGACCACAGCCGCCATCTTTTGCATCGCGCCCATCACCTCTTCCTGGCTGACCACCTCGTGATGCAGCCAGTTCGCGATATGCTGAGCTGAAATACGGCAGGTGGCGCGGTCTTCCATCAGGCCGACATTGTTCATGTCCGGCACCTTGGAACAACCAACGCCCTGATCGATCCAGCGGACCACATAGCCCAGAATACCCTGTGCATTGTTTTCAACTTCGCGGATGCGCTGGTCATCGCTCCACTTGCGATAGGCCGCCAGCGGAATGTCCAGAACCGTATCGACATAAGCGCGACGCCCGCCCGCACGGATTTTATCCTGCACCGCAAACACATCGACCTTGTGATAATGCAGCGCGTGCAATGTGGCGGCTGTCGGGCTGGGCACCCAGGCGCAATTCGCACCCGCCTTGGGGTGTTCGATCTTCTGTTCCAGCATCGCTGCCATCATGTCGGGCATGGCCCACATACCCTTGCCGATCTGCGCGCGCCCCTGCAAACCACAGGCCAGCCCGATATCCACGTTCTGGTTTTCATAGGCCGTGATCCACGCCTTGCGCTTGATGAAATCCTTGCGGCTGAATGGCCCCGCCTCCATCGAGGTGTGGATTTCATCGCCGGTGCGGTCCAGAAAGCCGGTGTTGATAAACGCCACCCGCGATTTGGCTGCCCGAATACATTCCTTGAGGTTGACCGAAGTGCGCCGTTCTTCGTCCATGATGCCCAGTTTCACGGTGTGGCGCGGCAGGCCCAACGCATCTTCGACCCGTGAAAACGTACGGTCGGCAAAGGCAACCTCGTCCGGGCCGTGCATCTTGGGTTTCACCACGTAAACAGATCCGCGCAACGAATTGCCCCCGTCGCGCTGCAAATCATGCATGGCAATCAGGGTGGTGATCATGGCATCCATCAGCCCTTCGAACACTTCGTTGCCATCCTTGTCCAGAATGGCGGGGTTGGTCATCAGGTGGCCGACATTGCGCACCAGCATCAGCGCCCTGCCCTTGACCGTCACGTCCGATCCGTCCGGCGCGGTATAGGTACGGTCGGGGTTCAGCCTGCGTTCAATGGTGCGTCCGCCTTTTTCAACGTCCGCGCTCAGATCGCCCTTCATCAGGCCCAGCCAGTTCCCATAGGCCAGCACCTTGTCTTCGGCATCCACACAGGCCACCGAATCCTCGCAATCCATGATCGCGGACACAGCGCTTTCCAGTACCACATCGGCCAGTCCGGCCTGATCACGGCTGCCAATCGGGTGGGTGCGGTCAAACACCAGTTCCGCATGCAGGCCATGATTGACCAGCAGCACGGCATCGGGCGCCTTGGGATGGCCGCGATAGCCGACAAATTTTGCAGGGTCGACCAAGGGCTGATCATCCACCAGCAACGCCCCGTCACTGATATGATAGCGGCGCGCATCCGCATGGCTGCCCCCGTCAATCGGAAACGCTTCGTCCAGAAACACACGGGCGCGGGCCACAACGCGCGCACCGCGCCCCTTGTCATACCCGCCCTTGGGCGGCGCACTGCCCATCGCATCGGTGCCGTAAAACCCGTCATAAAGGCTGCCCCAGCGGGCATTGGCCGCGTTCAACGCATAGCGGGCATTGGTGATCGGCACCACCAGTTGCGGCCCCGGCACGTTGGCAATTTCAGAATCCACATTGCTGGTATCGATTTCGAAATCATCGCCTTCCGGAAGAAGATAGCCGATCTCGCCTAAAAAGGCACAGTAGGCATCGTGATCATGGGGCTGGTTGCGGCGTTTGATGTGCCATGCATCGATCTGGGATTGCAATTCTTCGCGCCGCGCCAGAAACGCGCTGTTTTCCGGACCAAGATCATGAAGCAATGCGGAAAACGCCGACCAGAACGCATCCGCTTCAATCCCGGTACCCGGCAAGGCGTGATCGTTGATGAATGTTTCCAGTTCCTGTGCAACCTGCAACCCGTGCACTACGTTCCGTTTGACCATACTAAACCCTTTTCTGAAGTGTCGCGCGCACGCTATGCAGTTGCATCAAAAGAGGCAAGCAGACGCAGGCCCATTCAGCCGACAAAAGGGGTTAACCCGTGAAAATTGTTGTGAAATGGCGGACCCAAGATCCGCCATATCTAGTTCCAAGCATTTCCTTAAAATACTTTAAATCAGTTGGTTGTGGCAGTTATTGGTCTTGATTGTTCCAGTACCGCCCCCCATATTCCCGCTATGGATGGGGGACGAAATGGCGGACGCAAAAAAAGCAATCGAACACAATGCGCCTAATAAGCGGTCGGAAAAGGCATTGTCAGCCGCTTTTGTGCGCACTGTCACCACCCCAGGTAAATACTTCGATGGTCACGGCCTGCTACTCAAGGTCGATAAATCCGGCGCAAAACGTTGGGTGCAACGCATCGTCATTCGTGGCAAGCGGACCGAGATTGGGATGGGGAGCGCGTCACTGGTCACTTTGGCAGAGGCGCGGGAAACGGCATTGCAGAACCGCAAACTGGCGCGGGCGGGCGGCGACCCCCTGCAAGCCAAACGCGCTTCAGAAGCATTGCTGACCTTTGAGGAGGCATCCCGCAAAGTTCACAAGATCCACGAACCGACGTGGCGCAACAAAAAACACGCGGCCCAATTCATATCGACGCTGGAAACCTACACCTTTCCCCGCATTGGTAATTTGAAGGTGTCAGAAGTCACCACAGCGGACGTGCTGGCGGTCCTGCAACCGATATGGCTGGAAAAGCCTGAAACCGCACGTCGTGTAAAGCAGCGCATCGGGACGGTTATGAAATGGGCCATTGCAAATGGCTGGCGGCAAGACGACCCCTCTGTTTCTGTTGCCAGCGCTTTACCTAAACAGGATAGAACGCCAGCACACCGCAAGGCGCTGCCTTACGACAAGGTGCCGGAATTTCTAGAAACGCTCAAAGGGTCAGATGCGTTGGACGCGACCAAGCTGGCGCTGGAGCTGTTAATTCTGACCGCATCACGGTCCGGCGAAGTGCGCTTGGCGGATTGGTCGGAATTTGACCTTGAGCAAGGTATCTGGACACGTCCAGCACAGCGCATGAAATCCAAGAAGGAACACCGCGTCCCCCTCTCCGACCGCGCGTTAGAATTGCTGTCAGAGGCGTGCAAGTTGGGGACGGGTGAGGGTCTGGTTTTTCCGGGCACTGTGCATGGCAAACCGTTGTCCGACATGACGCTGTCCAAACTGACCAAATCGTTGGGCTACGACGTGGACGTGCATGGGTTCCGTACATCATTCAAGACATGGGCGCAGGAACGCACCAACACACCCCGCGATGTGTCCGAAGCAGCGTTGGCGCATGTGGTGCAGAACAAGGCCGAGGCGGCCTATGCGCGGTCTGACTTTTTTGACAAGCGGAGAAAGCTGATGAACGGGTGGGATGCCTATGTGCACGAGAGTAGCGCGAACATCGTTACCTTAAATCTGTAACGGTTGCAAAACTCGTCAAAAAAAATATTTGGATAAGCTTCAGACTCAAATACACAATTTATAGATCCAAGCTGCAAACAGAGCCAAAATACACTGCACATATTCAATGGCTGTTGCTACTAAGGAATCATCTAGCATAAAGTGCACTTGTCGGGATCAAAGCGATACCCCGATGGGTTGCCCTGACCGCGCCAACGGTCAAAGCAACCGGAACAGGATAGAAAGTCAGTCCCTATTCCCGTTCATCCATCGCAAAATTTGGTTCGGTTCGCAACAAGAATCGCGCAAGGGCCATTGAGACGAGGGATATTTATGTCTTCAGAATACTTACGCCGCCGTGCCGTTGAAACGGCAACAGGTCTAAGCCGCAGCAGTATCTATGCTATGATGGACGCGGGAGAGTTCCCCCGCCCCATCCGCATTGGCAAGCGTGCGGTCGCGTGGCCTTCAACCGCCATTGAGGCTTGGTTGGCAAGCCGTCCTGTTTCAAAAGGTGCTGCCGAATAAAGCAACGCCCACGCAGTAACAAAAACTGGCGCGGGCGCTGGGCAGTCTAGACACCATCCAGACACCGCGCTGCAATCCAAAGATAAAGGATTCAGTGATGAAAATTCACGTAACGCTCAGTTTGAGCGAACGACTCCGCACGTTTGAACTCAAGGGCCGTTTAGGCTGGGCAATGGCACAACTTGCCCAAGCTGGCGCGCGAGGCATCACGCCGATCGAACGCCCCGCGCCGCGTTGGTCAGCCTATGTCCACGAGCTACGCCGCATGGGCATCCCTATCAACACAGAGATGGTTGCCCACGGCGGCGCATACTCCGGCCACCACGCCCGCTACACGCTTGCGTGTGATGTGTCCTTGTCCGTTTTGCAGGAAAGGAGCGCAGCATGAACAGCACGTCCTCACAGATCGACCCGCGCATCAAGCGCAAAGCCTGTCACGAAACTTCCGACACCTACGGGGCAATAGTCGCCGTATTGGACCATAAACACCGCGTGATTGTCTGCAAGGATGGCATCCAATGGATAACACAGCGGCGCAAATCAGGTGGCGCAGACCGGCCTTGGCGGGGCTTGGGCTACTACACCAACCGAAAGGCCTTAATCCGCGCGTGCGCCTTGCTAGAATGTGAGATTGAACCTGCTGTTATGTCATTGTTGGCGGAACTGCCGGACACGATAGGCCGGACAGCATGAAAGGCGATGGAAAACAGCCCCGGCCACCCTCACAAGCCGTACGGCGCATTATGCGCAAACATGGCCTGCCCGAACCCAGCGCCCGTTCCTATGCGCTCCTGGCCTATGGGGAGGCGTCATTGGATGGCCACTAAGCCCTACAAGAAACATAAACGAGGGGCTGGGCGTCACGTCCAGCTTCCCGAATGGCTGCAATCCTCAAAAGCGTGGGCCACTCTAAGCCCCGGTCCGCGGGCGCTCTACGTTGAGTTGAAACGCCGGTACAATGGATCGAACAACGGCAATATTATTCTAAGCCACAGGGACGCTGCAACGGCGCTGAACGTGAATCGCAATACGGTTGGGCCATGGTTCAAAGAACTGCAGAACCGTGGGTTCATTCACATGACACAAGCCCCGCACCTCGGCCCGTCCGGTATTGGCAAAGCATCAATCTGGGCGCTGGATGAACTGCCCACGGCGGACATGAAACCCGCGCTCAAGCGGTTCGACAGTTGGACGCAAAAACAAAAGCCCCGCACAAAAAACAGGACACCCCGTCCTAAAAAACAGGACAGTCAGCAATCCGAACAGGCCAAATCGGCTGCAACCGTCCTAAAAATTGTGACGTGAACGCGGGAAAACCGGAAATGCGCGTCACAAAAAACAGGACATATATACATCTAGCCATAGGCAGGACATTTGATTGAAAGGAAACGGTGCGGGAAAGGCTCCGTCAGGTGTTCAATCAAAACTCACGTTGGCGATGCAAACCGGACCTTCGTGACAAATGCGGCGAACGGCAGCTGCGAGCCCACAGGAGACATGATCCTGCGCTGACGCTCGCAATTGCGGCAATTTGAACGCCAAAATTGTCAGCCGCGCCGCAGAGAGAAAAGCGGTCGTTCATTCACGGCGCAGCGAGATTTTGGAAGTCTATTTCCGCTGTGCGGACATAGCGGAAAAGCTGGATTGACTTTTTGATACGCTCAGTACTATTCAGGTTTCCCTCAGCAGAAGTTTTGCATTACTTAGAACCAATGACAGCAAACCGCAGACTGTCTGCCGTACTCGCAGCTGACGTCGTGAACTACTCGGGGCAGATGAAGGCAGACGAAAATCAGACGCTTGAGCAACTGCGCAAGCTTCGCAGAGAGGTGTTTGACCCGCTGGTAGGCGATCACCGGGGCAGCATCGTCAAGCGCATGGGTGATGGATGGCTGGTAGAGTTCAAATCGGTCTCCGACGCGGTGCGCTGCGCGCTTGATCTCCAAAGCAAGGTACCCGCACACTGTTCACTCAAGCTGCGAACCGGCGTGCATATGGGTGACATCGTCTTCGATGAAGAGGATATATTTGGGGATGGCCTGAATATCGCTACGCGGTTGCAAGAGGCCGCTGAAGAGGGAACGGTACTGATTTCTGATGTCGTACATCGCAGCATTGATCAACGCCTATCAGAGCTTTTTAAGCGTGCTGGTGAACGGGTATTCAAGAATGCCCCGGCTTCAATTGAAGTTTTCCAATGGTCACCCCCCGGCTCTGCTCCACCTCGCGTTGCTCCGCCAAATCACACCCAGTCTCTGTTGATCGGCGTCCTACCACTGGACAACTTGTCTTCCGATCCGGATCAGGAGTTCTTTGCGGATGGCATCACAGAAGAGATCATAACTACGCTATCAAAACTGCCCAATTTGCTTGTCGTCGCTCGCAACTCCACCTTTGTGTACAAAGGACGCTCCGTGGATGTAAAACAAGTCGGCCTTGAACAGGGTGTCGATCTTGTTCTTGAGGGTAGTGTGCGCCAAAGCGGTAGCCGTGTGCGAATTACAGCACAGTTAATTGATACCAAGTCAGGCATGCACGTTTGGGCTGATCGTTTTGATCGGCATATGGAAGATGTGTTTGAAGTTCAGGATGAAATCGCCCTGAGGATAGCAACTGAGCTTCAAGTTGAATTGATGGCCGGCGAAATGGCTCGGTTTAGAGGATCGGGTACGAATAACCTAGACGCATGGACAGCTCAACTTCAGGCCGTTGAAGCATCACGCAACATTACCAAACAAGCACAAGCTGATGCCCGGCGGCTGGCGCAGAAGGCAATTTCAATCGACCCAGGATATTCAGCCCCGCACTGTACACTTGGTTTTGTCTGCACTGTCGAAGCACGTCACGGCTTTGCGGCGAACAAGGCTACAGCATTGGAAGAAGCAAGAGAGTGTGCTCGTCGTGCCTTGAAAATTGACAGTTATAACCCAGAAGCTCATGCAATTGATGGTTTTGCGGATGCGATAGACGGCCAGCTCGCTTCGGCTATCCACAAGTTTAACAAAGCTCTGACGCTGAACCCAAACCACGCCGATGTGGCAGCGAGACTGTCACTTACTTTATCCTTCGACGGCCAAGTCAAGGAGGCAATCCGTGTTGCCCGCCAAGCGATTACACTAAACCCCCACTATCCGGGCTGGTATGCGGGCGTTCTGGGTTTCGCGCTCAGGCTCGACGGTAACTACGATGAGGCAATATCGTCATTTACTGAATATGGTCAAAAGGTTGAGGGCTTTGGTCATGTGGACCTCGCTATTGTCCACGCGGAGACGAGTAATCTTGAGGCAGCACGCGAGGAGGCACAAAACGTTATTAAGTACCGGCCACAGTTTTCTGTCTCTGAGTGGGCGAAAACTCAACTATTCTCAGATCGTGCCCGGCTAGAAAGAGACTGTGTCTCCTTACGTTCGGCCGGTCTGCCGGAATGATTGGATTCTGATCTGTTTTTAGCAAAGTGGCGTATACAGACGTGTCCGCTAATGGGATGTACCGGCTGCTTCACCCAGCAGGTTAGGCTTGGCCTATACTGCAAAAAGGAGAAGTAGCATGGCGAAGAATGATTTTGATGAGCTGATGTCAGTTGGCGTTGATATCGGCAAAGACGTATTTCACTTGGTTGGCTTTGACAAAGAAGGTCGGCTTGTTTTGCGCAAGAAGATCAAACGCATGGCGTTGGTTGCGACGTTTGAGGAGCTGCCGCAATGTATTGTCGGGATGGAAGCTTGCCTGAGCGCGCACTTTGTCAGCCGAACGCTGAGCAAGATGGGGTTCGAGCCCCGGATCATTCCCGCGATTTATGTGAAGCCTTTCAACAAGGGCCAGAAGAACGACTACAATGACGCTGAAGCTATTGCAGAAGCCGCTTTGCGTCCCAATCTCAAGACGGTATCGGAGAAGACGCAGGAGCAGCTTGATCTCCAGGCGCTGCATCGCGTTCGGTCACGGCTTGTGTCACGTCGGACAGCAGCAATGAATCAGATCCGGGCCTTTCTGATCGAACAGGGGATCACTGTCCGACGTAGTGTCGCGGCTCTGCGCGCCTCGCTCGAAGCCATTCTTAGCAATCGCGGCGACGAGATGTCCTTGCGGATGCGGAGATTGATCCTGGGGCTCCAACAGGATTGGATATGGCTGGATAAACGGATCGATATGACCACATCTGAAATCAAAGAGGTCAGCGAGACCGAGGAAAGCTGCCAACGTCTGATGACCATTCCGGGCATCGGGCCAATCATCTCAACGGCTGTGGTTGCAGCTGTCGGGACCGGCGAGGCTTATGATCGGGGGCGAGATTTTGCGGCTTGGCTGGGGCTCGTTCCGCGACAACACAGCACCGGCGGGCGCACCATCCTGGGTCGTATCACAAAACGAGGCAGCCGGTATCTCCGCATGCTGTTTGTGCAGGCCGCGCAGGTCATCATGATGCGACCGAAGAACTGGCATAAGTTTAGTTTTGGCGCATGGTTGGAAGCCGCCGCGACGCGCATGCAGCACAACAAGCTCGGCGTGGCGCTTGCCAATAAGCTAGCGCGGATCGCATGGAGTGTTCTTAACTCAGGCAAGGACTTCGATTGGATGGAAAAAGAATTGGCGACTGCGATCTGATCACAGCCGCAAACGACGTTCGTAAACCTCAAATGCATGGAACGGAATAAAAACGCACTCAAAGTCTGAGAGCCCGAATGGTCATAATCGACCTGTCCGCTAATGAGACAAAGGCGCGTGCGTACTCCCAACAGGGCCACGGCAAGCAACACAAGCCGATCCAAAGGCCGGATACATATCAGCGACTTCCAGAAGACATGCAATTGAACACTTGCGAACAGCAGCCGGTACATACATCCGGGCTCAGTGCGGACTTGCGGCGGTGCAGCGGGATAAGCCTGGACCGCGCTCCGGAAGCAGCCATTCCCGAAACACATAAAATTCAACGCGTTCAGCGGTGCAGCCCGATGCTCGGACATTCGGCTGCTCGGAGCGGTCGTTGGACTACAGGGCCCGGTACGGCGGCTCTGAGCCCATTGTGTGAGTCCGATTTTCCCGATGCGTGCGCTCGCAGCGTTGATAATGCTGCGTTAGCTTAAAATTGGTGCTGCCGCGCAGCGGGAAAACCCGCCATTCGTGCGGAGTGCAGCAAGGAACTGAGCTATTTAGGTAGGCGGCAGTGCATGTGTATCCATTGCGGCCTTGTAGGAACGGCTTTCATTCACAGTTTGACACAGCGAGCTGAGCTTGGGTCGTGAACTAAAGAGAGACTGTTTGTTGGCGTGCCACTCGGTCAGCATTGTGACGTAGAAATCCAGCGCGGTCACACCGCTCGCGATAAAGTAAGGATCGCCCGCAATACCCTCTTCCATGACATCGAAAAAGGCGTCGTAATCGACAGCCGCTTTTGCGCCGACTTCCTCAATCGCTTTGCTGCTGTTCGCATAGCGCTCGGGGTGCCCGAGCCGTGCCGCAGTCATGTAGCCTGAGGTCGTCATAACATTCAGCCAAAACAGAAACTTTCCACGGTTGTCATCGCCGGGCGCAGGAGCGACCCCGCTCTCAGGATGCATCTCGCCCAGTAGTGTGATAATCGCGGCAGTCTCTCCAATCGTACTACCGTTTGCGTAGCCGAGAGCCGGTATGCGACCGGTTGGGTTGAGCCTCAGGAAATCTGCGGCGCGATGAGCGTCAGAGCCCATGTCGACATAGTGCAGCCTATATTCGGCACCAATTTCTTCAAGGACTGCCTGTACCACAATCGATCCTGCCAGGTACTCCCAATAAAGCGTGAACATGTTCCATCTTCCCAATAGTTCCGTTTTCGTGGCGGCATCCTGTCCCCCAATGTTCAGTATGGGTGGGTTCGAATGCTTTGCACGCGTGATTTCATTTGGCGGCGCTAAAGGAAACCTTTAGGTTTCTGGCATGCATCTTTCTCATTTGAACGCTCTGCGCGCTCTGGAGGCTACATTGCGGCATGGGAGCTTTTCACTGGCCGCCAACGAACTTGGAATTACTCCGGCTGCTGTTGGGCAAAGGGTTCGGTCTCTAGAACTTTACCTCGGCAAAAGCCTGTTCATTCGCTCCAGCTCGGGCATCAAGCCAACTGAGGATGCGTTGCGGGTTCAGGAGTTATTAGAAGGCGGCTTTGCAAGGCTTGCCCAGGCGTTTGAGCAACTGAAGCCGAACGACGCGGCTGGCCGTCTACGCATTACCCTGCCGGAATCCTTTTCGGAAAACTGGCTGTCACCAATGCTTGTGGAATTCCACCTGCAATACCCGGACGCGGACTTACACTTGGACCCATCCAATCGCGATATCGATTTGGTGAGAGAAGACTATGATCTTGCGATCAGATACGGTCCAACCCGTGACACTGTATTGGAAGAACGCGTGCTGTTCGGTGATTTCGTTGCCCCAGTATGCTCGCCCTCTTTTGCAGACCAGCAAGGGTTGGGTCCGGATGTGAAATCGCTAAAGGGTGTACCGCTCATCCACGTTACCAATCGGACCAAGGACCCCGGATGGGTTGATTTCGAGGGGTGGGGCGAAGCCTTCGGATTTGACCGTGACCATTTAAGCCATGGTGTGCGCATTTCGAAGACGGGCTCAGGGCTTCAGGCGGCGATTGCGGGCCAAGGTCTGGTTCTCTGCGGTGTCGTAGAGGCATTTCACGCGTTGAAAGCTGGGTCGCTCATTCTGCCATTCGGCCCTTCAATGATATGCCAGACAAAGTACGCCTATCGTCTCCGATGGGCGCGATCCAGGGCGAAATCTGATTTGCGGGCACTATTCGTCGAATGGATCACAGACAGATCAGACCGTTTCGTCAGTGAGCTAGACGCATACCTCGCCTCCCAAGGCTCAATAGCGTCTGACTAATTGCCGCATTATTCGCGTCTCGATGGTTCTGACACTGCGCAGCGAAAGTGGGGTTTGGATTTAATGTCAAATAGCCAAGTTAAACGGCCGCAATGGCGACGTGAGCTGCAACGCGGCGACAGGCATGCCGCAAAACGCGAAGCGGTGCTGCGTCCGCGATGTAACAAAACCGAATGACGGGAAAGTCCGCATGTGCGACATAGAACGTGAGCGCAGCGAATGTCCGGATTGGGTTTCGGCCGATTTGCGTGATTTGTACGTCTGCTTTCAGTAAATCCTGCTGCGCTGCCGCGAGCAATCCAACGACACCGTCGAGCGATTAAGGTGATTTTCGCCGCATCCGCATCAGGCGGCTTCGTCCGCATGTGAGACATACGTCGCAGCCGCAGCGAACGTATGGTGCCGGTGAAAGCAGTCGTTCAGAATCAAAACTCTGAATTTGCAGTCTTGAACGGCCGCTTAACGCGACGAACCGGTCATCAGAGATAAACAGTCGAATGACGGCAGTGAGCCCAGAGCGGTCAATCACGGAGCCAGTATCCAAGGCTGAAGGCAACGGCAGCACCTCTCTATCGCTTGATGCATGTCATTTCGACCCGCAGGAAATGCGCATAAGATATCCGACAATGTAACTTGGAGTAAGTTTCCATGAGAGCCAGGCACAAGAGAAATCACCAGTCACGTCTTGTCAGTATGCTACTGTGCTTGTCATTCATGTTTGCTTTTCAGAATGAAGCTCAAGCCGCCGAACCTTCGGTTGTTCTTCCTTCAGGATTTGTGCCGGACACATCTAATGAGCCACCCGACCATGAATTCTTCGTGAAGGATATCAACAGGTTTGGACACCAAGTGATTTTTTCCGCAGACCGTCACCGGTTCAGCGAACAACTTTTCAAAAAAATGACCCAACTCGTTAAAAAGCATGGAGAAAGAGTCATTGCTCCAGCAGTTGCCGGTGTCCTGAGCGCGGATATTCAGAACATCAAGGACTATATTGGGGAACCAAAGGGGAGCATGCAGGTTGTCGCTCACGAAACTAAACCGTACGTAGGAGATTTGCCGAGCAATCTTTGCGAAGGATTCAGCTGGAAAGCTCAATATTCCAACCCTAATGATCAGCCGGAAGAGGTTGTATACACAGCGTATGGCGTCACCGTCGAATGCATATTCTTAAGCGATGATATGATGTGGTCGACGACAGCATCCATTATTGAGAATGTTTTTCGAGCGCACGGCGACAGCCTGAGCGAAGACTTCGAAAACACTGCTTCAAAGATATTAGCCACGCTCAGTTACTGACGCCAGCCAGTAGCCAATCTTCAAAGGCCGCTCTGTCCCGCAACTCGGACCTTTAGCAGCTTTCGAAAGAGGTCGGAAAAGCGGATTAAAGCGGACATTGCCCGTTTTCAGTCCCAGAACTTAGTCTTTGCGTTTGATTTCCGGCGCCGTCGGCAACCCCTTGGGTGCAGGCACCGCATGGCTCTCCAGCCATTCCTTGATTGCGCCCCACCTATCGGCGTCGGTTGCCGCGTCGCGATGCTGGCCCAGTGCTTGCAATAGGACACGTAAATCATGCGGTATTGTGGACGGCCATGGCATGAGTATGGTATGGTACAAAACATGAACAAGCATCAATCGGAACATTCACAAGACCAGGTAAATCAGCAGAATTCGGGGTCGCTTTTCGGCCTGCCGATCCATCAAAAAAATAAAGCGCAAGGACAGGTCACAATATGGGCAAGCTACAAACCAAGTCTGACAGCAAATTGGGCGTCAAACTGACGGGCACTCCTGAACTGGGGCAGCACATCACCCTGAACCAGGACGCCGCTTTGCAGAAGGTTTTGGGAACACAGCATCCGGAGGCGGCAGACTTGATGACACACACCGCGTTATTGTCTGCAAGGACGGTATCCAATGGATAACCCAGCGGCGCAAATCAGGTGGCGCAGAACGGCCTTGGCGCGCCTTGGGCTACAACACCACCCGAAACGCCCTAATCCGCGTGTGCACCTTGCTAGAATGTGAGGTTGAACCCTCTGCACTGTCATTGTTGGCGGATTTGCCGGACGTGATTGGGGGGCAGCATGAAGAGCGACAAAATACGGCCACAGCCGCCTTCGTAAGCCGCGCGACGCATCATGCAGAAACATGGCTTATACCACTGCAAAGGAATACACAGATGGCAGACAAGATAAGACTACCGGCATCAGCGATTGAACATCACCAGTCGCGCCCGACGTTCAACACGAATGAAGATGGCGTTGTTCAAATCAAAGTAGATAAACCAGACACGTTGATAAATTTGTTCAACGTCGAAACAATTGAGGCTGCGTCCGGCCTGATGACTTGCGCGCTCAATGCGCTGGGCAAAACAGGCGAACCCTACCGTGACATGGCGGCAGCTATGCAGGCGGAATTAAAACCGCGCGATGCAATCGAAGCGATGCTGATAACCCAAATGACCACGACCCATATTGCGATGACATCCCTGTCCCAGAAAGTGATGGACACATCCATGTATCAAGTTCGCGAAGCTTTTGAACGCTCAATGACGCGGCTAAGCCGCACCTATATGGCCCAGATGGATGCCCTCAAGAAATACCGCGCCAAGGCCCAGCAAACCGTCAGGGTCGAGCGGGTCACAGTTAACGAAGGCGGACAGGCGATTGTGGGCGACGTGAGCCACGGGGGGAGGGTTGATGATAAAAAGTGACGGTTACCCCATGAACCCCACACAAAGGCTCCGCGACACGCCCAGATGCAGCGCTAAGGCCAAGTCCACCCGCCAGCGGTGCCGTTGCCCTGCTGTGACGGGTTGGACAGTGTGTCGGGTCCACGGCGCTGGCGGTGGTGCGCCCCGTGGCAAGGCGCATCCGAATTACAAACACGGTCTTCGGACCAAGCAGATGGAAGATATTCGACGGTTGGTTTCGGCAATATCTATGGCAAGTTGGTGAATGTAATACTGCAAATTTACCAACTTTTGAGTATAGACGTCGTAACTGCAAACGTTACATTGAATTCTCGGAAGTCTATCCAATCTCCTGTCAAAAAAGTTGTCTATCACCGGTATGCCTTACACTGATTTTTCAGACAAAGCTTTTTGGAAACGTTGCCGAGAAGACAATCAGTTCTTAGTTTCGGAAATTTACCAACCCAAATTTCAGCTTCTCCCAGGTGCTCGGATTGCTACGGCAGGCAGTTGTTTTGCACAAAATATAGCCAAATATGTGCGAGCGTCTGAGTTAGAGTGGGTTAACGTTGAGCCAGCACCTAAAGCGATGCCAATAGATGTTGCGTCGCGCTTCGGGTACGGGCTGTTCTCAGCTCGATATGGCAACATCTACACTGTCAGGCAGCTTCTCCAACTATTGCAAGACATGGTCGGGGAGACACTCCACAAAGAGGCAATTTGGGAGCGAAACGGACGATACTTTGACGCAATCCGCCCAAACGTTGAACCACAAGGTTTTGAATCAAGCCGAGAACTGTGCGCCCATCGACTAGATCATCTGAGGCGTGTTCGGCGGATTTTTGACGAGGCTGAAGTGTTCGTTTTTACTTTGGGTCTGACTGAAACATGGCAAGACCGCGAAACGGGTATAGTTTTTCCAACGGTGCCAGGATTATTCGCTGGAAATTTTGATGCAAAGCAGCATGAATTTGTAAATTTTGGATTTGACGACACATATGAAGACTTGGCTAGCGCAATCCATCTAATGCACAAACTAAATCCCCAATTGAAAATACTTCTCACAGTGTCACCAGTTCCACTTACAGCAACTGCCAGTGGGTATCATGTTCTGCAAGCCACTACCTATTCAAAATCGGTACTGCGAACAGTTGCGGGGGAGATTGTTGGAATGGATGACCGCATTGATTATTTTCCTTCGTATGAATTGATCACGGGAACGCCATTCTCCGGAAAATTCTTTGGTGAAAATTTGAGAACAGTGACACAAAAAGGGGTGCAGAATGTAATGGCAGTTTTTTTCGGTGCGCATATCGGCTTATCCTCCATACCAAGCCCAGAGCCGGAAGAAACACTGCACCAAGGTAGCTCAGAACTTGACGACGAACTTGTTTGTGAAGAGGCGTTGTTAGAAAGTTTTACTAAAGCATGAGGCTATGTATTCTGGGGAATTCTCATGTTGGAATGTTGCGAGGAGCACAACTAGAATCTCCCTTGGCAAACCAGTCTATTACTTGGGTTGCCAAAGCAGGCACCGGCCTTAAGGGTGCGGAATTAGAAGGAACAGAATTATTTTTCAAAGACCCTCAACTTATTGAGGCTTTAAATCAGCACGGGATGCCAGAACGAGTTGATTTAAATTCATTCGACGCGCTCGTATTTGTAGGAGATACAGCGTCCGTCTTTAACGCTGGGCAGTTACTACAAAGACACAGTGTTTCTGGTTGGCCCTCTGCTGAGCCAATGCTTCGAAAAATTGAACGCACTGGTGGCGTTCCTTTCAGACGTCAGATGTTGTCACAGTCGGCCTATCTAGCGGCATTGTCGCGCATAATAGAAAGTGGTGTTACCTACGAATTAGTTTCTCAAATACGCGTGGTCACCGACATACCCATTTGTATTATTCCGCAACCTTATCCTGGAGCGCAGTTGCTGAAAATCGAAGGAAAAAAAAATCGCGCACTCAAGCGTGTAATCGAAGAACGAGGAGGAGAATATTTATCTGAAATTTTGCGCAATGCGCACGCGAATACATTTTCTAAATTTACTGGGGTTAGTATTTTGTACCAACCTGAGCAAACTATAGAATATGGATGTTTGACAGGAAGAGCTTTTACTCGGAATGCTGTGCGGATTCATACTGATATGAAGCAACCTGCGCGTGACATAATTCATTCAAATCCAACTATGGGCCATTTGGTTTTGGAACAAATTTTGGCGGCGCTGCACATTAATTGAAAATCTTCCTTGGCTTAGGTGTTTAGTCCCGGCATCTGATGGGTCGGGTTCAGGATGAATCGCTCTGGCTACGAAGTCGAGATTTTTCAGATGCATTCGTATGGCGTGAGGCCACCGAATTTGGTGAACGTCCTGCCCCCCATCATAAAATAGAAAGCTTTTGTTGTCGTCTGCTTCTGCACCAGCTTGCCACCATTGGAAAACACCGTGGCTTAAAAGCTTGATGCAAATTCGAAATGGCGGGCCAAATGGGGGACGTTTAAGCATTAACCAATACTAAAATATTGTATTTAAATTATAAATTATGATTGACTGGCGGACCCAAGAGGATTCGAACCTCTGGCCTCTGCCTTCGGAGGGCAGCGCTCTATCCAGCTGAGCTATGGGTCCATGTCGCGGGGTATAGCGTTGCCCCGCACAGCCTGCAATCTTAAAAACCTGTCGGGGCTGTCGCGCGTGAAAGACCTTGCTGCGCACCACGCAGGTGGATGATGCCATTCCTGCCATTTTGGCCATCGCTTCGGGCAGAGTCACGTTCATTTCCGCATCCTGTTCGATATGCGTCGGATCGACGACCGTCACCACGGATTTCGACACGGCAATAATATCGCCCATGCCGCTGTCGGATATATCGCTGAAAACCCCCTGCCAGACGTTTTCGTCCAGCTTTGTCCAGGTAAACTGAATGTCTGCGCCTTGCAGCGCGACCGGATCAAACGGTTCGGGAAAGATGATCGGCCCGACATGGCCGCCAGCCATGTTGGCCTGCAACTGAGTAACCATTTGCGGCGGGCATCCGGTCTGGTCCACAAACTCGACAGCGTTGGCCCATGTGCCGCTTTGCGGCTGGATATCAGCCTGGACAGTCAGGGGAGCAAGCAGGATGAAAGTTGCGGCAAAGATCAGACGTGGCATTGAAAGTGTTCCTTTTCCACCCCGCCTATCACGCCTAGGCAAAAAGATCATGCGCCAGTTCCAGCGCATCCACCAGAACATCGACTTCGGCTGTGGTGTTATAAAGCCCGAAAGACGCGCGGCATGTGGCGGTGACACCCAGATGATCCATCAACGGACCGGCACAGTGATGGCCCGCCCGCACAGCAACGCCCCTTTTGTCCAGCACGGTTGAAATATCGTGTGCATGTGCGGCCCCGTCCAATGTAAAGCTGAAAATCGCAGCCTTATCAACAGATTGCCCCTGAACCTGCAACCAGTTCAGGCCATCCAGACGGGTGCGCGCATAATCACGCAGGGCGTTTTCATGGGCCAGAATATTGTCCATCCCCAGCCCCATCATGTATTCCAGCGCCACGCCAAAGCCGATGGTCTGCACGATACCGGGTGTGCCCGCCTCGAACTTCATCGGGGGATCGTTATAGGTCACCTCTTCCTTGCTGACCTCGCGGATCATGTCGCCGCCGCCGATAAAGGGGCGCATTTCCGCCATCCGTTCCGATTTGATGAAAATCGCGCCCGACCCGGACGGGCCGTAAAGTTTATGCCCGGTAATCGCGTAGAAATCGCAATCCAGATCCTGCACATCCACCGGCATGTGCACCGCCGCCTGTGACCCGTCCACCAGAACCGGAACGCCCTTTGCATGGGCCGCCGCCGTTATGGTTTTCACATCAACCTTGGTGCCCAGCACATTGGAAAGCTGCGTGATTGCAATCAGTTTGGTGCGCGGTGTGATGGCATCGATCACTGCCTGCGGGTCCAGATCGCCGTTGATATCGGTATCGACCCATTTGATTACCACACCCTGACGCTCGCGCAGGAAATGCCATGGCACGATATTCGCATGGTGTTCCATCACGCTCAGAATAATCTCATCGCCCGCCTGCATCCGCGGCATGGCCCAGCCATAAGCCACCAGATTGATGCCTTCGGTGGTGCCGGAATTGAACACGATCTCGTCTTCCGATCTGGCGTTCAGAAAGGTCGCAACAATGCCACGGACCCGTTCATAATGGTCGGTCGCAAGGTTCGAAAGATAATGCAAGCCACGGTGAACATTGGAATATTCATGCGAATAGGCGCGTGTTACCGCATCAATCACCACCTGCGGTTTCTGCGCTGACGCACCATTGTCCAGATAGACCAGCGGTTTGTCGTTCACAGTGCGTGACAGGATCGGAAAATCGGAGCGGATTTTTTCTACATCATACATAGGCGACAGATCCCAATAGTGTGGCCCCGATCAGGGACAAGAAGAAAGACAGGCCAAGCGCAAGGCCCAGCATTGCGGCCACCAGCACCCCTGCCGCGCGCGGCAAAGAGTTGAGATGATGCGCCGTGTTGATGAAATTCACGAGTATCCAGATGCCCCACAGCGCGGCGGCCATCACCACAAAGGCAGCCAGAACCGGGGCAAGGATCAGCAGGACCAGCGTGATCACCTGCAAGGCGACACGCAGCGCCTGCAACCAGATCATCAGAACTAGAATATCACCCAGTTCGCCGGTTCCGCCCAAGGCACGCCCCGTCCAGTAAAGCGCGTGCACCGTCAGAACCAGACCACCGGCAACGATGAACAGGAACACAACCGGGCTTTGAAACGCACCGGGCAAGGGCGATGGCGTCGGCACCAGAATATTTGTCACCATGTAGACAATCGTGTTCAGCACCGCGACCAGCAACAGGGACAGCCACAACATATCGCGCGGCAATTGAAAGGCCATCACCCGCTCTGCGGCCTGCGCAGGGGCGCGCAATGTTTCTATCGCCAGATCGCGCCAGTATGGAACTGTCAGTGTCATGCCCGCTCTGCCTGCCACAATCCGGCCAGCCAGAACCACAGGAAACAGCCCAGCCAGACCAGACCGATGATCTGTTCCTGTGTCCCCGTTCCGATAAAACCGCGCATCAAACCGTGCAACAGCATCAGGGGACTGGTCGCAAGAAAGGCCCAGAACAATGCGATACGGGCACTGTAATAGCTGCCTTTGCCGCCCACCAGTCTAGCCAGCACATGACTGAACCATGCCAGAACATAAAGCAGCAAGGGTGCCACAATAATCCATGCCATCAACGAACCGGCCAGCAACCCGTTCAGTTCCACATCTTCCAAATGCGCCCTGCGTGCCAGATACGGCCACTGCGCGATAAAGGTGATAACACAGGCCGCCATGACAAAGATCAGCGCGCGATCTTCGCGCTGTCCCATGTCCAGCAGGCGCTGCATCACCTTGCGCGGGCCGCGATACGTCGCTGCGATATCGCGCGTGACAGGCATCAGCTTCGGCGGGCCAGCCACGCTTCAAGGCGCGCCAGAATATCTTCGGCCAATGCCTCGTTTTCGATCTCTTCGACCGCTTCTGCCAGAAAGGCCAGCGTCAGCAGATCGGTAGCCTGCTTTTCGTCCACCCCGCGCGAGCGCAGATAAAACAACGCATCCTCGTCAATTGCGCCCGATGTACTGCCATGCGAACACACAACATCATCGGCATAGATCTCAAGCTCGGGTTTGGCCAGAAACTGGCTGTCGCCATCCAGCAGCAAGGATTGGCTGATCTGGTAGCCGTCGGTTTTCTGGGCATGCTGTTTCACCAGAATCTTGCCCTGAAACACACCTGTCGCGCCGTTGCGCAGCACCTTTTTGAACACCTGACGGCTTTCGCAATTCACTGCGTCATGGGTGATGAACACCGTATCATCGTGATGGAAATCACCATCGCCAACGCAGGCACCGGCCACATGGGCCACCGCATCATCACCGGTCAGTTCGATCACGCATTCATTGCGTGTCAGAACGCCGTTTGCCGTCAGCGTAAAGGATTTGAACGTGCTGTTTTCGCCCAGACGCGCGAACATATGCGTCGCCGCACGCCGGTCATGATCGCGCCCCTGCGCGCGCACATGGTGAAAGCCGGCGCCATCGGCAATGTCGATTTCCATCACCTTGTTGAACCGCGCCGCGGCTGGCCCGTTTTCAAGCACCGTGACATCGGCGCCTTTTTCCAGCTTGATCACATGGTGCAGAATGGCATCCGACGTGGTCGACACATGATGATAGATCAGGCTGATCGGGCGCGAAACACGCCCCGTTACATGGATCAGAACACCATCTGTCGCAAAGGCCGTATTCAGCGCCGCCAGCGGGCGGTGCACCGGTGTCTGGCCGTTGGTTTCCAATACACCGTACAAATCTTTGGCCCAGTGGATATCCTTGTCCGCAACGGCGGCAAGGCGTTCGATACTGACCCCTTCCAGCGTCAGATCATCCGATGCGTCGGCATCAAAAACGCCGTCCACAAACACGATCTTCAACCGGTCGATATCGCCAAACACTGGCTTTTCTTCGGGATCGAGTGCCGCGGCATCCGGCGCGTCCACCGCTGTCAGCGTATCTGGGCGGGTGAATTTCCAGTATTCATCGCGCCGCGATGGCAACCCCATGGTTTGAACGCGCGACAATGCTGCCGTGCGCGCTGTCATGCTCCATCCGCCCTGGGGCATCGCAAGCGCGTTCACTCGCGCTTCGGTCGTGGTCTGTTTCAATTCCGGCAGGCCCATTACGCCACCTCTGCCAGAATATCCGTGTAGCCGTTGTTTTCGACTTCAAGCGCCAGTTCAGGTCCACCGGTTTTCACGATGCGGCCATCGGCCATGATATGAACGACATCGGGTTTGATGTGATCCAGCAAACGCTGGTAATGGGTGATCACCAGAAATCCGCGCCCCGCATCGCGCAGCGCGTTGACACCGGATGCCACCAGTTTCATCGCATCGACGTCCAGACCGGAATCCGTTTCGTCAAGAATGCACATTTTCGGTTCCAGCATTGCCATCTGCAGGATTTCATTGCGTTTCTTTTCCCCGCCGGAAAAGCCGACATTAACCGGACGTTTCAGCATATCCGCATCAATCTGAAGTTCCTTGGCCTTGGCACGGATCACCTTGAGGAATTCTGCCGCGCTCATCTCGTCCTGCCCGCGCACCTTGCGCTGGGCATTCACGGCCGTACGCAGGAACGTCATGTTGCCCACACCGGGAATTTCAACAGGGTACTGGAACGCCAGAAACAGCCCCGCCGCCGCGCGCTCTTCCGGTTCCATATCCAGGATATCGGCCCCGTCCAACGTGGCCGACCCGGCTGTCACCTCGTAGCCGTCCTTGCCCGAAAGAACATAAGATAGGGTGGATTTACCCGACCCGTTCGGCCCCATGATGGCATGCACCTTGCCCGCATCCACCGTCAGGTTCACACCTTTCAGGATTTGCTTGTCTTCTTCTTCAAGTTGCACGTGCAGGTCTTTGATTTCTAACATGTCTTGCCTCGTCTAAGTTCATTCACAGCCACAGCGGCCTCAGAAGGGTTTCGTGTAAAACGCAAGGATATCTGTCATATCCCTGCGTGATGAATTGGCGGGGTGCGGCACGCGCTTGCCCGCTCCGGCGCAGCATCCGGAAAAGTCAGGACCGGATTGGTTGATCACCTCGAATCCCATGTCAGCCGTCCTTAAGCACAACGGCGGTGCCCGACGCGCTGACCATCAGCATGGATTGCCCGACAACCTCGTAATCCAGATCAACGCCAACCACCGCGTTCGAGCCCAGTTCACGCGCCCGATCCTGCAATTCGCGCAAGGCGGTGTCGCGCGCATCCTGCAGCTTGCTTTCATAGGCACCAGACCGACCACCGACGATATCAGTGATCGACGCAAAAATATCGCGCACCACGTTGGCACCCATAATCGCCTCGCCCACAACGATGCCCTTGTAGGCTGTGATGCTGTGGCCTTCGACGGAAGGTGTGGTTGTGACGATCATTTGTCTTTTTCCCAGCGGTCAAAGTCGCCCCGCGCGCGCGCGACTTCTATATCGCGCAGTCTCTGAGTTGATCGTTCCGCTTCTTCAAATCGTTTCTGCTCGGCCTCATCATGAACGGCACGTCGTGATGCACCGACAGACCAAAACAGAAAAAAAATCGGTGTCCCAATGGCCCCTATCAGCGTAGGTGCAATGGTCGTAAATCCGAAAATCAAATTCCAGACGGCCTGAAAGAAAAATCCACCCACAACAAAACTAAGCATAGCCATCGAAAATAGGCCCCGCGACAAATAGCTTTGTCCCATTGCACGCGCGTATCTCGCGTTAACCTCTGCACCGCCATTCGGAGATGTCGGCATCGGTTCGTCAGAAAGACCCATCAGCTTTAGGTTCCTTGGCCAGTCACGTCACAAGCACAGTCAGGTACGGATTACCCAACGCTGCCTTCCAGCGAAATCGCAACCAGCTGCTGCGCTTCCATAGCAAATTCCATCGGCAGTGCCTGCAACACGTCCTTGCAAAACCCGTTCACCACCAGCGCCACGGCCTCTTCCTCGTCCATGCCACGGCTGCGGCAGTAAAACAGCTGATCATCATCCACCTTGGATGTGGTCGCCTCGTGCTCCACGCGGGACGAATTGTTCTTCACCTCGATATAGGGCACCGTGTGCGCGCCACAATTTCCGCCGATCAGCAGGCTGTCGCACTGCGTATAATTGCGGCTGTTCTTGGCTTTGGGGTGCATCGACACCAGCCCTCGATAGGTGTTCTGCGCGTGGCCCGCGCTGATCCCCTTGGACACGATCCGGCTTTTGGTGTTCTTGCCCAGATGGATCATCTTGGTGCCGGTGTCGGCCTGCTGGTAATTGTTGGCAATGGCAATCGAATAGAACTCGCCCTGGCTGTCATCGCCCCGCAGGATGCAGGACGGATATTTCCACGTCACCGCAGACCCGGTTTCCACCTGCGTCCACATCACCTTGGCGCGGTCGCCACGGCAATCGGCGCGTTTGGTCACGAAGTTATAGATCCCGCCCTTGCCGTTCTCGTCGCCGGGATACCAGTTCTGCACCGTGGAATATTTCACCTCGGCGTCTTCCTCGATGATGATTTCCACCACGGCGGCGTGCAGTTGCGAAATATCGCGCTGCGGTGCGGTACATCCTTCCAGATAAGACACATAGCTGCCTTTGTCGGCGATGATCAGCGTGCGTTCGAACTGGCCGGTGTTTTCCGCATTGATCCGGAAATAGGTGCTCAGCTCCATCGGGCAGCGCACGCCCGGCGGCACATAGACAAACGATCCGTCCGAAAACACGGCGCTGTTCAGCGTTGCGTAAAAATTGTCCGACACCGGCACCACCGATCCCAGATATTTGCGCACCAGTTCGGGATGGTCCTTGATCGCTTCGGAAATCGAACAGAAAATCACACCCGCTTTTTTCAGCTCATCCTGAAAGGTCGTGCCCAGCGATACGGAATCAAACACCGCGTCAACCGCCACCTTGCGGCCCTCGGCGGGCATGTCCTCGGCGCCCTCGACACCGGCAAGGATCATCTGCTCTTTCAGCGGAATGCCCAGCTTTTCATAGGTCGCAAGCAATTTCGGATCGACCTCGTCCAGAGACTTGGGTTTAACCTCGAAACTTTTGGGGCGCGCGTAATAATACTGGTCCTGAAAGTCGATTTCAGGATAATCGACCATCGCCCAATCGGGCTCTTCCTTGGTCAGCCAGCGTTCATAGGCTTCAAGCCGCCAATCGGTCATCCACTGCGGTTCGCCGTTCTTTTCTGAAATCAGCCGCACGATATCGGGCGTCAGACCTTTGGGCGCGTATTCCATTTCGACATCGGTCGACCAGCCGTATTTGTACTTGCCGCCAACCTCGCGCACCGCATCGACGGTGTCCTGATCCACACCTTCCTTGACGGTTGTGTTGTCCAGTGCTGCCATAATCGATACTCCCGCTTCGGTCACGCCGCCCGGCGCGCATGTTTGTGTCTTTTGTCCAGCCAGGTTTCTGCAAACCTGACAACATCGTCTTCCTGCGTCTCAAGCCCCAGCGACACCCGGATCGCACTGCCCGCAACCTCGTCGCCGTACCCCATCGCCCGCAACACTCGGCTGGCCCGCACCTTGCCGCTGGAACAGGCAGAGCCTGCCGAAACGGCAAATCCGGACAGGTCCATCTGCATCACCTGCGTCTCGCCTTTCCAGCCGGGGGCCGCGAAGCAAGAGGTGTTGGGCAAACGTCCCACGCCTTTCCCGACAAAAATAGTCTTATTTACGCCAGCCTCAAGAGCCTTTTCTAGAATATTTCTAAACTGGCCGATTTTTTCCCACCGCCCCGCCGCTACATCCGCAACCGCAGCCGTTGCCGCCGCGCCAAATCCGGCAATGCCGATGGTGTTTTCCGTCCCGGACCGGCGGCCCATTTCCTGCCCGCCGCCCTTGATCTGGGCTGCAATATCCAGCCCGCGCCGCAACACCAGCGCGCCGACGCCTTTGGGTCCGCCCAGTTTATGCGCCGAGACAATCGCCATATCGACGCCCAGTTCGTCAAACCGCAGCGGCACCTTGCCAAGCGCCTGCGTCAGATCGCATACGGCCAGTCCTGCCGGTATGTCCTGAAGAATGCCGGTCTCCGAGTTGGCCAGTTGCAGCGCGGTCTGCGCCGCATCCGCAACATCCGCTTTTCCCTTTGCGTCAACCGGCAGATCCGGCTTAACCCACGCAAGCACCGCCTCGTGCTCAATTTCGCCGCCATGCAGTCCGCGCCCGGCACAGGCCAGCGCCGCCGCCTCGGTCGCGCTCGACGTGAACACGATATCCGCATCCCCCGCCCCCAGGGCTTGGGCAATCTGTCCGCGCGCGTTTTCGATCAGGGCTTTCGCCGCCCGCCCCTCGGCATGGACCGAAGACGGATTGCCCACCACATCCATCGCCGCACACATCGCCGCCCGCGCCTCGGCGCGCAGCGGCGTTGTCGCATTGTGATCCAGATAGGTGCGCTTCATCGCTTCATTTGTCCAGAAATACTCAAAACCCCGTCGCCCTAATCATCCACAACCGCAAACAGGTTCGGCACCGCCGGACAGGGCGCCAGTTCGTTTTCAATCACGTCCGACAGCCGGGTCTGGTGCAAAAACACATAGACCTGCGCGCTCAATCCTTCCCACAACCTGTTGGTCAGCGACTGTGCGCGGCTGCCCGACAGCGCGCCTGATACCCCTGCCCCCTTGTGCATCGCGTCAACCGTTTCATCCACGGCCGAAAGCACGTCCACAACGCGTATTTCCGATGGAAGTCTCGCCAGCCGATAGCCCCCGCCGGGCCCGCGCACCGATGCCACCAGCCCGGCGCGCCGCAACTTTACGAACAACTGCTCAAGATAGGGCAGCGAAATGTCCTGTCGTTCCGAGATCTCGCCCAAAGTCACCAGCTTGTCGCCCGATGTCAGCGCCAGATCGGCCAGCGCCACCATTGCATAACGCCCTTTGGTCGATAGTTTCATGTTTAACGCCCTCTGGCCTGCAAAAGCCGTCTGAATTCTTGACCTTCCGCGCCGTAGCGCTTAAGTCCCGCAAGCTACCGCATCGCTGCGGTCGAATAGATTAGAACAGTTCTAAGGTGCCTTAGCGATTTCGTCAAGAATTCAGCGCGCCTTGGTGTCATGAACAAGGACGCACATGCCCGAGGTTATTTTTCCCGGACCCGAAGGCCGCCTCGAAGGCCGCTATCACCCGCAAAAAGAAAAAGACGCGCCCATCGCGATCATCCTGCATCCGCACCCGCAATTCGGCGGCACGATGAATCACAAGGTTGTCTACAACCTGCACTACGCGTTTTACAACATGGGCTTTACCGTATTGCGGTTCAATTTCCGCGGTGTCGGTCGCAGCCAGGGCGAATATGATCAGGGCATCGGAGAGTTGAGCGATGCGGCCTCGGCGCTCGATTACCTGCAGTCGATGAACAACAATTCCAAACACTGCTGGGTCGCAGGCTTCAGCTTTGGGGCGTGGATCGGAATGCAGCTTTTGATGCGCCGTCCTGAAATCACCGGTTTCATCAGCGTGTCGCCCCCGGCCAACATGTATGACTTTTCCTTTCTGGCGCCCTGCCCGTCTTCGGGCCTGATCATCAACGGCAGTGCGGATCGCGTCGCCCCGCCCGCCGATACCGTGTCTCTGGTCAACAAGCTGCATGAACAAAAGGGCATCACGATCACCCATCAGGAAATCGAAGGGGCCGGCCATTTCTTTGAACCGCCGCACATGGATACTTTGATTTCCAACACAACCGATTACGTGAAACGCCGCCTGACAGAGACATCGCGCTGATATGTCCCTGACCAATGATATTGCCGACGAGCTGGCGTTGCAGACGATGGAAATTCTGCACGCCACCGGCAAGGATGATGTGATCGCCGAACTGTCCGCGGCGCTTGGCGGCTTTTCCCAGACTCTGGAAGAGGCGTACATGACGGCCATCCGCGTGCGCCGCGCCGAAGAACGCGCCCGTATGATCCTGTCCAAACGCCGGAAAGAAGCGGGCCTGCCGTCAGATGACTGACCGGCTGGACCGACAGTTCGCGTTTCTGAACGAAGCTGACAAACTGAAATCGGTTCTGCGTGGCACCACCCTGAATGACGGGTCGCGCCCGGAAAATTCGGGCGAACACAGCTGGCACATTGCCCTTTACGCCTTGGTTCTGGCCGAACATTCCGATCGCCCCGTCAACGTCGACCGCGTTATCAAAATGTTGCTGGTGCATGACATTGTGGAAATCGATGCGGGCGACAACCCCATTCACGGTGATCATGATCCGCTGGAAATGGAAGTGATCGAACAACAGGCCGCCGAACGTATATTCGGGCTTCTTCCGCCTGATCAGCGCGACAGCTTTCGGGCCTTGTGGGAAGAATTTGAAGCGGCCGAAAGCGATGATGCCATTTTCGCCAAAAGCATTGATCGCGTTCAGCCCGTCAACAGCAACCTGCAAAGCAGCGGCGGCACATGGCGCGATTACAACGTGACGGCCGATCAGCTGCAAACCCGTGTCGGGGCCAAGGTTCAGCGCGGCGCGCCGCGGCTTTGGGCGTGGCTGCAACCGCGACTGGCAGGCTTCTTTGAACCCTCGCCGCACTGACACCGCGACATCTCGTCACCGGTATACATTGGTATACAGTCTTTCCAGCCCGCAAGAAGTGCGTTAGACCGCGCGCAAGTGATTCAACCTACAGCAAAGGGACCGCACCCATGACCAAGATCAAGGTGGACAATCCCGTCGTCGAACTCGACGGCGACGAAATGACCCGCATCATCTGGGATTTCATCAAGAAGAAACTGATCCTGCCTTATCTCGATATCGATCTGAAATACTACGATCTGGGCATTCAGGCACGCGATGAAACCGATGACCAGATCACCGTTGATTCCGCCCATGCCATCCAGAAATACGGCGTTGGCGTCAAATGTGCGACCATCACGCCGGACGAGGCGCGGGTAGAAGAATTCGGCCTGAAACAGATGTGGCGCAGCCCCAACGGCACAATCCGCAACATTCTGGGCGGCGTGATTTTCCGCCAGCCGATCATCTGCCAGAACGTGCCCCGCCTTGTGCCCGGCTGGACCAAACCGATTGTTGTCGGCCGTCATGCCTTTGGCGATCAGTACCGCGCCACCGATTTCAAATTTCCCGGCAAGGGCAAGCTGACGATCAAATTCGTCGGCGATGATGGCAGCGAAATTGAACGCGAAGTGTTCGATGCGCCCGATTCCGGTGTTGTCATGGCGATGTACAATCTGGACAAATCAATCATCGATTTCGCCCGCGCGTCCATGAACTATGGCCTGTCGCTGGGCTGGCCGGTGTACCTGTCGACCAAGAACACCATCCTCAAGCAATATGATGGCCGGTTCCTGGAGCTGTTCCAGAAGGTCTATGAGGAAGAATTCGAAGACAAGTTCAAAAAGGCGGGCATCACCTATGAACACCGCCTGATCGACGACATGGTCGCCTGCGCGATGAAATGGAACGGCGGTTATGTCTGGGCCTGCAAAAACTACGATGGCGACGTCCAGTCCGACACCGTGGCCCAGGGCTTTGGTTCGCTGGGCCTGATGACCTCGGTGCTGATGACACCCGATGGCAAAACCGTCGAGGCCGAAGCCGCCCACGGCACCGTGACGCGCCATTACCGCCAGCACCAGAAAGGCGAGGAAACATCGACCAACTCGATCGCGTCGATCTATGCCTGGACCGGCGGATTGAAGCACCGCGCCAAACTGGATGGCAACGACACATTGATGAACTTTGCCACCACGCTGGAAAAGGTCGTTGTCGACACCGTAGAAAGCGGCGACATGACCAAGGATCTGGCGCTGCTGGTCGGACCCGATCAGAAATGGCTGACCACAATGGGGTTCCTTGAAAAGGTAGATGAAAACCTGAACAAGGCCCTGGCCGGATAAATCCGGATAAAAAAAGCGGGGCCAGCAATGGCCCCGCTCAGGTATCAACTGGAAAAGCCGTCCCACACCCCGGGGGCGGCTTTTTCAATTAATGGGTTCGGTTATGCATCCGGTGGTGCAGCTTCTCGATGATGCCGCTTGCCGTCTTTTCAAACGCGCAAGGGACAAACGCGTGCACCAGCGCGGCGCCGGCCGCTGCAAACAATGCGCCGGAAAATTTCAGCGCAAACAGCATATGCTGAAAAAATGATTCATCTACGCTTTGCGGGTGATCCAAAAATATCCGGTCAAACATGTCGCGCTCCGATCCGTGAGTGGTGCCGACAAATTAGAAAAAACAGCTTGAACATATGTCCCAAATATCGGTTTATTCCGCTTTATCTTGTGATATTTTCCCGCGATAAGGCAATTTATGATGACATTTGATGAAATAGATCGCCGCATACTGCAAGAACTGCAACGCGACACCACACAATCGCTTGATACGCTGGGCGAACGGGTGCACCTGTCGCGCAACGCCTGCTGGCGCCGGATCAAGGCGCTGGAGGATGCAGGCGTCATTGAAAAGCGCGTCGCCTTGCTGTCACCGGAAAAACTGGGGCTGGGGCTTATGGTGTTCCTGCAAATCCGCACCAATTCACACGAACCGAACTGGCTGCGCACGTTTTCGGCAGCGACCCAGTCCATGCCCGAAATTCTGGGCGTCTACCGCATGACCGGCGATCTAGATTATTTGATCCGCGCGCGGGTTGCGGATATGGCGGGGTATGACCGGCTGTACCAGAACCTGATCCGGCGCGTCCCCCTGTCGGATGTGTCGGCCAGTTTCGTAATGGAACAGATCAAGGACACCACCGAATTACCGCTTTAGGGAGGCATCATGCCCGTTCACTATCTTTATCTGTTCATCGCGGTGATTGCCGAAACAATCGGGACAACCGCGTTGCAGGCCAGCGCCCAGTTTTCGCGGTTCTGGCCGTCGGTCATTGTGGTGATCGCCTATGCGCTGTCCTTCTATCTGATGGCAGTGACGCTGAAATACATGCCTGTGGGCATCGTCTATGCGATCTGGTCGGGTCTGGGCATCGTGTCCATTGCGCTGATTGCCTTTATCGTCTTTGGCCAGCGGCTTGACCTGCCTGCCATACTGGGCCTGTCGATGATTATCGGCGGGATTGTCGTGATCCATGTGTTTTCGGGCACCACCACGCACTAGCGCTGGCGCGCCACGTCACAGGGCCATTCCGCTTTTTCCCCTAGCATTCTGCACCGCAGCGATGTATGCGCGCGACAACTCCGAAAAAAGGTAGAGACAATGGACCTGCGAAATATCGCAATCATCGCGCACGTTGACCATGGCAAGACCACGCTGGTGGATGAATTGCTCAAACAATCCGGTGCGTTCCGCGAAAACCAGTCGGTGGCCGAACGCGCCATGGACAGCAACGATCTGGAACGCGAACGCGGTATCACCATTCTGGCCAAAGCCACGTCTTTGGAATGGAAAGGCATGCGCATCAATATCGTCGACACGCCCGGCCATGCCGATTTCGGCGGCGAGGTCGAACGCATCCTGTCGATGGTGGATGGCGTTGTGTTGCTGGTGGATGCCGCCGAAGGTCCGATGCCGCAAACCAAATTCGTGACCTCCAAGGCGCTGGCACTGGGCCTGCGCCCGATTGTGGTTCTGAACAAGGTCGACAAACCCGATGCCGAACCCGATCGCGCGCTGGACGAATGTTTTGACCTGTTCGCCAATCTGGGTGCCGATGACGATCAGCTTGATTTCCCGTCCATGTATGCCTCGGGCCGCTCAGGCTGGGCAGATATGGAACTGGACGGTCCCCGCAAGAATCTGGATGCGCTGTTTGATCTGATCGTGAAACACGTCCCCGCGCCCAAACAGATCGAACGAATGGATGAACCGTTCACCATGCTGGCGACAACCCTTGGATCGGACCCGTTTATCGGCCGTATCCTGACGGGCCGCGTGGAATCCGGCACGCTCAAGGCGGGTGAAACCGTCAAGGCGCTGTCACGCGACGGCATGTTGATCGAAAACTTCCGCGCGACAAAAATTCTTGCCTTCCGCGGTCTGGGCCAGCAGGCAATTGATCGCGCCGAAGCAGGCGATATCGTGTCCATCGCGGGCATGTCCAAGGCCACCGTGGCCGACAGCATTGTCGCGCCTTCGGTCACCACCGCCCTGCCCGCGCAACCGATTGATCCGCCTACCATCACGGTGACCTTTGGTATCAACGATTCGCCGCTCGCGGGCCGTGACGGCAAAAAAGTACAAAGCCGCGTGATCCGCGACCGCCTGATGAAAGAAGCAGAATCCAACGTTGCCATCAAGATCAGCGACACACCGGGCGGCGAAGCCTTTGAAGTCGCCGGACGCGGCGAATTGCAAATGGGCGTTCTGATCGAAAACATGCGCCGTGAAGGGTTCGAACTGTCGATTTCGCGCCCGCAGGTTCTGTTTCAGACCAGCGAAAGCGGCGAACGTCTTGAACCCATCGAAGAAGTCACGATTGACGTGGATGACGAATATTCCGGTGCGGTGATCGAAAAGATCACCGGTACCCGCAAGGGCGAACTGACCGAAATGAAACCGGCCGGTGCGGGCAAAACCCGCATCATCGCCATGGTGCCGTCTCGCGGGCTGATCGGGTATCACGGCGAATTCCTGACAGATACGCGCGGCACCGGCGTGCTGAACCGCGTCTTTCACGGCTGGGCGCCACACAAGGGGCCAATACCGGGCCGCCGGGCCGGTGTGCTGATTTCCATGGAAAGCGGTCAGTCGGTGGCCTATGCCCTGTGGAACCTTGAAGATCGCGGGCGCATGTTCATCGGCGCGCAGGCCGACATCTACGAAGGCATGATCATCGGGGAACACAGCCGTGAAAACGATCTGGAAGTGAACCCGCTGAAAGGCAAGAAACTGACCAACGTGCGGGCATCGGGCACGGACGAGGCCGTGCGCCTGACCACCCCGATCACCATGTCGCTGGAACAGGCGATTGCCTATATCGACGACGATGAACTGGTCGAAGTCACGCCGAACGCGATCCGTCTGCGTAAACGCTTTCTGGATCCGCATGAACGCAAGCGGATGTCCAAAGCGGGCTGATCTATCTGGGGCGCGGCTTTGGTCGCGCCCTTATTCGTTGGTTTCCACGATCATCAATTCGCGTTCAGACGCGCCAAGCGCATGGCTTAACGCTCGCTGGTACGTCACTGAATTATAACATTCTTCCGCTGCCTCGACAGACGGAAACCGCGCCACAACATTGCGCGGACGCGCCTGCCCTTCCAACTGAACGAACCGCCCGCCACGCGCAATGAATTTGCCGCCATGTTGGGCAATCGCCTCGGTCGCCAAAGCGGCGTATTTGCTATACGCCTCTTCATCGGTCACCGTCACATGTGCGATCCAGAGTGCTGGCATCTTATCCCTCCAATACAGCAATTGCAGCCGCAATGGCCGCCTTGGCGTTGGCCGCATCGGGCCCACCGCCCTGCGCCATGTCAGCGCGCCCGCCGCCACCTTTCCCGCCCAACTCTGCCACGGCAGCCTTAACCAGATCAACGGCGGAAATGCGCGACACCAGATCATCGGTCACTCCGGCAGCGACAGCCGCCTTGCCCCCCGCATCGGCGATCAGCAGGACCGCACCGCTGCCCAGCCGGGATTTGTGTTCATCAATCAGCGCCGGAAGATCCTTGCCCGTGACGCCCGAAAGCACCTGAGAAATGAACTCTATCCCATTGACTTTATTTGGTTCTGTGCCATCTACAGCTCCACCGCCAGCCATTGCCAGCTCGCGGCGCAATTGCGCCACTTCGTTGGCCAGTGCCTTGCGTTCGTCCATCAAGGCCCGTACCCGCGCGGGCACATCTTCGGCCTGCGCTTTCAATTCCTGCGCAAGCGCGTTGACCCGGCGGTCTTGCGCGCTCAGATGGCGCAACGCATCCGCGCCGGTCAGGGCTTCGATCCGGCGCACGCCCGCACTTGATGCACTGTCGCCCAGCAAGGCAAAGACCCCGATGTCGCCCGTCTGGCGCACATGGGTGCCGCCGCACAATTCCAGCGAATAGGTCTGCCCGTCGCTGCCCTTGCCCGACCCGTCGTGCCGGCCCATCGAAACAACCCGTACTTCGTCGCCGTATTTTTCACCAAACAATGCCTGCGCCCCCAGTCCGCGCGCGTCATCCGGGGTCATGATCCGCGTTTCCACGGGCGCGTTCTGACGGATATAGGCATTCACGTCCTCTTCAACCTTGGCCAGTTCTTCGGCTGTCAGGGCTGCATTGTGGCTGAAATCAAACCGCAAACGATCCGCCGCGTTCAGCGATCCGCGCTGTGATACGTGATCGCCCAGCGTTTCGCGCAGCGCCTCGTGCAGAAGGTGGGTGGCCGAATGGTTCGCGCGGATGGCGGTGCGGCGGGCATGATCGACAATCAGCATCGCCGCCTTTCCCTGTGCCATTTCGCCTTCGATCACCTTGCCGAAATGTACAAAAACCCCGGCCGTCTTGCGCGTGTCGGTCACTTCGGCCACGCCGGTATCGGTCCGGATCAGGCCGGTATCCCCGACCTGCCCGCCGCTTTCGGCATAAAACGGCGTCTGGTTCAGCGCAATCTGCACCGCCCCCCCTTTGCCAACCTTTTTCGCAATGGCCCCGTCAACCACCAGCGCCACAATCTGGCCTTCGGCAGTTTCGGTATCGTAGCCCAGAAAATCGGTCGTGCCATGTTCGTCGGCCACCTCGAACCAGATCGTCGCATCCGCCGCCTCGCCCGAGCCGGACCATGCGGCCCGCGCCTTGGCCTTTTGTTCGGCCATGGCAGCATCAAATCCGTCCTTGTCCACCGCGCGCCCCTTTTCACGCAGCGCATCCTGCGTCAGGTCCAGCGGAAACCCGTAAGTGTCATAGAGCTTGAACGCCGCCGCGCCGGGCAGGTTCTGTCCTTCGGGCAGATCGGCCAGTTCCTCATCCAGCAGCTTCAGCCCGCGATCCAGCGTCGTCTTGAACCGGGTTTCTTCCAGCTTCAGCGTTTCGGTGATCAGCGCCTGCGCCTGCCCCAGTTCGGGATAGGCCGCCCCCATCTTGCGCACCAGCGCGGGTACCAGCTGATACATGATCGGGTCTTTCGCACCCAGCAGATGCGCATGGCGCATGGCGCGCCGCATGATCCGGCGCAACACGTAGCCACGCCCGTCATTGGACGGCATCACCCCGTCCGCAATCAGAAACGAGGTTGAGCGAAGATGATCCGCAATCACGCGGTGATGCGTACGCCCGGGCCCGTCAGGATCGGTGCTGGACGCATCTGCACTGGCCTCGATCAGGCTGCGCATAAGATCGGTGGCATAATTGTCGTTTGTGCCCTGCAACAGCGCCGCAACCCGTTCGATGCCCATGCCGGTATCTATCGACTGGTTGGGCAGATCGGTGCGCGATCCGTCGGCAAACTGTTCATATTGCATGAAGACAAGGTTCCAGATCTCGACAAACCGGTCGCCGTCTTCTTCCGGGCTGCCCGGCGGGCCGCCCCAGATGTGATCCCCGTGATCATAAAAGATTTCCGAACACGGGCCGCAGGGACCGGTCGGGCCCATCATCCAGAAATTGTCATCCGTGGCGATACGGATGATCTTGTCATCGCTCAATCCGCCAACCTTTTTCCACAGGTCTGCCGCCTCGTCATCCGTGTGATAGACGGTAACGGTCAGCTTGTCCTTGGGGATGCCCAGTTCCTTTGTCACCATCTCCCACGCATAGGGGATCGCTTCGGATTTGAAATAATCGCCAAAGCTGAAATTTCCCAGCATTTCAAAGAACGTGTGATGGCGCGCCGTATAGCCGACATTGTCCAGATCGTTGTGTTTACCGCCGGCGCGCACACATTTCTGTGCTGTCGTCGCGCGGGTGTAATCGCGGTGTTCCAGCCCGGTGAACAGGTTCTTGAACTGCACCATGCCGGAATTTGCGAACATCAGCGTCGGATCATTGCGCGGCACCAGCGGGCTGCTGTCGACCACCTTGTGCCCCTGTCTTTGGAAATAAGACAGAAATGTCGATCTGATATCGTTGACGGTTTGCATGGACGGCACCCCTTTTGGGCGAAGAATTTCGGTTTCCGTCAAATAACCGCCCACCTGCGTGCTGTCCACAGGTCACTGACCCAAGACGCAAAAACAGGGCACACTGTCCGCGCGCCCTGTTTTGATGTGTTTTCTGTGCGGGCGCGAATATGCGCCGCAACGCGTTCGATCTTCAGGCTTCCAGTATATCCTCGTCCGCCGCGTCCGCCCCTTCGGGCATGTCGAAATCAAGCCCGTGCGACGCCCGTATCTTGTCTTCGATCGCGAACGCGATCTTGGGGTTGTCGCGCAGGAACTGTTTTGCGTTCTCGCGCCCCTGTCCGATCCGTTCATCGCCATAGCTGAACCACGAACCCGATTTATCAACCACACCGGCCGCCGCGCCAAGATCCAGCAATTCGCCGTTCTTGGAAATGCCTTCGCCATACATGATGTCGAATTCGACCTGTTTGAACGGGGCGGCAACCTTGTTTTTCACGACTTTGACGCGCGTGGCGTTGCCCACAACCTCGTCCCGGTCCTTGACCGCGCCAATGCGGCGGATATCCAGACGGACCGAGGAATAGAATTTGAGCGCGTTGCCCCCCGATGTGGTTTCGGGGCTGCCGAACATCACGCCGATTTTCATCCGGATCTGGTTGATGAAAATCACCATGCAGTTGCTGCGGCTGATCGATCCGGTCAGTTTGCGCATGGCCTGGCTCATCAGACGGGCCTGCACGCCAACGCTGCTGTCGCCCATGTCGCCTTCCAGTTCCGATTTCGGCGTCAGCGCCGCAACCGAATCCACGACCACCATGTTCACCGCGCCCGACCGCACCAGCGTGTCTGTGATTTCAAGCGCCTGCTCGCCGGTGTCAGGCTGCGAGATCAGCAACTCGTCGATATCCACGCCCAGTTTCTTGGCATATTGCGGATCAAGCGCATGTTCCGCATCGACAAAGGCGCAAACACCGCCCTTTTTTTGCTGTTCTGCCACGCAATGCAGTGTCAGCGTCGTCTTGCCAGAGCTTTCGGGCCCGTAAATCTCGATGATACGGCCCATCGGCAATCCACCGATTCCCAGCGCAATGTCCAAACCCAGAGAGCCGGTCGAACTGGCCTTGATGTCCTGTATCGCGCCTTCCGCGCCCAGTTTCATGATCGAGCCCTTGCCGAACTGCCGTTCGATCTGCGCCAGTGCGCTGTCCAGCGCTTTCTGCTTGTCCGCGTTTTTCTTGCTGTCCATTGTCAAAAGATCTGCCGTTGCCATAATTGTTCATTCCCTTACTGTCACACCCGCGCGCGGGCGGCAATGCTGTCGATGTTCGCCTCTTGTTCTTTATGGGACCAAAAAGAGAACATTTCAATCAAATTTTTCCTGCGCCTACTGTTTGCACCAAGAGTTAAAGAGTGGTTTACAAATGGCAGCACATCTGTGGGCAATCCAAGGGATAAACCTAAATGCTTGTTTTTTATAAGGAACGTCTGGTGTTTTTGTCGGTGCCGAAAACCGGAACCACCGCATATCAGACGGCGCTGGCCCCGCATGCCGACATTGTGGTGTCCGATCCACCGATTCTGAAACATGCGCCGGTCTATCGCTACAACCGTTTTTTTCGCCCCATGTTCGAAAAAGCCTGCAACGTCGAGATGGAATTGCTGGCGGTGATGCGCGAACCGGTCAGCTGGCTGGGCAGCTGGTACCGCTACCGCCAGCGCCCGTTCATGAAAGGCAACCCCAATGCAACCTTCGATCTGAGTTTTGACGACTTTGTCCAAGGCTATATCAAAGGGCGCAAACCCGCATACGCCGATGTCGGCAGTCAGGCGAAATTTCTGGAACCGCATCCCAGTGGCTGCCACGTCACCCATTTGTTCCGTTACGAAGATCAATCCGGCCTGCGCGCCTTTCTGGAAGACCGTCTTGATCTTTCGATCAGTCTGGGGGCGGAAAACGTATCGCCCAAATTGCCGCTGGATTTGTCGCCAGACACCCGCGCGGCCCTGCTGCGCAAATGCAGTCAGGAGTTCGATCTTTACAACAGCATCCCGGTGCGCGGCGACCCCGACGACATATGAACCGGCACCGCGCGGCCCATACACCGGACATCTAGTGCAACTGACGATGTACCGTTTCGGTCAGATCGTTCAAAGAAAACGGTTTCGGCAGAAAGACCGAGTTCGGGATGCGGGTCTGGTTTTCGCCGAATGAATCCTCGGCATATCCCAAAACAAACACCACCCTGACATCGGGCCGGTCCTGCAAGGCCTGCCGCACCCAGCTGGGCCCGTCCATGCCGGGCATCAGCACATCGGTCACAAAAACATCCACGGCCACTCCGGGATCTTCCAGGGTTTTCAAAGCCGCCTCGGCGCAATCGGCCTCAAGCACGGTATAGCCGCGCAAACGCAGGGCGCGGCTGGCAAAGGCACGTACCGGCGCTTCGTCTTCGACCAGCAGAATCACGCCTTCGCCATGCTTGGGCTGTGTCGCCACCGCGACAACGGGCGCTGGCGCAGGTGCCATCGCTTCCACTTCGTAGACCGGGAACAACAGGGTAAAGGCGGTTCCCGACCCGACCACACTGTCCACAAAGATGAACCCGCCTGTCTGCTTTACGATCCCGTAGGCGGTTGACAGGCCAAGCCCGGTGCCCTCGCCCGTGCGCTTGGTGGTAAAGAACGGTTCGAATATTTTTTGCAACTTGTCCGCGGCGATCCCCGTTCCTTCGTCCGAAACCTTGACCGATACGTAAGAACCGACAGGAATATGGGCGCGCTCGCGTTCCACCATGTCTGGAAAGTGCACCCCTTCGGTTTCGATACGGATTTCACCGCCCGACGGCATCGCATCCCGTGCGTTTACCACAAGGTTCATCAGCACCTGTTCAAGCTGGCGCTTGTCGGCGCGGATGGATTGCAGAACCGGATCATGCGACAGCGTCAGAGTTATTTTTTCACCGACCAGCCGGTTCAGAAGATGGGTCAGGTCAGACAGGGTATCGCGCATATCCAGCACTTCGGGCCGCAAGGTCTGCTTGCGCGAAAACGCCAGCAACTGCCCGACAAGGGCAGCGGCCCGATTGGCATTCTGGTTGATCTGCACCAGATCGCTATATTCCGGATCCCCCTGATCATGCCGCAGCAACAACAGATCGCAATGCCCTGAAATCGCTTTTAAAAGGTTGTTGAAATCATGCGCCACACCGCCCGCCAGTTGCCCGATGGCCTGCATTTTCTGGCTTTGCACAAACTGCGCTTCCAGCGTTTTAAGCTCGGTTGCATCGCTTAGAACTGCGATCAGGGCGGTGCCTGTCGCCTCGACGCACCGGTTCAGCGTGACCTGAACGAACACCTCCCTGTCGCGCCGCGTAAGGCGCAAGAACTCGGATCGGGGGGTGGAATGCGCCTGCGCAGCTTCGGCAAGCCAGTCCGGGATCGCCCGCCCCAACCCTTCCATCACATCCGACAGCACGGTGTTTTCACCGATCTTGCCACCCAGAAGGGCCGTTGCCGTGGTGTTCGCCATCAGAATCTCGCCACCGGCCGCCACTTTGAGCAGGGGCACCGACAGATCCTGAAACATGGTCCAGTCCTGCGGATCGTGCTGAACCTGCATCGGCATCAGATACACTTCGCGCCGGCCGGCGCTGGCCGGCACTTCTGACACCAGCACATCCCTGGGGCCTTCTGCGGTCGTGATCCTGCTGGGCTGGCCGGATGTATAGGGCAGCGACACAAACAATCGGTCCAGCGATTTGACGCGGCTGCCGATCAGGTGACGCGCGGCTTCGTTCATGAACAAAACGGCGTCGGTACGTCCGACTGTGATCAATGGGATGGACAGGCTGTCCGCCCCGCGCCCCGTATTCGGACGTTCAAGTATATCCTCGATCCGCCACAGAAACATGCCCTGCCCCACACCGTGCACAGCCAGCCGGTAATGTCCCTGACGCGTTACCAGATCTTCTTTGGCCGACCCGACAGTTTCCGCCTTGGATTGCAGGCGGAACAAAACCGCGCTGGGGTTTGCAAAAACCGTGCGCAACACGCTGGCAAGCGTTTGCGACCCTAGGCTGTCCATTCTTTCGCGCGCCGCCGCGTTGCGCGACCGGATCACACCATCCGTGTCTGTCACGAAACTGGGCGCAGCATCTTTGGCAATGAAATCGGTCAGGATGCGATAGGCGGTTGCCTGCGCGTTTCTGTGATACAGCGCCAAACCAAGCAGCAGCGCCGTGATCGCCGCCAGAGTGCCCCCGGCCCCGACCAGCGGCAACAAGACCGGCCTGGGTGCCAGAAGAACACCGCCTGCCATGATCACCAGCGCCGTGGCGAACAGGATACTGCATTGGCGCACTGCCTGATCCGCAACACGTTGCAAACGCGCAAACACACCATCCGTAACGGGCCGGGCATGTTGTTCATCCGTCTGTGTCAGCACGCTGCGTCACTCCTGCCAGTTCGAATCGTGTCAGGGCATTACCGTCATCAACGGTTAATCCGCGCTTAACCGCTGCTTCGCGATCTCAATTTACTACCTTAAGTTGTTTAGATTTCAAATTACCCGCGCGTCAAGTGTGCGCTGTAAAATCCATCTCCGCCCTGGGACGGCAGAAATACCTGCTCAAAGGTGCACTTCCATTCCGGATTACGCGACAGGAACGCCTGAACACGGTCCTGGTTTTCAGACCGAAGGACGGAACAGGTGGCATAAGCCAGCGTTCCGTTCGGCGCCACAAGCGCCGCGGCATTTGAAAGAACATCGTCCTGCACACCATTCAGATCGTTCAGTTTTTCCGGCGTGAGGGTCCACTTTCCATCCGGCGAACGGCGCCACGCACCACTGCCCGAACAAGGCGCGTCGCAGAGCACAAGATCATAGGGGCCGTTCTGTGCCAGCTCATCGACTGTCAGCATACGCACGCCTGCTCCGGCCCGCACGGCGCGCAGCGGCAGGTCTTTCATCCGGCCCGGATCGATATCATAGGCAAAAAACCGGGCATTCACCCGCGCCGCCATCGCCAGTGTCTTGCCGCCGCCACCGGCACAGTAATCCAGAACGGTCTGATCATCGCGCAGGGGCAACGCAGCAACAACCGCCTGACTGGCCGCGTCCTGCAATTCAACGCAGCCGCTGGTATAGGCCGCCGAATTCCGGATTTTACGCGCCCCGTCGCACACGACCAGCACAGTCTCGGCCAGCCCGTGCGGCTGAACGCTTATGCCCTCTTCGGCAAGCCGGTCTATCGCCTCGGCCACCGATCCCATCGCCAGATTCACCCGCAGCATGACCGGCGCGCGTTCTGCCAGATGCATCGCCGTGTCTTCGGCGGCGTCGCCCAGAGACTCTTTGAACGACCGGACCAGCCAGTCCGGCAGGTTCCAGCGCTCGGAGTCTGATTGCGGTTCCTGGCCAGCGGCGCGTTCCGCATCATCAAGGGCGGGCGCACCATACCCATCGCCGGTAAACACGGTTTCGGGGTCTGCACCGGACGCGCGGACCTGCCCGATCATAAGGCCACGCCCGCTCATCCCGCCGCCCAGGGCGGCAAATGACAGCTTGCGCCGGATCGCATCAAAAACATGATCACGGATAGCGGCACGATCCTTTGATCCGGCAAACCGGCTGCGTCTGGCCCAGGACGTCAAAGCCTGTTCGGCAGGAACTCCGTTCAGAATCTCATCCAGAATGGTGACGGCCGCGGCGACGCGCGCAGAGGGTGTCATTGCCCGGTTTTCACATTATATTTGGCGCACAACATATTGTTCATAAACACTTATCCTATGCGGTAATTCGGGCTTTCGCGGGTGATCTGCACATCATGTACATGGCTTTCCTTGAGGCCCGCACCGGTGATCCGCACAAAGGTGCAGTTGCTGCGCATTTCTTCGATGGTGGCGCAACCGGTATATCCCATCGCCGCCCGCAAGCCGCCAACCAGTTGATGGATCACTGCATTGGCGCTGCCTTTATAGGGAACCTGCCCCTCGATCCCTTCGGGCACCAGTTTGTCACTGGCGGCATCCTTTTGAAAATACCGGTCCGCCGATCCGCGCGCCATCGCGCCAAGCGACCCCATTCCACGATAACTTTTAAAGCTACGCCCTTGATATAGAATGACTTCTCCGGGGCTTTCATCGGTGCCCGCAATCATCGATCCGACCATTGCACAGGACGCACCCGCCGCGATCGCCTTGGCAAAATCACCGGAAAACTTGATGCCGCCATCGGCAATCACCGGAATATCACCTGCAGCCGCGGCGCAATCCATGATCGCCGTCAGTTGCGGCACGCCGACACCGGCCACCATCCGCGTCGTACAGATTGATCCCGGCCCGATGCCCACCTTGATCGCATCCGCCCCGGCACCGATCAGCGCGCGGGTCGCCTCGCCCGTGGCGACATTTCCGGCGACAACCTGCACTTCGTTCGACAGCATCTTGGCCCGCTCCACCGCGCGTGCAACGCCTTCGGAATGGCCATGCGCGGTGTCGATCACGATCATATCCACACCGGCATCAACCAGCGCCTGAGACCGTTCAAAGCCCGCATCCCCAACCGTGCTGGCCGCAGCCACCCGCAAGCGGCCCAGTTCGTCCTTGCACGCTGTCGGGTTCAACACCGCCTGTTCTGTGTCTTTCAGGGTCAGCAGCCCCGTGAGAACGCCCTTGCCGTTCGTGATCAGCAGTTTTTCGATCCGGCGCGCCTTCATCAGGCTGATCGCCTCTTCGCGGTCGGCGGGTTCGTTCAGAACCGCCAGATTGTCGGTGGTCATCATCACGCTGACGGGCGTGGCATCATCGCTGGCAAAGCGCATGTCCCGGTTGGTCACGATGCCGACCACGCGCCCGGCATCGTCCACTACGGGAAACCCCGTCACGCTATAGCGCTCTTGCAGCGCTTTTGCATCGGCCAGCGTCTGATCAGCCCGCAGGGTGATCGGATTGTAGACAATGCCGGATTCAAACCGTTTCACGCGCCGGATTTCACGGGCCTGCGCTTCGATATCCAGGTTGCGATGCACCACGCCCATGCCGCCCGCCTGTGCCATGGCAATGGCCATGCGGCCTTCTGTGACGGTGTCCATCGCGCTGCTCAGCAACGGAATGTTCAAGGCAATCGCCTGCGTCACCCGCGTGCTGGTATTGGCCCCTGCAGGCAGGACCGAAGACGCCCCCGGCACCAGCAGAACATCATCAAAGGTAAGGGCCTCGCGAATCTCCATCACAACTCTCCATGGATAGCTCGTTTGGCGGCCACCCTATGACACGGATCGCACCTGCGTAAAAGAGGCCATGTATATATCTTGGGGATGATCCACATCCGTGCCCCAAGGGATCGCCATTTCAGGCGAATTTTCAAAAAATGCCGCGACCAAACCTGATTTTGCCGCAAGCCGCCTTTCTCTTGGCGCAAGGTCGCCTATTGTCTGGCCAACACTGGCAAAAGGACGACCCCGCGCATGAGCGATCCTCTGGTAATTTTTACGCCTTCGGGCAAACGTGGCAAGTTTCCCGTGGGTACGCCCATTCTGACGGCGGCGCGGCAGTTGGGCGTCGATCTGGACTCCGTTTGTGGCGGGCGTGGCATCTGTTCCAAATGTCAGATCACGCCCAGCTATGGCGAATTTTCCAAACATGGCGTCACCGTCAAGAACAACGCGCTTTCGGAATGGAACAGCGTCGAGGAACGCTATAAATCCAAACGCGGCCTGATCGAAGGGCGCCGCCTTGGCTGTCAGGCCACGGTGCAGGGTGACGTCGTGATCGATGTGCCACCGGAAAGCCAGGTGCACAAACAGGTCGTGCGCAAACGTGCCGAAGCGCGCCAGATCACGATGAACCCGTCAACAAAGCTTTATTATGTCGAAGTGGCCGAACCGGACATGCACGATCCGTCGGGCGATATGGAACGCCTGACCGACGCGCTGAAATCCCAGTGGGGTCTGGAAAACGTACATGCCGATCTGCATATCCTGCAGGTGATGCAACCGATCCTGCGCAAGGGGCAATGGAACGTCACCTGTGCCGTGCATCTGGGCGATCATGAGAACGCGCCGCGCATCATGCACATCTGGCCCGGGTATTACGAAGGGTCGGTTTACGGCCTTGCCGTTGATCTGGGATCGACAACCATCGCCGCGCATCTGTGCGATCTGCAATCGGGCGAGGTTGTCGCCTCTTCCGGCATCATGAACCCGCAGATCCGCTTTGGCGAAGATTTGATGAGCCGCGTGTCTTATTCGATGATGAACCCCAAGGGCGCGCAGGAGATGACAACAGCGGTGCGCGAGGGCATGAATGCCCTGTTCACACAGGTTGCCGCTGAGGCGGAAATTGACAAGGCGCTGATCGTGGATGCGGTGTTTGTCTGCAACCCCGTCATGCACCATCTGTTTCTGGGGATTGATCCGTTCGAACTGGGTCAGGCGCCTTTCGCGCTGGCAACATCCAATTCATTGCGGCTGCGCGCCGACGATCTGGATCTGAACATCCATCCTTCCGCGCGGGTCTACCTGCTGCCGTGTATCGCGGGCCATGTGGGCGCCGATGCGGCGGCTGTTGCGCTATCCGAAGCGCCCGACAAATCCAAGGAACTGCTGTTGGTTGTCGATGTGGGCACCAACGCCGAAATCCTGCTGGGCAACACCGAAAAGGTTCTGGCCTGTTCCTCGCCCACCGGCCCCGCCTTTGAGGGCGCGCAGATCAGTTCCGGCCAGCGCGCCGCCCCCGGTGCGATCGAGCGGGTCGAGATTGACCCCGTGACCAAGGAACCCCGCTTTCGCGTGATCGGTTCTGATATCTGGTCCGACGAAGACGGTTTCGAAGAAGCAATCGCAACGACCGGCGTCACCGGCATCTGCGGATCGGGCATTATCGAACTGGTCGCCGAAATGCGGATGGCAGGTGTTGTCGATGCCCCCGGCCTGATCGGATCGCCGGAACAAACTGGCACATCGCGCTGCTTTCTGGACGGGCGCACCTATTCCTATCTGGTCTATGACGCCACAGCCAAGGGCGGGCCGAAGATCACCGTAACAAACCGCGATATCCGCGAAATCCAGATGGCCAAGGCGGCGCTGTATTCCGGCGCGCGCCTGTTGATGGACAAATTCGGTGTCGACAAGGTGGATCGCGTGGTTCTGGCGGGCGCGTTCGGCGCCCATATCAGCCCCAAACACGCGATGGTGCTGGGCATGATCCCCGATGCGCCCCTGGACAAGGTCACATCGGCCGGCAACGCCGCCGGAACAGGCGCGCGGATCGCGCTTCTGAACACTGGTGCCCGCGCCGAAATCGAAGAAACCGTGCGCAATATTCACAAGATCGAAACCGCGATCGAACCCCGCTTTCAAGAGCATTTCGTGAACGCCAGCGCCATTCCGAATTCGGTGGAACCGTTTCCGATCCTGAATTCGATTGTCACCTTGCCCAATGCCACCTTCAACACGGGCGGCGGCGGAGCGGATGACGGGGCGACAGGCGGGCGGCGCAAACGGCGGCGGGGATAAACAGGGACAAAAAAGGCGGAACAAGTCTGGACTTCGGCGCGCGAAATGCCACGTTTGGCGTGTACCCGCGCCGCCTGTGCAGCGCCCCGATGTAGCAAAGGATATCCCGATGATCCGATTGTTCCGCTTTGCGCTGCTTGGCACGTGCCTTGCTGCCCTGCCTGCCTGTCTTGATGCCACGACACAGGACAACAGCGTGCCCTATTACCAACAGATCGAAGAACGTTCGAAATACGGCGAACGATAGGTCTATTTATAGGCGTCCAGCGCGCGGCATATCTGGGCATGCAAGGCGGCCGCCGCCTGCCCGATCGGTTTGTCCTTGGCCGTGATCACAGCCAGTTCGTGATCAATACGCGGGGCAAAGGGGCGCCATGTGACCCCGTCGTTCAACTTCGCCTTGCCATTGATCGGATCAATGATCGCAACATCATTGCCCGCAGCCACGATATTGCGCGCAATGGCAAAGAAATATCCGGACACCGTGCGCGTCACGGTCGTGCCGGTATCGGACAACATGCGTTCCAACTGCCGGTCAACCGTATGATCCCCTGTTACCCCGACGACAGATCGCCCCTGAAGCGCGCGCGGTGAAACAACATCAACTGCACTCAGCGGGTCGTTCCCCGACATGACGCACACGCATTCCAAGAGGTACACATCCGCGTTCAGCCCCGCGACCGGAACAGGCAGGTCAATCAGCCCGATATCGATCTGGCGCACCCCGACCCATGATGCGATCTGACGCGAACTGTGGACCCGCACTTCGATCCCGACGCCGGGGTTGTGTTTTTGATAATCCGCAACCAGCGCAGGCAGGAAATTGATCGCCAGCGCCCCGTTCGTTGCGATGCTGACCGTGCCCGTGGTGCCCGAACGGATTTCTTCGGCCCGTTGTGTCACACGCGAAATCGCCCGCAACCCTTGCGCCACTTCGCTGTGCAGCAACATTGCCTCGCCTGTGGGCGCAAAATATCCCCGCTCGCGATGAAACAGGCGAAAGCCCAGATCCGCCTCAAGATTGGACAGCGCGATACTGACGGCAGGCTGTGTCAGATTAAGCCGCTCAGCCGCGCGCGATACCGATCCTGCTTCCAGCAGGGCATCAAAGACTTCCAGATGTCTCAGTTTAAGTTGCACAAAGCACCCTGCCCATGGCTGATTCATTCATTTGTATAAGTAAATCGAAACTAAAGATAACAGATATTAAATTGATTTAATCAAGGGCGTTTCCTAGCGTCAAGAGACCGCGCGACCGGATTGATCTTTGCTGTTTTGCAACGGCCTGACCATCTGCGGGTGCGACTGCTTGGGGATGCCGTCAAAGATGACCACGTCGGAAACGCCTTTGTTGAAGAATTTCAAGGACACGTCCTACTGGCTGGACGGTCTGCCCCCTGCGCCATCGCTGCCCGATGTTCCGCTGGCCAGCGCCGATGTTGTGATCGTCGGGTCCGGTTACACGGGTCTGAATGCCGCGATCCAGACCGCGCGCGCCGGGCGCAGCACATTGGTGCTGGATGCCCAAGACCCCGGTTGGGGCTGCAGTACCCGCAATGGCGGCCAGATCAGCACTAGTATCAAGCCGTCGCTGGAAAAACTGACAAAGCGCTATGGGCCTGACCGCGCCCGCGCCATCCGCAAGGAAGGCGAAAACGCGCTGGAATGGATCGGCGATTTCATCGGCAGCGAAAACATCGATTGCCATTTTCGCCGCTGCGGGCGCTATCACGCGGCCCACACCCCGGCCCATTTCGAAGAAATCGCCCGCAACGCAGAAGACCTGCGCAAACATGAAGGCATTGAAACCCACGTGGTGCCGCGACAGGACCAGCGCAGCGAACTGGGATCGGATGTCTATTTCGGCGGCGTTGTCTTTGAACGGCACGCAGCGCTTGATCCCGCGCGTTATCACAGGGGTTTGCTGGATATTGCCGTCCGTGCCGGCGCGCATGTCACCGGCCACTGCGCCGTGAGCGACATTGCAAAGGACACAGGCGGATTTGTACTGACCACGTCCAAAGGCACCATCAAGGCGCGCGACGTGATCATTGCCACCAACGGCTACACCACCAGCCTGATGCCGTGGCTGCAACGCCGCATCATCCCGATTGGCAGCTACATCATCGCAACCGAACCCCTGCCCGGCGATCTGATGGACCGTCTTTTCCCGACCGACCGCATCGCCAGCGACACCTGCAAGGTGATCTATTATTATCGCCCCTCGCCGGATCGCACACGCATCCTGTTTGGCGGGCGGGTGTCGGCCACCGAAACCAACAACGCGGTCAGCGGCCCGAAACTTTACGCCGATATGTGTCGCATCTTTCCCGAACTGGCCGCCTACCGCGTCACCCATTCATGGTCGGGCAAGGTCGCGTATACCTTTGACGAACTGGCCCACACCGGCGTGCATGACGGGGTTCACTACGCGATGGGCTATTGCGGATCGGGGGTGTCGATGGCGAGCTATCTGGGCATGCGTCTGGGGCAAAAGATACTGGGCCTGCCCGAAGGGCGCACCGCAATCGACAACCTGCCCAATCCCACCCGACCGTTCTATCGCGGCAATCCGTGGTTTCTGCCCGCGACTGTGGCATGGTACCGTCGCAAGGACCGCGCCGAGTATCAGAAAGCGGCGGCATCCAATCAGAAATGACACCCCGGCGGCCTTTGCCAAAGCCGTCGGGCACGCAACCTGGCAACACCCAAACGCCAAAGAATATGGCGGATATCAACAAGGAGGATAATTATGAAGCTTTCAACTGGTCTGACGCTGGCGGCGTCCTTAATCGCCGTTCCGGCCCTTGCCCAAGACAAAACCGTCACCATCGCATCCTGGGGCGGTTCCTATCAGGAAGCACAAAGCAAGGCGCTGTTCGGCCCCGCATCCGAAGCCACCGGCATTGTGGTCAAGGAAGAAACCTATGGCGGGATGTCCGATGTCCGCCTGCAGGTGACATCCGGTGCTGTCACTCTTGATATTGTGGCCAGCGGATCGGGGTCTGCCGCGCGCGCCGGGGCCGAAGGATTGCTGGAAGAGCTGGATTATTCGATCATCGACGTTTCGGATTTCTATCCGACGCTCTATTCCAAGCACTGCGTCGGCGGTGATGTGTTTTCCACCGTTTATGCCTGGAACACCGACACTTACGGTGATGCCGGCCCGCAAAGCTGGGCCGATTTTTTCGATGTTGAAAAGTTCCCGGGCAAGCGCGCCTACCGTGCCAAGGTTGCCGGCGCACTTGAACCGGCATTGATGGCTGATGGTGTCGCCATGGAAGACGTCTATTCCGTGCTGGATTCAGAAGAAGGCATCGAACGCGCGCTGAACAAGATCCGCGAACTGAAACCCAATATCGATGTGTTCTGGACGTCGGGCGCGCAGCACGCGCAGTTGATGAAAGACGGCGAAGTCGACATGACAACCGGCTGGAACGGTCGCTTTGACAACGCCGCCAAGGACGGCGCGCAGGTGAAATACAGCTACAATCAGGCCTTGCTTGATTACGACTGTTTCGCGATCCCGCTGGGCGCACCGAACAAGGACACCGCGATGATGTTTCTGGCCGAAATTTCCAAGCCCGAATATCAGGCCAACCTGCCGCTTTACATAACCTACGGCCCCACAAACAAAGCGGCCTATGATCTGGGCAAGATCGATGCCGAAATGGTCGCCATGCTGCCTTCATCGCCTGACAACGCGGCGCTTCAACTGCCGGTCTCGCTGGATTGGTACGCGAAATGGGAAACCATCGCGGATGAAATGTATCAGGAAATGCTGACAGAATAATCCGCATCCCTTGACACCTTTTGCCATGGGCCGCCCGTGCGGCCCGTGGCCCCCTGACCAAAAGGACGAGATATTGGCCCAAACACCAAACGCCGCCCTTCCCATCACCGTGCGTCATGTCACCAAGACCTACGGCAAGGTCCATGCGCTGGATGATGTGTCTCTGGATGTCAAAAGCGGAGAGTTTCTGACCCTGCTGGGCCCGTCCGGATCGGGCAAGACCACGCTGCTGATGGTGCTGGCGGGCTTTACCCGCCCCGACCGTGGCAGCTTGAAATTCGGCGACACCGAAGTCATCCGTCTGGCACCGCATCTGCGTGATGTGGGCATGGTGTTCCAGAACTATGCCCTGTTTCCCCATATGACTGTCGCCGGCAATGTCGGCTATCCGCTGCGCCTGCGCAAAACGCCAAAGGCCGAACTGGATCAACGGGTCGAAAAGGCGCTGGAAACCGTGCAGTTGGGCGGCTTTGGCACCCGTAACATCGATCAGCTTTCCGGTGGCCAGAAACAGCGCGTCGCGCTGGCCCGTTCGATTGTATTTGAACCGCGCATTCTGCTGATGGACGAACCGCTGTCCGCGCTTGACAAGAAACTGCGCGACCGGATGCAGATCGAACTACGCCACCTGCACGAAAAACTGGGAATGACCACCGTCTATGTCACCCACGACCAGCGCGAGGCGCTGACCATGTCCGACCGGATTGCCGTGGTCAATCACGGACGCATAATGCAACTGGCCACCCCGCAGGATCTGTACGATCAGCCGGCCAACCGGTTTGTGGCGGATTTTATCGGCGATTCAACCTTTTTGCCGGTCACTCGAAACGGCAGCACTGTCACCCAAGGTGATACCGTTCTGAAAACAACCCGCCCGGTTCCCGAAACACCGACATTATCACTCATGCTGCGCCCCGAGCGGGTCCGGCTGGCGGCACAGACAGGCGGGGATGTGAACCTGTTCAAGGCATCCGTGTCCGAGGTGGTCTATCAGGGCGACAGCTATCTGATGTATGCAAATCTGGCGGACGGTACCGAAATCAGCCTGCGCGGCGCGATCCGCGATGGCACTGTGGATGGGTTGCCCGCCATTGGCGATCCCGTCACTCTGGCGCTTGATCCGGGCGATACCGTCATCATCGACGGCGCGGATGTATGACATGAGCGCAACCGATATCAACGCACACGGATTGCGCCGCGACGAAAAACTGGAACGGCTGAAACTGTTCGGTCTCAGTTCGCCCGCGCTGCTCTTGGTGATGGTCATTCTGGTCATTCCGGTCGGCTGGCTGTTCTATGTGTCCTTCATCGGCGCAAACGGGCAGTTTTCACTGGAAAACTACCAACGCATGATCGACCGCAAATCCTACGCGCGCATTTTCATAACCACGTTCCAGATCAGCCTGCTGACGACGGGCCTGTGCGTTCTGATCGGCTATCCGCTGGCCTATTTCATGTCACAGCTGCCCACCCGCATCGCAAACCTGTGCCTGATAACGGTGCTTTTGCCGTTCTGGACATCGCTGCTGGTGCGCACCTATGCGTGGCTGGTGTTGTTGCAGAAAAGGGGTCTGGTCAACGATTGGGCCATCAGTCTTGGCCTGTGGGACGAACCGATCAAGATCGTCCACAACATGACCGGTACGCTGATCGGGATGGTACACATCATGCTGCCGTTTCTGATCCTTCCGGTCTACAGCGCCATGCGCGCCATCGACACCGACCTGCTCAAGGCCGCATCGAACCTTGGTGCCAGTCCGCGCCGCGCGTTCTGGAGCGTATTCTTTCCGCTCTCTACGCCGGGCCTGTTTGCCGGGGCGCTGATGGTGTTTGTTCTGTGTCTTGGCTTTTTCGTGACCCCTGCGGTTCTGGGCGGTGGCAAGGTGATCATGGTGTCGATGAAGATCGTCTCCAACATCGAACTGTTCGTGAACTGGGGCGCGGCCAGTGCCTTGGGCGCTGTGCTTCTTGTTCTGACCGGCGGCGTGCTCTGGATCGCGTCCCGCTTCCTGAACCTTGAAAAGATGACGGGGGGCGGTCACTGATGCTGAACTGGCTGAAAAAACCCGCGTCGGATACACAGGTCACCCACGGGCAGCGGCTTTGGCTTTATATTTTCGCCATTATCACGATGCTGTTGCTGGTCACGCCCACGCTGATCGTGATCCCGATGTCGTTTTCGGATTCGCAGTATCTGGAATTTCCACCGGAAACATGGTCGACCCGCTGGTATCGCCACTATTTCGCATCCGATGCGTGGATGCAGGCCACCTACACATCGCTGAAAGTGGCGTTTCTGACGATGCTTGTGGCCACACCGATCGGTGTAGTCGCCGCCTATGGCCTGCATGCCAGCAACATCCGCTTTATCCGCGTTGCCTTTGTTCTGCTGATAACGCCGATGATGGTGCCCGTGGTCCTGATCGCCATCGGGGCGTTTTATGCCTATGTGAAACTGAACCTGCTTTATACTGTCACCGGCCTTGTGCTGGCGCACACCATTCTGGCCCTGCCCCTTGTGCTGATCGTCACGGGATCGGCGCTGAAAAGCTATGACATGAATCAGGAACTGGCATCGCGCAGTCTGGGCGCGCCAAGGTGGAAGGCGTTTCTGACTGTCACCCTGCCCCAGATCCGATTTGCCGTGGTCACCTCGGCGCTGCTGTCCTTTCTGACCTCGTTTGACGAAGTGGTGATTGCCATGTTCATTTCCGGGGGCGACAACGCCACCCTGACACGCAACATGTTCAACGCGCTGCGCGATCAGATCGATCCGACAATCGCGTCCATTTCGACCCTGATGATTGTGGTAACATCCGTGATGATGGTGCTGGCGCAGGTGTTCGGACGCAGCAAGACCGGGCGGTAGCGCGTTCCAATCCTTTGCCTTACTCGGTTCCGGGCGGCGCCATGGTCTCAAGCTGGCGCTTCAGCACATCAACCATCCTTTGAACCTCATCTGGATCAAGGCGGCCATGGTTTGTCAGAAATTGCGCGATATTTCTGTCTGAATATCGGCCAAGCAGCATGTCATCGCGCAGGATCAGGGTAGAGCGTGCCAATTCTTTCGCGTTGGTATGGCAGATTTTGCATTTTTGCTGAAAAACCCGCCCGGATTTCCAGATGCCGAACATATGCTCCATCAGAACCTCGGCTTCCACAACCGACAGGCCACCGTGACCCGCCGCCAGATAGTCCGAAACCGGTTTGCCGCTTTCTTTCCCGACAAGGGTGCCACTGGTCATCTTCGTGCTCTGGGAAACAAACTCGCCCGCATGGGGCGCGTGACATCCGGAACAGTTTTTCTCGTACACGCTATGGGGGTCGATCTCCTGTGCATGCGCCATGCCAACCCAACAGGTCAGTGCCAACATCCGGAATACAAAAAGCCATTTACGCACAACACACCATTCCATTTCGCCGATGGTCAGACCATCTGCGCCGCCCGACCCACAGCCTGCCATCCGCACAGCCCCTTTTTAGGCAGACCGGACCGCACGCGCATTGACTTCGGTTAATCAATTCGATGCCAACCTCTGGTCCGGTCCGCGCCGCCATTTTCACGACCCCAACCGAACAGAAACCCGAACTGCATGACATTTGAAGAAAACAGAGCACCTGTACCCGTCAGGGCGGTGTAACAAACTTGACAGGGAAGGTGGCGGTGCTGTCAGACCAATTCGAACCCGTCTCTACAAGGACAGCGACACTGCCCGTTAATTCGCACCGAGACCGCGCCACTCAGCCAGAGCGGCGGCACGGTTGAGTTTGAAATTCGTTCGAGTTGAAAGGCTGCGTTCCTGATTAAAGTGATTGTAGACGGAAGCGTGAACGGCGGCGAATTTCTGCAAACTTCGCATACGCCGGAAGCGAAGCATGGCCCGTTCTCGTCGTCGAAACGGCAGATGTGAATTTTCCACTCGGTTGTTCAGCCAGCGGCCGGTGTTTTGGCGGTGTTCCGCACCGATTTCTTTCAGCGCAGCGCCGTACGATGCCAGCCCGTCCGTCACAATCACTTCAGGATTGCCGTACTTGCGCATTGCTTTCTTTAGGAATTTCAACGCGGCCTTCTTGTCGCGCGTCTTTGTGACGTAGCTTTCCAGAACTTCGCCTTCATGATCGACAGCCCGCCATAGATAATGCTGCTCACCGTTGATTTTTACGAACATCTCATCCAAAAGCCAGCGCCAGCGACTGGATTTCATAGCCTCAATCCGGCGCTTTCTTATCTCGGCAGCGAACAACGGGCCAAACCGATGCCACCAATATCTCACCGATTCATGACTAACATCGATGCCGCGTTCGTGGAGCAAATCTTCCACATTGCGTAGCGACAGCGGGAAACGGACATAAAGCATTACCGCCAGGCGGATGATCTCACGGCTCGTTTTGAAATAGCGAAATGGGTCAGATTTGGTCATCCGGCAAAGCTACAAAACCGCCCTGCCCGCCTCAAGTGATTTTGCTCTGACAGAACCCACGTCGATGCCGCGTTCGTGGAGCAAATCTTCCACATTGCGCAGCGACAGCGGGAAACGGACGTACAGCATTACCGCCAGGCGGATTATCTCACGACTTGTTTTGAAATAGCGAAATGGGTCAGATTTTGTCATCTTCAGACGTTACGAAACCGTCCTGCCCGGCTCAAGTCAGTTTCTTCTGACAAAGCCAAACCATGCACTAACTTTCAATCTGGACCAATCAAGTGGGGCTGCTCAAGCGATAGCATTTGGCCTTTTTCATCCGTTAATTTTAATGGTTAACAATTGCTTTCGTACAATCGAAAGTAGTAGGCTGCGCACGTGATCGTGAGGGTCGGTTTTGTGGATGAACTTGAAAAAGTACTGAGCAGCATAGGTTTTTCTCAATACCTTGATGCTTTTGTGCAAAATGACATTGATATGTCGCTTATTGACGATCTTACCCTCGATGAATTAAAGGAAATCGGGATTGACTCGCTGGGCCATCGGAAGAAAATCTTGGCGGGCCTCAAGAAGGCGGCGGAGACCTACGAGCCATCGAACACTGCGCCCTCGTCGACAGACCTTGAAGGGTCTACTGATGCAGAGCGAAGAGACGTCACCACAATTTTTGCCGATCTCAGCGGCTACACCGCGTTGTCGCGCGAATTGGACAAAGAAGACCTGCACGATGTGCTCTCTAGTTTGTACGAACGCTTCAATGAGATTGTGGTGCGTATGGGCGGCACGGTCGACCGTCATATCGGCGATTGCGTCATGGCAGTGTTTGGCGCTCCGGTCTCTTTTGGCAACGATAGTGAACGGGCTTTGCGCACGACCATCGAGATGCACCGCGCCATGGAAGAAATATCTCGAAGATTTGGGCGTGAACTGACCGTGCACATCGGCGCTGCAGCGGGAAATGTTCTATTCTCCAAAAGAGGTTATGGTCACCGAAAAGATCAAGACTTCACGTTAACAGGCGATACTGTGAACTTGGCATCCCGCCTTGCCGATCAGGCGGCGCCTAGGGAAACACTGATCGACGACAAGATTTTTCTGTCTCTCAGCCAGCGCATCGAGTGCGGTGCGCCCGTGTCGCTGGAAGTCAAGGGTTACGATACTCCGTTTCTTGCACACCGTTTCGTCGGTTTTGGGAGAGCTGTCGCGCAAAGCAAAATCGTCGGACGCGACAGAGAAGTCGATTTGCTGGGTAAAGCACTTGATGGGACCGTCTCCCGCCGGACGGGAGAAACAATATACCTGCGAGGAGACGCCGGTATTGGCAAGACAAGGCTGGTCCAGGAAACGCTTCAGGCGGCCAGGGCGAAAGGTTTTCAAGAACACTTCGCGCTGTTTCTTGACTTCGGTCTGGGAGACTCAGCGTCGCCCGTCAACAAGATCATTAGCAGTATGTGCGGTCTTGGCGAGCACGCTCAACATTCGGCCGTAATGTCGACGATCAAGCGATTGACTGAAGCGAACGTTCTCAATGAAATCTCCACGCTCTTTATGGTTCAGATCCTCGGCGTCAAACCGGATCATGACATGTCCGTGATTTTGGGCGCGATGAGTGACACCGCACGCATGGAAGGCCTGCATGAAACGATCCGGCGCGTCGTGCGCTACTTCTCGGCACAAACGCCACAGATGATCGTTTTGGAGGATATCCATTGGGCGGAGCTCAAAATGCTGCCCATTATAAATATTATCGTCGAAGAGACTCAGGCAAATCCGATCTTTCTTTTGATTACATCACGTATGGAAGGCCACGTGATGGATATGGACATTGCGCCAATAGACAGCTCCGCGCGTGTAAGGGCGATGACTCTGGGCGCGTTGAAAGCGACTGATGCGATGGAGCTTGCGCAGATGACCATCCGCGTGACGAACCAGATGGTGGATGAGTGCATTGAGAAGGCACAGGGAAACCCTCTTTTTCTCGTTCAAATGCTGGCTCATGCCAACGACGTGGATGGTCTCGTTCCGAGTTCGATCCAGAGCTTAATTCAAGCCCGCTTTGACCGCCTTGCACCGCAAGACAAAAAAATACTGCATGCGGCAGCGGTGCTGGGACAACGTTTTAAGATGAGCGCTGTCACTCAAATTGCAGACCTGAGCGTATATGACGAACGTCCCTTGCTGGACGCGGCTTTGATAAAACCCATCGATGACGGATATCTTTTTGCCCATGCTCTGATACGTGATGCCATTCTCAGAACCATTCTGCGGAAGGACTTGCGTGCATTGCATTTGGCAGCCGCTAATTGGTTTGAGAAGCGCGATGTCGTGCTCTACGCGCAGCATCTTTCGTTCGCTGAAGACCCGAGAGCCGCCAACGCGTTTCTCGCGGCGGCGCGTGACGCAAGGGATGGGTTCAAAGCCGAGGATGCTCTAGAATTTGCGCAAAACGGGTTGAGCTGCGATCCCGAGGCAGAAACGCGCGGTGCTCTTTTGCGGGTTAAAGGCGATGTGCTGCGGGAAACGGGTGACAGCGAGAAATCCATAGCGTGTTTCCGCGAGGCGCAGAAATGTGCAGCGCATGCGTTAGACAAATGCCGCTCGATGATCGGCATTGCTGCGGCTATGCGTATCCTGGACCGGATTGATGAAGCATACACGGTTCTTGACGAAGCCCAGACCATCGCCGAAGGTGGCGAGCTTTTGTCTGAGTTGAGCAATATTCACTATCTGCGTGGGAGCCTGCATTTTCCACGAGGTGCTTTGGACGATTGCCACAAAGAACATTCTAAATCCCTTGAGTATGCGCAAAGAGCAGATTTGCCGGAACGACAAGCCTTGGCGCTGAGCGGGTTGGGGGACGCCGCTTATGCGCGCGGCAGAATGTTCACAGCTCACAAGGTCATAGAAAACTGCCTGCAGCTTTGCGAGCAGCATGGTTTAGGTGCCGTGCAGAGTGCTAATCTGTTCATGTTGGCCACTACAAAAATCTACATGAATCAAACCGAACAAGCACTTGCCTGTGCCTTGCAGTCGGGCGAATTGGCGCAAAAACTTGGAACCCACCGTCCGGAAATCGTGTCACGACTGACAGCAGGCTGGATCCTCACGTCGATGGCGCGTTATGCCGAAGCACGCTCCGAGATCAACCGGGGAAGCAAATTGGCGGGGCGCCTCGGTGCCAAACGCTTTGTACCCTTTTTGGAAGAGACACTTGCTCGCATAGAGTTTGAACAGGGCAATGAAATTGAAGCAGAGCAACTCGCCGAGGCAGCGCTCAGGAAAGTCCGTGATATGGGCCTCGATACATTCATTGGCCCTTGGGTCATGTCCACTGTTGCACTGACAACATTAAACCCTGCGCGACGCGTTGAAATTCTGGAAGAAGGGGAGGCTTTGCTCGCCAAAGGTTGCGTGGGTCATAACTACTTTCGGTTTTACCGGAATGCCATGCAAGCTTGCCTGAACGCAGAGGCGTTCGATGAAGCGGAGCGTTTGTCCACGGCCCTCGAAACCTACACTTCAGCAGAACCGACGCCATGGTCGCAGTATCACATTCAACGGACCAGAGCGCTCGCAAATAAAGCGCGCGGCAACCCAGACAACGATGCATTGACAAAACTTCGAACGACGGCCGAAGCGGCATGCCTTTTTAACGCCATGCCGGTCATACGCAAAAAACAGTATCAGACGGCGGTTACCTGAAACCGATCGTACGCGCAGGAGAGGAAACACCCCATGGCCGACACACAAGCTTTGGAGACGGAATCGACGCAGGTTGTAAATGACGATCAATGGGCGGTTGTTCTTGAGGCTTTGCCGGATGCGGTGACTTTAAGCGAACCACCGGAATTGAGAGCATCGTTCAATGTCTTGAACGTTTCTGAAGGTGATATCCTGCCGCCAACCGGGATGTTTGTTGTCCTTGAAGGCAGCGTCGCCCTTTTGCAGAATGACGAGAAACTAGCGCAGGCTGGCGCGGGTGATTACTTTTACGAGGCGCACCTCGCATATTCGGAACTGCCCGTTGGTTTGACAGCGCAGGCACAGCAAACCACGACGCTGGCCTGCTTATCGCGCAACAAGTGGACCGATCTGAAAGACGAGACGCGCGAAGTGTTTGTCTCAACGCTTTTCGGCGACCTCGTGAACGTCTACATGCAGGACTTCCAGCAATCCATCAATTGCTGCAGCGTCACCGCCGCGGCACTGAGTATGACGGCGCTTGGCTTCTCTTGCGAGGTCAACGACATCTTCCGGAAGGTCAACTTGCCGAGTTCCTATGTCGTCAACACGGGAATAGCGCTGGGTGAGCTTTTCGATATCGCATGCAATTACATCCACACTGTTGGTCTTCGGGATCGGGTCAAGGTGACGCCGTTCTTTATGGACCCTGAAACAACGAGCGCGGAAACGTTGATGGAAGCCATTCTCGAATCCGAGCGTGTGGCAGGTAAAGACGACATCATTGTTGCCAATTTTCAGGTAGGCATTGCCCATGGCCGTCCGATGCCCGGCGGGCATTTTGCCGTGATCGCCAAGTGCAACCCGAGCACCGGTTTGCTTCACATGATGGACGTTCACCCGGAGAAATATGGCAAATTGTGGGTGACGACTGTGGGTCGGCTTTATGCTGCTATGTCCGATCGCGATGGAAGCTCGCATCGCGCGCGGGGCATACTTCGGTTCTCGGCCCGAGGTGCGGTCGCAACCGAGCTCAAGGCTATCAAACGTGAGATCCGTTACGTGGATAGCACGATTCATCTCAACATCTCGAATGACAAACGACATGAGATGTTCAGACGCTCCACTCCCAACCTCAACGGTTTGAGCGTTCTTGCAGAGAGTTTCGAGATTTTTGGAGATAACGGCGCCAGCGAAGACAAGCTGATGCAGGTCGCAGAACTTTCATATACGGAGTCCCTCAGCAAGGTCCGGTCGGCTGCAGAGCTCACCAAAATCGCGCGGCTGTATCTTGCGAAAATGGAAGACCTGCATGTAGAAGCCGAATTTCGATCGTTCAATACCAGAACTAAAGACAGCCCCGACACGCCGGAGGCCTGGTTCGAGGCGCAATTACAGACCCTCAAGCGGCCCCAGAACCAGAAGGAGAAAAAAAAACGTCACTTGCAGATCAACATCGACTTGAACCAAGTGCTCGGGCACAACGCGGTGGCTCTGCCCAGTAGCGAATTCACTGAAACAACCCTCTTGCAAGAGTTCTGGTGCCTTTGCATCGCATACGATGAAACAACCGATTACGTCACCCTCGTGGACATGAGCCCTGCGACTTCACAAGTTTGGCAGATACCCCGTACCACCCTCTTTCATGGGCTGCGCGACAACAAAGACCTCGAAATGGTCGTGCTGCAGGAACGTGAAAAGCCGCGTGATCCCGGTGACGTTCAGCGGTTGATCGACGAGAACAAACTGATCCTGTTTTATTCCGACGACGATCCGTGGTCCTACATGCTGCACAGTGTGCTCAACAACATCGGCGCCGAGGATCTGGTCGAGATTGATGTGTCCGGCGACGGCACGCTTGCGACACGCATGCGGCGGCAGCTTGAAACGATGACCGGCAAACTGACGGTGCCGTACCTGTTCTTGGAAAGGCAGTACCTCGGGAAAAGAAAAGACATCATGGATTCCTACATAGCCGGACGGCTTCAGGAAGACATCAAGAAGGCAGGTTTGCGCGTCTTGTTGAAAACCGAGACACCGAGCCTTGAGCACAACGACTACGGATATCCCAAAGGTGGTTTGACGGACCCGCGTGACGGGAAACGCAACGTGTTGCTATGCGCCTGCGGGTCCTCTGCGGCGGATAAAGTGCCGGAGCTTGTGCAAAAGCTCACCGACCTTGGCCACAACGTGAAACTGATACCTTCGCCGCACGCTGAGCATTTTTTTAAAGATGTCAAAAAGCGAGAAGAGCGTCCGTACGACATCTACGACCATATCACCCCCAAGGATGTTTATCGGGACAGCGATGAATGGAATTTCCGTTACACTCAGTTCGACATGGCAGTACGCGCATCTCACCTCGCCTTGTGCGATTGGGCGGATTGTGTGGTTGTCGCGCCGATCACATGCAACACCATGGGCAAAATTGCGCATGGTATCGGAGACACTCTGCTGACGTCAGTTTTTGTCGCCTGGCAGTATCAAACCAAGCCCGTGATATTCTGCCCTGCCTGCAACACAAATATGTGGAACAACATCACGACGCAGAACAATATAGCTATCCTCAAGCGTCTGGGTGGAACATTCGCGGGGCCGCGCCGGTCCACACTGTCGAATGGCACGCTCGGCATTGGTGCCATGGCAACACCTGACGAAATCGTTACGGCACTTAACATTGCGTTTGACGATCTGGACCATCAACCGGACCGGGTTATCAAGTGGGCAAAAGAAGCGGCAATGTCGCGTGACCCTCTCCTTTGGGAGCGCATCTTCAGAATGATACGAGAAGACGTGGTCGGCGTGCACGTTCTCGATCACGAAACGAAAGATACATTGCTTCATTTTGCATGTGGTGGTCCCGGCGAAATATTGGGCACAGGAACGACCCATGGCATTGAACATGTTGCAGCTGTAGAAGAGTTGCTGAAGTTCGGTATCGACGTGAACAGCGTTAATGTCGCCGGTTACTCCGCGATGCATGTTGCCATCAAGAACGGTGCCGAAGATATCATCAAACTGATCCTCAACACCGGTGAGTTCAAGATCCTGAGTTGCATGCGGATGTTGGCGGATTCGAAGGTTGAACTGTCAGACGAGACCCTAGAATTGCTCAACGGTTGGGCCAAGAACATGAGTCACGACACTCTCGAGCTTGAAGTTAACGACGAGGACGAGTCACTGGACGACGACAACGACACGACGTATCTCTACTTTACGTATGGTTCACTAAAGCGTGGCTTCCCGAACTTTGAGAAAAACGCGAAGTTGCTGAGCGATTTTGTCGGGGTGGCTACGACCACGCAGGCCTTACCTCTTATCGTGCAGAAAACACCGGGCTGCAACAATCCTAATTGCGGTTTTTTACACCGAATGGCTACGCTGGTTGACAAAAAAGGGTCGGGTAAACATATCAGCGGTGAAGTCTACCGCGTGACCGCACGGGGCCTGAAAGAGCTCGATAGGCTCGAAGGTTACGACCCCAACAACCACGAAAACAACACCTATGTGCGCAAGACAATTGCCGTTGAGGTGGAAGGCAAGACTGAAAAGGCCTTTTGTTATTTTATAGTAAACGCCGCGCAATATGAAGCTGCGGTCTCCGCAGGTGAGTCTGAAATCGTTTCCGAGTACACTCAGGAAATGGCCATCGCGATACCGAAAACAGAGAGCGTTTAGAATATGATACAGCTGACGGGCTTTGACGGGCTCTTTCGCATTCAGCGATAGGGCTAGGCTCGTCACTCTAAAGTGCTTGAGCCGTTGCCGTTGGCAAGACGCGTTTGGTCCCATCGAAGGCGAAGCCACTTTATGATGAGCGGCATTCGTAGGCAATCAAATCGTCAGCTTTGGGCTGTGGTTTCAACGGGTCGCTGCAACACAGGCCTCAAACGTCTCTGCCGGTGTATGATATTGCAAGGTCTTTCTGGGCCGCTCGTTGAGCTGGCGTGCAACGGCACTGAGTTCGGCCTGACTGAAGCCTGAGATGTCAATGCCTTTTCGGAAAGTATTGCCTGAGAAGGCGGTTGGTGTTTTCGTTACTACCATGCTGCCACGGAGACTGTGGATCACAAAAATAGACGTCGATCTTGGTCGCCATACTTCATGCTTAACACTCCATCTTACCAAAAAGATTAAAGTGTTGCGTCGACCCGTTGAAACCGCTAGGCAAACCTGCCGCTCGAAAAGAAACTGAATGTTTAATTGAGAATCCGACTTGTTTTGCTTATCAGATCACGGGGTTCCCTGAACATCGAATAGCCAGTTTTAGTTGCCTAAGCCGCCGAAATCGTTGTCAATGAAGTGAAACTCACTCAGATGGAAAGAAGGCGACTGACATAACGTAATGACGCACCTATATCGCTCGGTTTTCATATTTTTTCTTTGCCTCGCCAATATGGCGTCGTTGCCTCTCGCAGCTCAGACGGTTGATCACCCGCTGCGACCTCCGCAGACCGGCAGCCCGCAAGCGACACTGCAATCCTTCGTAAATGCAATGGACGAAGTATACGTGATTGCAACGGGAGATGGCGCACGCGGCAGTGACACAGTTTTGCCGCTGCGCCGCGCCGCAGCTACGATAGACATGTCCGCTTTCCCGGCCGAAATTCGGCGGAGTCAATCCATCGAAATGGCCCTGATGTTGGACGAGGTGTTAGACCGCATCGGGCTTCCCGACCTTTCGACGGTACCCTCAGCGGCCTCAGAGTTGCCGGAAAAATGGCGTATACCCAATACGCCGATTACAATATCGCTCATTGATGAGGGACCGCGTTCGGGCGAATACCTATTCACAAGCCAAACCGCTCAAAACATACGCGAGTACTATGAATCGGTGCGCGATCTTCCTTACTCAAACGCCACTACGCCAGGTCTCTATACAGCATATCTCACAACGCCCGGTCCCGGAATTGCGCTGCGCTGGAGCGAACGCCTGCCAGAATGGAGTAAGAGAACCGCGTTTGACCAGACCTATTGGCAGTGGACCGCGCTGTTCGTAATCGCATTGCTTATTGTGTTGCAGTTTGTGCCAATCCTGCGTGTATCGCGTTCAGTCGCCGGCGCAGAAACCGAAAACCAGGAACGAGCGAGACGCCGTCGACAGTTTATGACATTGCTTGGTGCACTGGTACTCACAATAGCTGCGGCCTGGTTCGTGGACGAAATCGTCAATCTCACTGGCGATACTCAAATCACTGTTGCTTATGCCCTGGCCTTACTGCGCTTTGTGTTGCTGGGCTGGATCGTGATTGTTGCCGGAAACTTGTGTGTCGATTTGGTGAGTTGGGTACGGGGATTGGAACAGAACTCGGCAGGCGTGCTCTTATTGACGGTTGTTAGCTGGATCGTCGTGGGACTGTTTCTTTTCGCTCTGATTGTGGCCGCAGCACAAAGGTTTGGTTTCCCTGCATACTCCGTCGTCACCGGTCTTGGCGTGGGCGGCATTGCTATCGGGCTCGGTGCACAGGCTTTAGTGCGGGATATCCTGTCTGGCGTTTTCTTCCTGATGGATGACGCCTTCCGCAAAGGCGAATACGTCAAAGTCGGCGATGCGATGGGCAATGTCGAGAAAATCTCGATCCGTTCGATGCAACTGCGCCATCACCTTGGGGCCGTTCATACCATCCCTTATGGGCAAATTGCCCAGGTCACGAATTTCAGCCGTGATTGGGTTATCGTTCAGCTCAGTTTTACGGTGCCCTACGAAACCGATCCCAAGTTGATTAAAGGGAAATTCAAAGAAATCGGCGAAGACATGATGGCCGACCCGGCCTTTGCCGAAAGTTTCATTGAGCCTTTTAAGAGCCAGGGTGTGTTTGACTTCGATGATGTGGGTATGGTTGTCAGGGGCAAGTTTATGACCAAGCCAGGTGAGCAATTCACCATTCGCGCAGAACTGCAAGCACGCGTGAAGGCTGCTTTTGATGAGGCTGGTATAAACTTCGCACGCAAAGAGGTTCGAGTTGCCATGCCAGATGTTGAAAGCGCCACCGGCCAATCCAATTCGGAACAACGTGCTGCGGTTGCGGCTGCAAGCGCAAGTGAGCCATCAAAATCATGAACCATTATCGGACGGGGCGTTACTTCGTCCAACGCGTTCGATCTAAGCTGTTGGCCACGGCATACCGCTGGTTCCTGGTGCATTTGCGATGCCTTGGCCGCTGTTCATGTTTGCGCAATGGATGCGTCGCGCCGATATTTGGGCGCTGTCAGACCAATTCGAATTCGTCTCTGCAAGGACAATATGACTGCCCTTTATTCCGCACCGAGACCGCGCCACTCAGCCAGAGCGGCGGCGCGGTTGAGTTTGAAATTCGTTCGACTTGAGAGGCTGCGTTCCTGATTAAAATGGTTGTAGACGGAAGCGTGGACGGAGGCGAATTTCTGCAAACTTCGCATCCGTCTGAACCGAAGCATGGCTCGCTCTCGTCGTCGAAACGGCAGGTGTGAATTCTCCACTCGGTTGTTCATCCACCGGCCCGTTTCCTGCCTGTCTGCGGCGCCGATCTCTTTCAGCGCAGCACCATATGAGCGCAGCAGGTCCGTGACGAACACCTCCGGGCAACCATGCTTACGCATTGCTTTCTTTAAGAATTTCAACGCCGCCTTCTTATCACGGGTCTTCGTGACGTAGCTTTCGAGCACCTCGCCCTCGTGATCGACGGCCCGCCAAAGGTAGTGCCGCTCACCGTTGATCTTGACGAACATCTCGTCAAGATGCCAGCGCCACTTGCTTGATTTCATACCGGCAATTCGGCGTTTTCGGATCTCCGCCGCGAACATTGGACCGAACCGATGCCACCAGTACCTCACAGCCTCATGACTGACATCGATGCCGCGCTCGTGCAGCAAATCTTCGACATTCCGAAGCGACAGCGGGAACCGGACGTACAACATTACCGCCAGGCGGATAATCTCACGGCTCGTTTTAAAATAGCGAAATGGGTCAGGATTGGTCATCCGGTGAGGCTACGAAACCGCCCTGCCCGTCTCAATCTAATTTGCTCTGACAGTACCCTGGAAGCTGCTCAACACCCGGTATGACGATGGCGGCAAGTCCGGCGGCACCCTGGAGCGCCCGGCCCTGCAGCAGTTGCTGGGTGATATCGGGACGGGCCGCATCGACATGGTGGTGGTCTACAAGATCGATCGCCTCACACGATCCCTGGCCGATTTTGCAAAACTGGTGGACCAGCTGGACGCCGCCGGGTGTTCCTTTGTCTCCGTCACCCAGGCCTTCAACACCTCATCCTCCATGGGGAGGCTCACCTTGAATGTGCTGTTGTCCTTTGCCCAGTTCGAACGGGAAGTGACCGCGGAACGTATTCGAGACAAGATTGCCGCCTCCAAGAAGAAAGGTCTCTGGATGGGGGGTGTGCCACCGCTGGGCTATGACCCGCATCCCGACAGGACCCGCCGGGAACTGGTCCTGAATGAAGGCGAGGCGGTCACGGTGCGACGGCTGTTTGCCCTCTATCAGGAACTGGGTTGCCTCAACGCGGTGACGCGACAGGCGGACGTTGAAGGCCTGCGCTCCAAACACCACGTCTTCAAAACCAGTCGGGAACAGGGCAACCGCCCCTTCAGTCGCGGCCAGATCTATCACGTTCTGCGCAATCCGACCTATCTTGGGCGCATACGGCACAAGGACAGATCGTTCCCCGGCCTGCATGCCGCCACCATCGACCAGGCCCTTTGGGACCGGGTGCAGGCAAAGCTGGAAGCCACGGCGATGCGCAAGCGCGGGAGCAAAACAGCGAATGGCCCCCACCCCCATGCCTTGAATGCCGAAGCGCCGCTGCTCGGCAAGCTCCGCGACGAGACCGGCGACATCCTGACACCGTCGCACACGAAGAAAGGCAATCGTCGTCATCGCTACTATGTCTCAAACCGACTGGTCTCGGGAAAGCCGGACCCTGCAGGCTGGCGATTGCCGGCCAAGGCATTTGAAGCCGCCGTGGCCTGCGCCATTCAGGACAGCCTGACACGCGCAGCCGAGAGACACGAGGTCATCGTTGCGAAGGATGTCGTGGTGCTGCAGGACGCCTCGGCGCGGGCACACAGTCTGGCGGCACGCATTGAACACGAAGGCATACGCCAGGCGGCACCTCTGATCGACAGCGGCACGATCCGTAAAGACAGGCTCGGCATCACGCTGTGTGCGGCGGCGCTTTCGAATGCGCTGGAGCTGCAGGAGGGTGAACCCGCACCCGCCCTTTTGCGCATCAAGGCCCCGTTCCATTGCCGGCGACGCGGGGCGGAGATGAAGATTATCGCGGGCAGCTTCCAGCCCGTACCCGACAAAACCATGATCCGCGCCCTGCGCAATGCGCATGCCTGGGTGAGACACATGAAGGCAGGTGCCTCGATCCGGGAGGTCATGATGCAGGCCAACAAGTCCGACAGCTATGTCTCGCGCATCATGCTCCTGGCCTTCCTCGCTCCCCGGATCCAGAAAGCCATCATCGACGGCACCCAGCCGGTATCTCTGACCCTGGAAACCCTGATCAGATCGCGCATGCCACGGGACTGGAACGCTCAGGAGGTCCTGTTCGGGTTTGACGCAAAATCCTGACCCCGAACGCCCCTGCAACCCCGTTCCCTGTTCCGTCCCTGAAAATCCCTGTTCGCCCGCGAAAAGTCCCTGTTAAGGGTCAGAAAATTCCCTGTTCCATATCTTAGGGAATTCTCCTTCTAACCTATTGTAATGCCAGCGCTTTATTCACGCCAAAACCACTCAAACAGGCCGAAATCGAAAAAATTCCCTGTAAATTCCCTGTTAACAGGGAATTCCCCGCCAAACCCCACCGTCCAAACCAGCCAACTGAGACAACCACGCAAATGCCCGCGAAAATCAGCAGAAATCCCGTCTCAGCACGACTCAAATCCCGCAAAATCGCGGGAAAATCGGACAGAATTTTGATAAATTATCACATAATTACAATGGGTTATGTGGGTGGCGGAGGGCGTGTCCGCAATGATTATGCCTTAAGTACTTGATAAATATAATAAAAACTTATTGCATATCGATTAATACCACATAAAATACCACGCTGAAGTTGAGAATAGTCGGTTCAGGCACGCCAGTCGCACCCACGCTTTGCAGCCAGCCGATATCCAGCACCTATCCCATTTCACAGCCAAAGCCAAAGCCAAAAGGGATCACCTCTATGAGGCGGCATTCTTTTGTGACTTACTTTTACGACGACCAATGAAGCCAAGACCGCCTATGCCAAATGGCAGTAGCGGCAGGGCAACGGCAACGCTAGCGAGTGTACTTGGCCTTGGCGCCGCACCTGGGCGCGTCGAGTAGCCTTTGAGTGGGGTTCATGGGGTGGTAGCAACGTTCGCCAAATTCAGTGGCCGGACATACGGTGGGGTATTCCAGTGCACTGCCCCCAACCCAGGAAACTCGTGCGCGCCAAACGCCGCTACCACAATTTAAAGTAGTAGTGGC